>JAFWRQ010000032.1 GCA_017519865.1 Bacteroidales bacterium | reverse complement strand
GGCACGCGAGCTGGGTACAGAACGTCGTGAGACAGTTCGGTCTCTATCTGTTGTGGGCGTTGGAAGTTTGCGAAGGACTGACCTTAGTACGAGAGGACCGGGTCGGACGAACCTCTGGTATACCGGTTGTGGCGCCAGCTGCACCGCCGGGTATCCACGTTCGGTCAGGATAAGCGCTGAAAGCATCTAAGCGCGAAGCCGTCTTCAAGATGAGACTTCCTTATAGGGTCGTGGGAGACTACCACGTTGATAGGCAGGAGATGTAATGGCAGCAATGTCTTCAGTCGACCTGTACTAATAGCCCGAAATCTTTCCTGAGGGAAGAATATCCTAGGAAGGAATTGCAAGACGCCAGGTTTTAAGAATCGAAGCGTGATCGCTGACTGCAGTGCGTCGTAGATGATCTCTCTCAAGTAATATATTGCGGTGGCTATAGCGGCGGGGTACCACCTCTTCCCATTCCGAACAGAGAAGTTAAGCCCGCCATCGCCGATGGTACTGCCCCACCAGGTGGGAGAGTAGGCAGCTGCCGTTCTTCGAAGGCTCGACTGGATGATTCCGGCCGAGCCTTTTTGTTTTCCGGACCAACGAATCGTTGGCCCGGATCTTTTGTTTCTGTTCCCTTCGTTCGTCCCTTCTGCCCTGATCATTTGTTTTCCTGCCCCTCTTCCGCCGCTCTCCCTCTTCCGCCGCACTCCCTTGCCGCCGCCCTCCCTCTTCCGCCGCCCCAAGTCTCTCATGCTATCTGCCCTGGCCACTCGTCATCCACTCTCGACTTACTCCTTGATCCTCTTCCTAGTCTATTCCTCTTGGGGGTCTCTGCTGCGGAAGCTTTCATTAGCCGTTTCACTTCATAAACAGTGTTAACCCTCAACCGCCGGTCGAGTGTTACCGGCAGGACAGATGAAAACAGCGTTAACCCTCAACCATTGGTCAAGGGTTCCGTTGTGTGGGAGGGGGAGAGGGCTGCTTGTCGGAGATGAATAAGGCTCAGGCGCAGAAACGGCTTCTGAAGTGCGGAAATGCGCCTAAGGGCACATTACAAAGTCGGGTAAATCGCAAATACAGCCCTGAAACGCCAGAAATGCTCTCAGTCAAAATCCTGTCAGGCGCAACTGGAAAAGATTTTTCTAATACGTTAGGATAAATCAGGTGCAGTAGTGAGAGAATCTACTGATATGACAGGATAATCGGGAGCAACTTGACAAGAGTCTCTTAGGACATGACTGAACACAGCGCAGTTACGGATGCTGTGTGGCCGGAGATGTCAGGCGGTGGCGCTGTCGGAGCATTTTCCGCGGAGACAGTGCCACCGCCTGCATCGGAGTAGACAGCGTCCTTTCCCGAAGGATGCTGGCATTTTGGGCACTACGTTCGGGCATTTCCCGAAGGATGAGGGAGAATGGGGGGGCTGGGGAGGAGGCTAATGGGCGATGCCCTTGATAAAAAGGATGAGGCCAAAGATGAAGATGCCCACGGCAGCCACTTTGTTGATGATGACCAGGACCTTGAAATTGAAGCGGTCGCCGAAATGCGCCGCGGCTCTGGAGATGCTGTACCAGTAGAGGGCAGAGCCGGTGGCAAGAGCGATTATGGCTAGGACTGGCACCCAGGCGGGCTGTTCGCGCATATCCATCCCGAATGTTGCGAACAACGCCAGCATAACCGCCAGGGCCGCCGGGTTCGACAAACCCATCGTGAACGTCTTTACGAAATTCTTTGGAGAGTAAGACTTCTTCCGTCTTTCCCTCGGGATGCGGGTGCGGAACATATTGACCCCCACGAACATGATGAACAGTCCGCCAATCAGCGAGATGGTGGTCGAATGTGCGTCAACGAAAGCGCCTATTCCGGTGATTGTGAAGGCAGAGACGATGGCACAGATGGTATCGACGGCGGTCCCGCCCAGTCCGCTGGAGAACCCTGCCTTGCGTCCGTCGCTGACGGACTTCTGCAGGGTCATCATAAGGACCGGGCCCACCGGTATCGCTGCTATAATACCGATGAGGAAACCTTTGAGTATGAACGGGATTCCAGCCATATGCCTATATCCTGAAAACGAGGTGCAAAGATATGCAAAAACTTCATATTATCAATGCACAAATCCTGCATAAAGAGGGCCCGGCGGATAACCATCCGGCGGGCCCTCTTCCCCAAAACAAGAACGATTATAGTTTTTTCAAGGTTGCAGTGCGTGCAATCTCTTTCAGGTCCAGTTTGATCTCTCCATCGGCCTTGTAGCTGCACGTTGAAGCGCCTGTACACTGGACTTCAAGTGCTTTCTTGACGTAGGTCTTGCAGACTCCCGCGCCGGAGAGGCGCACCGTCGCCGTGGTGACGGGCATCCTGAGCGCGTCCACGCTGCCGGCGCTGGATGCGACGACGGTCATGTCCTCAGCCTCACCCTTGAGGGTGACATTGGAGGTACCGCCGAGATCCAGGTCCAAGGTCTCGAAGGAACCGTCGATTTCGGACACCGCGGTGCCGGACGACTTGACGACGAGGTCGTCGGCGTCGGCGCTGAGGTCAAGCCGGGATGTACCGGAGGACTGGATGGAGACGGTTACGAAATCGCCGTTGAGATGTACCCTGGACGCTCCCAAAAGGGACAGCGTCGCATTATTGGCATGTATTTCCATTTGTTTGACCTCGCTCGTGCCTGCGGTGGAAAGGGTGAAGTTCTCGTTCCCGAGGTCGAAGCTGTCGGCTACGGTGAGCTTGGCGGCTCCGTTCAAGGTCACGCCCTTGAGTTCGGGCATCGTGACGGTGGCGTTTACGACGTTGCTCTTGAGGATGGTGAGCTTGGCGGGAACGTTCCTGAGCTCGACGATGAGGGTTCCTTTGCTTACTCGAACGTCAAGGTAGGGTACGAGCTCTTCGGAGAGTTCGACGGACACACTGAAGTCGTTGGACTTCCTGACCGTGGCCTTGAAGTCGTTGCTGAACTCTACGGCAGTGAAGCCTTTGAGGTCGAAATCTTTCTTCGCGGTCTGTGCGGAGGCCACGGAGGAGGTAATTATAAGGGTCGCCATGACGGCGAGGTATGTCATAATCCGTTTCATGTTTTGGAATGTTTCTGTATATCAGACGCAAATTTCGTAAAAATGTTGCAGAATATAATGCACTTTTTTTTGTTATCTTTGTTGTCCGATAAGCCACATACAACATGTCAGCACTCATTGGACATATCTCACAGATCATAGGTCCGGTCGTGGACGTACAGTTCACCCCTTCGGAAGATGCCAATACCCTCCCATCGATCAATGAAGCCCTGAAGGTCAAGCGCCCTGACGGACGCGACCTCATCATCGAAGTGCAGCAGCACATCGGCGAGGATACCGTCCGCTGCGTGGCCATGGACTCCACTGACGGCCTTTGCCGTGGCGTGGAGGCCGTCGCCACGGGCTCCCCGATCTCCATGCCTGCAGGGGAGTCGGTCCGCGGCAGGGTGATGAATGTCATAGGCGATACCATCGACGGCCTTGGCGAGATCCACCCCGAAGCCATGCTTCCCATCCACCGCGAGCCCCCTAAGTTCGAGGACCTTGCCACTTCGCAGGAAGTGCTTTCCACAGGCATCAAGGTCATCGACCTGCTGGAGCCATACCTCAAGGGAGGAAAGATCGGCCTCTTCGGCGGAGCAGGCGTAGGCAAGACCGTGCTCATCAAGGAATTGATAAACAATATCGCCAAGAAACATAACGGCTTTTCCGTTTTCGCAGGCGTGGGTGAGCGCACCCGCGAGGGCAATGACCTCCTGCGCGAAATGATCGAGTCGGGCGTCATCAAGACCGGCCCCGCTTTCCTCGAAAGCATGAAGGAAGGCAACTGGGATCTCTCCAAGATCGACATGGAGGAAATGAAGAAATCGCAAGTGTCGATGGTCTTCGGCCAGATGAACGAGCCCCCCGGGGCAAGAAGTTCCGTCGCCCTTTCGGGCCTTACCCTCGCCGAGTCGTTCCGTGACCTCGACTCGGGCACGGGCCCGAAGGACATCCTTTTCTTCATCGACAATATCTTCCGTTTCACGCAGGCTGGCTCCGAAGTGTCCGCCCTGCTGGGCCGAATGCCTTCCGCCGTGGGCTACCAGCCGACGCTGGCCTCCGAGATGGGTAAGATGCAGGAGCGCATCACTTCCACCAAGAACGGTTCCATCACTTCCGTCCAGGCCGTGTATGTTCCTGCCGATGACCTTACCGATCCGGCTCCGGCGACCACATTCTCGCATCTGGACGCTACGACCGTCCTCAGCCGCAAGATCACCGAACTCGGCATCTACCCGGCCGTCGACCCGCTCGAGTCCACCTCACGCATACTCGACCCCAATATCGTGGGCAAGGAGCATTATGATACCGCCCAGCGCGTCAAGCAGATCCTCCAGCGCTACAAGGAACTCCAGGACATCATAGCCATCCTCGGCATGGACGAGCTCTCCGATGCGGACAAGCTCACCGTCAACCGTGCCCGAAGGGTGCAGCGCTTCCTCTCGCAGCCTTTCCACGTCGCCGAGGAGTTTACGGGCGTGCCCGGAGTAATGGTCGAGATCGAGGACACCATCAAAGGCTTCAACATGATCATGGACGGCGCTGTGGACTACCTGCCCGAGCAGGCATTCCTGAATGTCGGAACCATCGAGGATGCGATCGCCAAGGGAGAAAGGATCATAGCGGAATCTAAGGCATAGGATTATGAAACTGATAGTACTCTCTCCTGAAAAGGAGCTTCTCAACTGTGAATGCACTGCAGTGGAGCTGCCCGGAACCAAAGGCCGTTTCATGGTCTGGCCCGGCCATGCTCCGCTGATCAGTTCTCTGCAGAAGGGCCTCGTACGCTATGACCCCCTGGACAGCAATGCCCGCGAGACGCTCCCCATCAGCGGAGGGTTCGTCGAGATAATTGACGATGAGATAACTGTATGCGCTGGCTGAGGTACATACTGGCGGTGATGCTCGCGGCCCTGGTCTCCGTTCCTTCGAGGGCGGAGGACCTTGACATGAACGAATACCTGTTCGGTCATGTCGGGGACTCGTACGAGTGGCATATCACCACCGTCAATGGCCATCCGGTGAGCATAGCATTGCCAGTCATCGTACACAGCAAGACCACCGGCTGGCACGTCTTCTCGTCGAAGCACCTTGAGGAAGGGGCCTATGAAGGCCTATACATCTCCTCAAGCGGGAAATACAGCGGCAAGATAGTCGAGCGTGGCCCTTCCGGAGAGGAAGTCCGGCCGCTCGACATCTCCATAACCAAGAACGTCGCAGGGCTTATGTTCAACAGCGCCCTGCTCGTCCTCCTCGTCCTTCTGACTGCCCGCTGGTACAGGAAGCACGATGCCCGGGAGGAAGTTCCGAAAGGCCTGGTAGGCGTGATGGAGATGATGGTCACGATGGTAGAGGACGACATCATCAAGGAGTGTATCGGCAAGGAATACAAGCGTTATTCGCCTTATCTTCTGACGGCCTTCTTCT
Organism: Bacteroidales bacterium; assembly: GCA_017519865.1. Lineage (GTDB taxonomy): Bacteria > Bacteroidota > Bacteroidia > Bacteroidales > UBA932 > Cryptobacteroides. The sequence goes on along the minus strand of JAFWRQ010000032.1, from coordinate 98,754 downwards.
TCATCTTCATCAACAACCTCATGGGCATCGTCCCTTTCTTCCCCGGAGGGGCCAACATCACCGGCAACATCGCCGTAACATTCGTACTGGCCATGTGTACCTTCCTGGCCGTGAACCTTTTCGGAAACAAACACTATTACAAGGATATCTTCTGGCCCGACGTACCGATGTTCCTCAAGGTGATCCCGCTTATGCCTCTAATTGAGATCATCGGTATCTTCACCAAACCCTTCAGCCTGATGATACGACTCTTCGCCAATATCCTGGCGGGACACGTCATGCTGCTCGGCGTGGTGGCCGTCGTGTTCCTGACGGCGAAACTTGGAGTCGGGATGAATGCCGGCCTGAGTACCATTTCGGTACTCTTCGGAGTGTTCCTGGATGTCCTCGAACTGTTGGTGGCCTTCCTTCAGGCCTATGTATTCACTATGCTGTCGGCCGTCTTCATCGGGCTGAGCCGTCAGGGAGATTGATGTCAAACAACCAAAATTCGATAAGTTATGTTACTAGCAATGATTCTTCAAGCAGCGGCAGGCACCGCCCTCGGTAAGGCAGGCGCCGCTATCGGAGCAGGTATCGCTGCCATCGCAGCAGCCATCGGTATCGGTAAGATCGGTGCCGCCTCCCTTGAGGCAGGCGCCCGTCAGCCGGAACAGGCCGGTCACTACCGTATGACCGCCATCATCATCGGCGCCCTCGTGGAAGGTGCCGCCCTTTTCGCCATCCTGGTCTGTCTCATCGGTATCAACAACTAGCGCGTCATGTCCCTCGTAACTCCCGATTTCGGCCTCCTCTTCTGGATGACGCTCATTTTCGCCATCGTGTTCTTCCTGTTGGCGAAATGGGGTTTCCCTGCCATCACCGGTATGGTGGAGAAGCGCGCTGACCGCATTGAAGAGAGCATCGAAAAGGCCCGCAAGGCCGAGAATCTGCTCGCGGAGATGTCGGAACGCAATGCGGCGATGATCGAGGAAACCCGTACCGAGCAGTCACGCATCCTGAGGGATGCGGCACAGGCACGGGACGCAATAGTCAGTCAAGCGAAGCAGCAGGCGCAGGAAGAGGCTTCCAAGATAATGAAACATGCCCGCACGCAGATAGCGGCCGAGAAAGAGAGCGCTCTCATGGACATCCGCAGCCAGGTGGCATCCCTTTCCGTGGACGTGGCGGAGAAGATCCTCCGTGAGAAACTCTCCGACAACAAGACCCAGATGGACCTCATCAACCGCATGGTGGATGAATTGTCCAGGTCCGAGAACCCCAGTTAAAGCATGAACGCCGGCATCATCTCCTCACGCTACGCCCTTGCCCTGCTCCGTTATGTCGACGAGACGGGCAACGGTCAGGCCGTGTACGACCAGATCCTGCAGATCCTTAAGGACCCGGACTCGATGCCGCGCAGGCTCGAACCAGACCTTGCGCGCTTCGTGAAACTGCTCGTGAAAAACAAGCGGATGGAATACGTCAGGCAGATATTCCACCGCTATATGGAGATGTATAATGCTTCCCGTGGACGGCGCCTGGTGACATTGAAAACGGCCGTACCGGCACCGGATCTATGCAAGCAGGTCAAGGACATGCTGCAGGAGAGGCTTGGAGGGGAAGTGGTCCTCAATGCCGAAGTGGATCCCGCCCTGATTGGCGGTTTCATCCTGATCATTGATGACAAACTGTTGGATGCCAGCGTATCACGGCAATTGGAGGAGATACGCCGTCAGTTTATGGACAAGAATAAAAGAATCGTGTAAATGGCGCAGAACTACATAAAAGCAAGCGAAGTTTCCGAAATCCTTCTCAACCAGTTGAAGGATATCGACAATTCCCTTCATCTCGAGGAGATAGGCAAGGTCCTTCAGGTCAGCGACGGCGTAGCCCGCATCTACGGCCTGCGCAACGTCGAGTCCGGAGAACTCCTTGAGTTTGAGAACGGCGTAATGGCCGTGGCCATGAACCTTGAGGTGGACAATGTTGGAGCGGTGCTTCTCGGCCCCACTGACCAGGTCAAGGAGGATATGACGGTCAAGCGTACCGGACGCATCGCCTCCATCATGGTAGGGGAGTCGATGGTCGGCCGCGTCGTGGACCCGCTCGGGAATCCGCTGGACGGCCTTGGTGACATCGAAGGCGATCTCGTCGAGATGCCCCTGGAGCGCAAGGCTCCGGGTGTCATCTTCCGCCAGCCTGTCAAGGAGCCGCTCCAGACCGGCATCCGCTCAATAGACGCCATGATCCCGATCGGACGCGGTCAGCGCGAACTCATCATCGGCGACCGCCAGACCGGCAAGACCGCCATCGCCATAGACACCATCATCAACCAGCGCAGCGAGTATCTCAAGGGCGAACCTGTCTACTGCATCTATGTAGCTGTGGGTCAGAAGGGTTCTACCGTGGCAAATATCGTGGAAACCCTTCGCGCCAAGGGCGCTATGGATTACACGATCGTCGTCGCCGCCACCGCAGCGGACCCTGCGGCGCTCCAGTACTATGCGCCGTTCGCGGGAGCCGCGATCGGCGAGTACTTCCGCGACACAGGCCGCGCCGCGCTCATCGTCTACGACGACCTCAGCAAGCAGGCCGTGGCCTACCGCGAAGTCTCGCTCATCCTCCGCCGTCCTTCGGGCCGCGAGGCCTATCCGGGCGACGTCTTCTACCTGCATTCCCGCCTGCTCGAACGCGCTGCCAAGATCATCGGCCAGCAGGAGGTCGCCGAGCAGATGAACGACCTTCCGCCCTCCCTGAAGGGGAAGGTCAAGGCCGGAGGCTCGCTGACGGCGCTGCCGATCATCGAGACCCAGGCCGGAGACGTCTCGGCGTACATCCCGACCAACGTCATCTCCATCACCGACGGCCAGATCTATCTGGAGTCCAGCCTCTTCAACCAGGGTTTCCGCCCCGCCATCAACGTTGGTATCTCCGTGTCCCGCGTCGGCGGCAGCGCCCAGATAAAGTCCATGAAGAAGGTTGCCGGTTCGCTGAAGATGTTCCAGGCCCAGTACAACGAATTGGAGTCGTTCTCCAAGTTCAGTTCCGACGTGGACAAGATCACGGAGATGACACTGGACAAAGGCCGCAAGAACAACCAACTCCTGATACAGCCCCAGTACAGCCCTATGCCTGTCGGAGAACAGGTGGCGCTCCTTTATTGCGGCATAAACGCCTTGATGAAGGATATCCGCATCGATCAGGTCAAGGAGTTCCAGGGACTTTTCCTCGACGCGATGCATGCTTCGCATCAGGATGTCCTGGATGAACTTGCCGCAGGCAAGATCGACAGCGACATCTGCTCCGTTCTCGAGCAGGAGGCTGCGATTGTAACCGCTTCCATGAAATAACAATTCCCGGCTATGGCATCGTTGAAGGAGACAAAAGGACGCATCGCTTCCGTCAAGAGTACGCTGAAGATCACTTCAGCGATGAAAATGGTGGCTTCCGCCAAACTTCACAAGGCGCAGAATGCCATAGAGAACATGCGTCCTTACGAGCGCAAGCTCCGCGAGATGCTGTCCCTCCTGCTTCACTCCGCCTCGGTTCCAGTGGCGAGTGTCGGCCATTCTTCAGCCGGGACGGTGGCTATCGTCGCGGTGGCGTCCAATTCGTCGCTTTGCGGGGGCTTCAACGGAAACGTCGTCCGTGAGGTCAAGGCGCGCGTAGCTGCCCTGAAGGCCGAGGGACACGATGTCGAGGTGCTGTCCATCGGGAAAAGGGTCGCCGACCCCCTCAAAAAGGCAGGCTTCCCGTCGGCAGAGGATTGGAACGAGTTGGTAGCACATCCTTCCTATTCGATGGCCGATGACCTTGCGAAGATGCTCCAAAAGGCCTACGATGACGGCAAGTATGCGCGCATCGAGCTGGTTTACAACCATTTCGTATCGGTTGGCACTCAGAAAGTGGTGTGCGATACCTATCTCCCGATGGCACCTTTGACGGCGGATGGCGACACAACCCGCGAATGGCCGGAGGACCTGATCATCGAACCGACGCCGGAGGAGATGCTCGCGGACCTGCTGCCGCGCGTCCGCTCACTGCGCATCTATACAGTCATCCTCGACAGCGTCGCGGCCGAGCACGCTGCGCGTACCGTCGCGATGCAGACAGCCACGGACAACGGCGAGAATATCCTCCAGGAGCTCACTCTCGAATACAACAAAGGCCGCCAGCAGAAGATCACCAGCGAGATACTCGACATCGTCGGCGGCTCGATGCAGTAAACTATTTCAAAAGGATATGTGCGTATGACATGGGGTCCCGCTCAAGCGGAATCTCCTCGGCGAAGGTGCGCGCAGCCGTGCGCGCCACGCTGCGCCCGGAACGCCCGGTATCGGCGCCCAGATGCGTCAGCACTGCGGAAAGCATCGCCTCGCGCGGGTCTCCCAGCGGATAGGGTTCAAGCGGGTTGTCCTCTACGGGGTAGTCGGGCGTAAAACCGTCCGGCATGCAGGGTGTCTTGCCGAACTTGTCGGCATACCGGGCAACCATCACGTAGATGCCCCATTTGTCGGCGTATTTCTGCCCGCGGCTCCTCTGGATGTCGCTCAACTGTTCGTCATAGTCCTTGTACCAGTCCTTGGCGCTGTACATGATGCCGGTGCAGTATTTCCCGTGGGACTGCTCTCCGAAGATCGTCACGTCAAGGTAGGGCATGAGCCCTACGAGTATGCTTTCCGAAGCCGATGCGCTTTCGCCGGTCATGATCGCATACAGGTGCTTGATGCCGGGGTTGGCTCCTGCAACGCTTACGATATGCTCTCCATTCGCGTCGGAGAAGGTAATCTCTTCGGCGAAGCAGGTGTTATCTTCTCCCCAGGCCTTGGCAAGGATGTCGTTGTAGATGGAAGTTTCGAAGATGCTCCCCGCTTTCACTTCTTCCTCGGGCGCAAGCATGGAAGCCAGTACGGACTCGGTGACCACGTATCCTCCGTTGTTGTAGCGCATGTCCAGGATGAGGTCGTCTATGCCTTCGGAAGTGAAGAACTTCCCTGCCTCGACGAGGTCGTAGCAGGCGTTCAGCGTGAAGCGGTTGAACAGCAGGTATCCCACCTTTTTCCCGTCGATATCGAAGACCTTGGCCATCAGGACGGGATTCTCGTACATCTCCACTGCCGTGAGGCTGTGGGATTTGCCATCTTTGTCGGTGAGGGTGCATTTCGGGGCATAAAGGAACCCGTCGTACAGAAGGTCGGTATAGTTGTCCGGTGTCATGGCCTTGCCGCCTATCTGCGTGAAGACGTCGCCGCGCTTGAAACCGGCCTTCTCCGCCGGGCTGTCGGGATATACCAGGGTAACAACTATACACACCCCGGAATGGGAGGAATCGGTATAGTACAGTTTGAAGTCGAATCCGTACGTGGTGTTGACCCCCTGGGTCGATTTCTTCATTTCGTCGAGGTCTTCGGTAAGTACGGTCCATCTGTCTATGTCCTTTCCCGTCGGATCCTTGTAGCGCACGCGCTTCACCTTGTCGATGGGATCATCGTTCATCTGCCAGACGGTGAGTCCGTCGGAGATCTCGTCCTTCCACAGGTAGTAGATATTCATGACGTTGAATGCGAAGGTGTTGACTGCGATCGCCCTGTCAACCTCCTCGTACGGTTTATCTCCCGGTATTTCCGGTTCTTCCCTGTGCCCGCAAGCGCAGATGCCCGCCATCAAGGCGAGCATCATCGCTAGGTATATGTGTTTTTTCTTCATATCTGCGATTTTCGCAAATATAAGAAAAAACTTCTATTTCAGCAGGGCGTGCGAGCCGAGCATCGCGGCGGGGTTGAGGGCCTCGTCGAGTTTCTCCTTGGTCATCAGGCCCTTCTCCAGTACGATGTCATAGACGCTGCGGCCGGTCTCGAGGGCTTCCTTTGCGACCTTGGTGCTGCCCTTGTAACCGATGTAGGGGTTGAGGGCGGTGACGATACCGATGGAGTTCCTGACCATCTCGTAGCAGTGGTCAGCGTTGACGGTAATGCCCTCGATGCACTTGGTGCGGAGGGTGTCGATGGCGTTGCGCAGCCAGGTCACGCTCTCGAGTATGGACTCGGCGATGACGGGCTCCATCACGTTGAGCTGGAGCTGGCCGGCCTCAGCGGCGAAGGCTACTGTCGTATCGTTGCCAATGACCTTGAAACAGACCTGGTTCGTGACCTCGGGAATGACGGGATTGACCTTTCCGGGCATGATGGAGGAGCCGGGAGCCATAGGAGGGAGGTTGATCTCGTGGAGGCCGCAGCGAGGGCCGGAGGCCATCAGGCGGAGGTCGTTGCAAATCTTTGAGAGTTTGATGGCCAGGCGCTTGAGCGCTGCGGAATAGCTCACATACGCGCCCGTATCGGGCGTCGCTTCGACGAGGTCGGAAGCCTTGACCAGTTCGTCCCCGGTGAATTCCGACATCTTGCGGGTACACAGGTCAGCGAAGCCGGGCACTGCGTTCAGGCCGGTACCGATGGCGGTGCCGCCCATGTTGATCTCGCGCAGCAGCACGGCGTTGCGCTCGAGGTTCGCAATCTCCTCCTCGAGGTTGTTGGCGAAAGCGTTGAACTCCTGTCCGGAGGTCATGGGAACGGCGTCCTGAAGCTGTGTACGGCCCATCTTGATGAAATCCTTGAACTCCACTCCCTTGGCACGGAAGGCCGCGATGAGGGCCTGGAGGCTGGCCACCAGGTGCTTATTCATGCGCACGAACGTATAGCGGAAGGCGGTAGGGTATGCGTCGTTGGTGGACTGGGCGCAGTTGACGTGGTCGTTGGGGGAGCAGAACTGGTACTCGCCCTTCTTGTGGCCCATCAGTTCGAGGGCGCGGTTGGCTATCACCTCGTTGGCGTTCATATTGACCGAGGTTCCAGCACCGCCCTGCATCATGTCGATGGGGAACTGGTCATGGAATTTGCCGTCCACGATCTCGCAGCAGGCTGCGATGATGGCGTTTGCGATATCCTTGTCCAGCACACCGAGTTCGGCATTGGCGCTGGCCGCGGCCATCTTGACGTATGCGATTGAGATTACATACTCCGGATAGTCGCACATGCGGGTGTTGGAAATCCTGTAATTGTTGAGTGCGCGCTGGGTCTGTACTCCATAGTAAGCGTCGGCGGGCACCTTGAGCTCTCCGAGCAGGTCGCTCTCGATCCTATAATTCTTCTCTGACATGGTTATTATGCTTTTAGTTGTTATTCAAAATGGCCTGTAAAGGTAATGAATTAAAACATACAAAGCAAAAAACCGGAAGATTATTCATCTCCCGGTTTTTATCGTAATGCTTGTTATGAACTAGCGGTTGCCGCCGGCCCACCAGACGTTCTCGGAGAATACGTAGTTGCCCGCGTCAGTGTAGATCTTGGCGATGTTGGGGTTGGCTACGACATCATCCTGGCCATAGGGGCACCTGAGGGGGAACTTGCCGGGGTTGACGAGTCCGTAGATGGCACCCTTGCCTTCAGCCATGAAACGACGGATGTCTGCATAGGTCTCAACGGTCTCGCCATTGGCGCCCCAGAGGCCGATGTACTTCTGGATCATGGTCTCCTTGAGGGGATCGGCGTCGAACAGTGAAGAGACTTCGCTGTCAAAGTACGCTTCGGCGTCTGTTGCAGTGAAAGGATCGCTGTCAGGTTCCTCAATGCCGCCATAGGCATTGATGGACGGGGCGGCGAGGGCGGCTGCAACATTGACCTCATAGTTGTCAAATGCGGCTACGACAGCACCCTTGAGGGTCTCCTTCGCGGCATCGGTCTGTCCAAGACGGACCTGGGCCTCAGCCTTGAGGAACTGGAGCTCATGGTAGCTGAGGAAATGCACAGGGGCGACTTCAGCAAAGAACCATGCATCGTATGCATACACATACTGGCACTCCTCAACATCTCCGGTAGGAGCAAGAAGCTCCAGAACATCCTCGGAAGAATAGTGCTCCCAAGAGTAAGAATCCCAGTAGACGCGCTCGGCGCGGGGGTCGTTGCGTGCAATAAGCTTGTTGTACATGCTGGTGCAGGAAGAGATACCGTCGCGGCTCCACTCGAAGTCGAACACGGGGTTCTGGTTACTGCCGTCATAGGACATGGAAGCCTGGGTGGCGGCGGACTTGAAGGAAGCGTTGACATACTCGATAACCTTGCCATAGTCAGCGCTCTTGCTTCCGGAACGGTTGATGAGCCTCATGGTGTAGCGGGCCTTGAGACCGTTGGCGAACTCGACCCACCTTTGGGTGTTGCCGCCGAAGATGAGGTCATACTGACCTACGGTATTGCCACCGCTGGTGACATCCTTGATACCTGCATCGAGAAGGTTGAAGACCTCCTTGTAGATGCTTTCCTGGGTGTCAGCCTCAGGATAAGGATAGGTAGCGGCGTCACCCACCTGGGTGTATGGAGTATCACCGAATACGTCGGTTGCAACTGCGAGGTTGTAAGCGAGAAGGATCTCGCCGATACCTCTTGCACCGGCATCGCCGGCATCAGTGCCCTCGGCATCATCAGCGCATTTCGCGACGATGAGCTTGCCGTTACGGATGTTCTCGTAGATGGTCGCCCAGTTGTTGTTGTAAGTGGATGCGACGCGGACTTCGGCGTCCCTGTTCTCAGCCTTGAAGAGCTGGTTGTGCGTACCTGCCCAATACTCGACGTATGAACCGAAATAGGTGTTGAAGTCACCGCCGATGATGTTCTGGGCCGTACGGAGCTCCAGGTCGGGAATGATGAACTTGGCGTCGCAGTTCGTCGAGACACTGAGGTCGCGGTTGATCTCGTCCATGAAATCCTCGGAGCAAGCAGCGAATGAAAGGGCTGCTACGGAGAGGATGAGACCTGTCTTGATAAAACTGTATATCTTTTTCATGATTTAGCCCTCCTTAAAAATTGAATTTGAGACCGCCGCCGTAGCTCGAAGAGCCGGGCAGTGAGAATCTCTCGAAACCACCGGCCATGTTGTTGTTACCCTGGGAAGCCTCGGGGTCGAAGCCCGCGATGGCGGTCCACAGAAGGATGTTCCTTCCGAAGAGGCTGGCGGAGACGGAGCCCCACTTGGCCTTGACGATCGGATAGCTGAGGGAGATCTCACGGAGTTTCACATAGGAAGCATCCCTTACGAAATACTTGGAGATATCGTTGAGGGTGGAGAAGTAGGACTGAGCGTACTGGCCGTCTATCTGGATATCGTTGGGTGCATACTGGGCGTTGCCGTTAGCATCGTATCCGGTGATCTTCACGGAAGGCTCATAGTCGAAAATGAACGAATCCTTCTCCCTGAATTCCTGGGAGACGAGTGCGGTACCGTAATACTCCATCATCGCTGCGGAGCCTGCGTACATCCTGCCGCCCTTCTTCCAGTCGAATACCATGTTCAGCCTGAGACCCTTCCAGTCGAAACCGGTGCTGAGACCCAGCTGGAAATCAGGGGAGACGGCGCCGAGGACGGCGTTGTCGCCGGCCATCGGGAAACCGTCCTTATCGACGATGACGACGCCGTCCTCGTTGCGGACGTAGTCGATACCGTAGATGACGGGATACTTGTCACCGATACCTGCACGGACCTGAGGCTCGACGAAACCTCCGAGCATGATGCTGGAGACTCCCTCTGCGAGCTCATCCACGTAGTTGTCGATCTTGGTGAAGTTGACGTTGACATCCCAGGAGAAGTTTCTGGTCTGGACAGGGATGAAGCCAACTGTAAGCTCATGGGCGTTGGTGTGGACCTTTCCGGCGTTGGTCATCTTCTCGGCGTAACCGGTGGAAGATGCCATAGGGACGGCGAATATCTGATCCTTCACGTCCTGACGGGAGAAGGTGTACTCGAAGGTGATGCGGCCGTCGAAGAATGCGAGGTCGATACCGCCTTCGACCGACTTGGTGTTCTGCGGACGGAGGTTCGGGTCATAGATCCTGGCGTAAGGGGTATAGGCCACAACGCCGTTGGTAGGATACATGGCCGGGGTGCCGCCTGAGAAGCCGCCTCCGAAGCCCGGAGTGGAATAGTACGAATCGTGATAGGTACCTGCCTGACCGACCTCGGCGTAGGAAGCGCGGAGCTTACCGTAGGTGAGGACGTTGTTCTTCAGGCCGTCGAGCTCCGTGAAGATGAAGCCGATCGAGGCCGAAGGATAGGTGAAGGTCCTGTTGCCGTGAGGCATCGAGGATACGTAGTCGGAGCGGAAGGTCGCATTCAGGAAGAGCATGTTCTTGTAGTCGAGTGCGATTTCACCGAAGGTACCGAAGGTGAGGTTCCTGCTGTAGGACTCGGAAGCTGAGTAGGAAGCCACATTGTTGAGGTGGTTCCAGCCGGCAAAGTTGAAGTGATTGCCGTAGGCATAGAGATATTTCTCCCTGCCGTATACGATCTCGTTTCCGAGGAGAGCGGTGAAGTTCAGGTCGGGATTGATGGCCCAGACGTAGTTCGCGGTGAGGAGCGAGTTGGTCTGGTTCTCGGTAAGGGTGCGCTCGGTGATCTCACCGTCGGCGCCCTTGCTTCCGTATCCGAAGATATCCTGGTAAGCGGTGGTATAGGCATCAGCACCGATCTGGTACTTGATATCGAGCTTGTGTGCGCCTGCGAACTCGGTCTTGAAGTCGAGGTAGGCGTTGCCGTAGAAGCGCTGGGACTTCTCACCGAAGAAGTTGTTCGTGGTAGCCCAAACAGGGTTGTTGAACGTCAGGTTACGGAAGTTGACCTGGGTATAAGGATCTCCGGGGACATGGGTAGGGAGTCCCATGAGGTCGTAGTTGGCGGGAACGTGGTAAAGACCGGCGGTGATACCGTCGTTGGCACCCGACTGCTTGTTCATGTCGGACTGGACGAAGTTGCCGCTGAAGCCCATGGTGAAATACTTGTTGAGCTTGGCATCGGATGCGAAGCGGGCGTTGTAGCGCTTCATGTAGGTGCCGTCGATGATACCGCTCGTGTCAGTGTTGCCGAGGGAGAAGATGAAGTTCGCCGTACCGGCATTGTGGGCTACGCTGACATTGTTGCTGAAGGTGTGGCCAGTCTGGAAGAAGCCCTTGATGTTGTCATAGACAGCGGGGGTGGTCCAAGGATCGAGGCCGGCTTCGGCACGCTGCGGCTGATAATACATTCCGGTATGGATGCCCTGGGCATCGGTGTAGCTGTTGGAGACATTTCCGCCATAACCGGGATCGTTGGGGAGCTCGGTGATGAGCGGACCCCATGACAGCGAAGACTTGGGGCTGTACTTTCCACCGGATCCCTGTGCATACTTGTACTGAACCTCGGGATAAACGGCGGGAGTATCGAACGAATAGTTGGTGGTGAGGGTGACAGAGGTCTTGCCAGCCTGTGCGGCGGAGCCCTTCTTGGTGGTGATGATGATGACACCGTTGGATGCGCGCATTCCGTAGAGTGCGGAGGCGGCCTGACCCTTCAGCACGTTGATGCTCTCGATGTCGTTGGGGTCGATATCGAGGGAACGTCCGGCATAGTCGGATCCGGAAACGGAGTCGCCGGTACCGATGTCAGGAGTGGAAGCCACAGGCATACCGTCAACTACGTAGAGAGGCGTGTTGTTGCCATCAAGTGAACGGGCGCCGCGGATGACGATCTTGGAGGAAGCTCCGGGCATACCGGACGAAGATGAAATCTCCACACCGGAGAGTTTGCCCTGAAGGGCGGAGCTGAGACTTGCACTGGCCGCATGGACGAGCTCGTCGGACTTGAGGTCCTGGACGGCGTATCCAAGGGCTTTCTTCTCACGGGAGATACCCATGGCGGTCACCACCACCTCGTCGAGGAACTCGATGTCGGGGAGGAGTTCGATGTCGATGGACCTGCGTCCTTCGACTGCGACTTCCTGGGTACGGTATCCGATTGAAGATACAACAAGGGAAGCGTCGGAAGCTACGGAGATGGTATAGTTACCATCGTTGTCCGTAATGGATCCGTTGGATGTCCCTTTGACGATAACGGATGCTGCGGGAATGGATTCGCCAGTAGATGAATCCTTCACGACACCTCTCACGCTGATGGTCTGGGCGGATGCCATCAGGCCTGCGGAAAGGAGCAGCATTGAGAGAAGAACTTTGATTCTCTTCATAGGACAATGATTAAGTTGGTATATAAAAATGTAACTGTTGCTTCAATACAATCAGTCCCTTTTCGTCTTTTCGGCTGTAAAAATAAATAATAATTCGAAAAAATAAAATTTTTTAATATTAATCGCTTCCAGTTTTAAAGTCCGGAATTGCTTAATAATTAGCATCTATCTAAATATTTAGAAAGGTTTTCCCATGAAACGCTTAAAAATCGTAAGCGTAATGAGGGCTATATGTATAAAATAAGAATCCGGAGAAAATCTCACGACTTCCTCCGGATATATAGCTTCAATGTTTATGTTTAATCAATCGTACTTTTTATGTTGCCATATTCGTGCCAAACTGGACTAAAAATGGAAGATACGAACTACGGATTCAATTTCAAGATACGCCCAAGCGAACCAGATTCACTAACCATTATCTGTTCAGTTTTTTGGGAAATTGATAAAATGGCAATTTGAAGCGAAACCACTTTTAAATCAAAAGTAAAAATCTAGAATTACATTTTAAAACATAAGAGCAATTGCCATTTAACAAGTATAGTCCTCGTTTTTTTAATACTTCAATATTTGGATAAATGAAAATTTAGTCACAAATTTGTAACTTGAATATAATATAGGCAGCGGCTTTTTAATAGTAAACCGCCCCTATGATGTTGTTGCAACCTAATATATTATTAAGGACAGTGGTATTGGTGGTTTGTAACGGCATCTTTGATTTGAGTATCAGTTCAATGTTTATGTTTAATTAATCGTCAAGCTTATGAAAAAAGCAAAACTGTTCTTCAGCACTCTGTTCGTGCTTCTCACAGTGGCGGTCTCTGCTCAGAACGTCACCGTCAGGGGTACGGTCAAGGATGCTTCCACTGGAGAGGCGATTCCTTTCGCCGCCATCCAGGTTAAAGGCACGAGCACCGGTATAGCTTCCGACGCCGACGGTGTGTACAGTATCTCCGTCCCGTCCAGCGCTACGCTCGTATTCTCATCTGTCGGATACCTCAACGCCGAGGTTGCGGTTTCCGGCCGCAGCAGCATCAATGTTGAGTTGGAACCTGACTCAGAGGCTCTCGAGAACGCAGTCGTCATCGGCTACGGTTCCGCAAGGAAGGTCGGCAACCTCGTAGGTTCTGTCACTACCGTCCGCTCCGACATTGTCAAGAACGCCCCTTCGGCTTCCGCACTCGACAACCTTCAGGGCCAGGTCGCAGGTCTCAGCGTTTTGACGACCGGTGGTGTGGCCGGTGACAATGCCACTTCCATGCAGTTGCATGGTATGGGCTCCCTTACGTCTTCCACCACCCCTCTGTACGTTATCGACGGCGTTCCTTCCGGAAGCTATTCCATTCAGATGATGAACCCTAACGACATCCTGTCCATCTCCGTTCTCAAGGATGCGGCTTCTACCTCCATCTACGGTGCCCGCGCCGCCAACGGTGTTGTGTTCATCACTACCAAGTCCGGTGCCTACAACAGCGAGGCTAAGGTTACGGTGCGCTCCCAGTATGGTATCTCCACCCTGGTCAACACCAAGTTCTATGAGAGTTTCATGTCTGGAGACGAACTCAAGGATTTCTGGCTCCGCACGGGCATGTATACTCCCGAGCAGTTCAAGGCCAACTATACTGACAAGGGCTATACAGCCAACACTCAGTGGTACAAGGTCATGCAGCAGCTCAACAACCCTCAGTACCAGAACGATTTCACTGTTGAAGGCGGCGGTTCGAAGGTCGCATATATGATCTCCGCTTCCCAGTTCCATCAGAGGGGTACCTCCATCGGCAACTACTATGACCGCTACACCCTCCGTTCCAACGTCCAGGGTCATCCCAAGGATTGGCTTAAGATAGGTGTCAATCTCAACCTTTCCGTTGATGAGAATCAGCAGAACGGCAACTGGAACGGTTCAAGCATTAGCGGTAACTATATCTCCGGTGGCCTTTCCTACATGATGAACCCTCTCATTCCCGCCTATGACGAGGACGGTGAGCTGTATCCCTATAAATTCCCCAACGGAACGGCAAATCCTTATTATTATATGGAAACCTATCCTAGTGTTTCCTCTACCTATGGCCTAAACGGAAGCACTTACATTGAGATTGAGCCTTTCAAGAACCTCAAGCTCCGTTCCCAGATCGGTACCGATACTCGTTTCGCTCGTGGCAACTCAGCCAGCATCCCTTCAAGTAAACTGCGCAGCGGAACCGGTGCCAGGAGCAAGTCCTTCCAGCTGATGTCCAACAACACCATCACTAACACCATAGAATACTCCTTTACGGCAGCAAACGACCATTCCGTCACCTTGCTCGCCGGTCACGAGGGTGTAAGCAACTGGTATGACAGGTTCTCCGCAAGTTCCTCTGGCCAGACCGAGGACCGCTTGCTCATCCTTCAGCAGGGTACTTCCGATTCTTATTCGATTTCCGAGTCTTCCGAATCCAGCAGGTTCCTCTCGTTCTTCGGACACTCCGAGTATAGTTACGCCAACAAATATATCTTCACCGCCGATATCCGTAACGACGCTTCCTCGCGTTTCGGTATCAACAAGCGTAATGCTACCTTCTGGGCCGTCGGTGGCCGCTGGAATCTCAGCCGCGAGAGCTTCCTGAAGAACTCTCCATGGCTCTCCAACGCTTCCCTCAAGCTCAGCTATGGTACCCAGGGTAATGCCTCTATCGGCAACTATGAGCACCTCGCCCTCATCTCCACCACTACCAACTATCACGACGGTAATGCGTGGGTGGTCGGCCAGCCTTCCAACAACAATCTTACCTGGGAGCAGCAGGCCCTGTTCACCGCAGGCATCAGCGGTCGTCTCTTCGACGCTGTCGATCTCGAGGTTGAGTTCTACAACCGCAAGACCACCAACATGCTGATGGACGTCCCGTATCCTTACACCACCGGTTTCGACGAGCTTACTGCCAATGTCGGTGGCCTTACCAATACCGGTATCGATGTCACTCTTGGCATCGATATCCTCAGGAACCGTGACTACTATCTGCGTTTCAACTCCAACTTCAATTACAACAGTGAGAAGGTCGCCGAACTCTTCGACGCTGCTTGGGATGAGGACCTGCAGCGCTATCGCTGGCAGATGAACAGCTACGGCCTTGCATATGTACAGGGCATGCCTGTTATGTTCTACGCTCCGGTATATGCCGGTATCGACCCTGAGGACGGCCGTCAGATGTGGTATGTCCCCGGTGATGACCCTGACGTAACTACCAAGGACAAGACCACCAAGAACTTCGACGACGAGGCTCTTACTCAGAACACTGGTCTGAAATATACCGCTCCTATCAACGGTGGTTTCAGCCTGAGGGGCGGTTGGAAGTTCCTCTCCTTCGCCGCTGACTTCTCATACGTCCTTGGCAAGACCCTCATCAATAACGACGCCATCTTCTATGAGAACCCGAACCTCAACTCCGCATACAACAAGCTTCGTGAGGTCAGCGACTATTGGACTCCTGAGAATCCCAATGCAAAGTATCCTGACTGGACCAAGGGCCAGAGGACCTATTTCTGTACCCACCTCTACCACGACGCTTCCTTTATGCGTCTGAAGAACCTTCAGATTGGTGCATCCATCCCCAACAGGTGGCTGGAATCCCAGAAGCTTTTCGACAGCGTCAGGCTGACCTTCACCGGTCGTAACCTCCTGACCTTGACAAAGTACCCCGGTATCGATCCTGAGGTTGACAGCAACCTGACCCGCGGCCGTGTCGGTGCCAGCAAGCAGTATCTCATTGGTCTCGAGCTCACTTTCTAAACAGTTGACAGTATGAAAAGATTTTTCAAATCAATCGCTATAATGGTGTCTGCAGCGGCTGTACTTGCCTCCTGCGACTTGAATCTTGTGCCGATTAACAGCATCACGTACGAAGAGGGTGGCCAACTGATCCAAACCCAGGCCAACCTCAACGCACTTGAAAACGGCATGCTTTCTTCCTTCCGTTCCATCCAGATGGGCGAATATGTCATCACAGGTGAGCTGATGATGGACGGTTTCAACGCTACGCTGGATTATGGTAACAACTACGGTGGAGTCCACCGCGTGACTTCCAACGACTTCAACTCCGGAGACTACTATGTTGAGGACTATTGGGCCAACAACTATGGCGCCATCAAAAACTACAACATCTTCATCGCTGCCGCCGAGAATGCCAATGAGGAGCTCAAGGCCAAAGTGGATGTAGTCCTTGGCGAGGCTCTCTTCTTCCGTGCGATGAGCTACCTCAACCTAGCCCGTCATTTTGGAAAGGCCTACTCCGCTTCCGCTTCCTCCGACCTCTGCGTTCCTCTTGTGCTTGTTTACGATCAAGCTGAGAAGCCGGCCCGCGCCACTGTCGCCGAGGTTTACAGCCAGGTTAAGGCTGACCTTGAGAAGGCTTCGAGCCTGCTCGCCGGCGTCAAGGGTGTCGCCCGTGCGGAGAAGCCTACCATTGATGCAGTCAACGCACTCTTCGCCCGCTATTACCTGGACATCGCCGACTATGCCAATGCTGCTGCCTATGCCCATAAGGTGATTGATGGCGGAGCATACAAGCTCGCCTCCACCGCCGAGGAGATGACGGCCGAGTATGTCAACGACAACGGTAAGGAACCTATCTATCAGGTCTTTGGCAACAAGAGCACAGAAGGTACCAATGCTAACGTCCTTTGGACATACTACACTTCGGACGCTGCCCACGGACAGGTTTTCAAACCTTACTATATCCCCACCCAGAAACTTGTGGACAGCTACGAGGAGGGAGACCTCCGTCTTGCCGCCTGGTATGACAAGAACGAGTGGGTTCAGATAAACGGTAGCTACTATCAGGGCGATTTCTATGTCTTCACCAAGTACTGGGGTAACCCTGCTTTGACCTCCGCCCTTCGCAACGGCCGTCAGCTCCCCAAGCCTCTGATGATCGGTGAAATGTATCTGATCGCTGCCGAAGCTGAGCTTGCCAATGGTAAGGCCGATGCTGCCAAAGCTGACCTGAATGCTCTTCAGGCCGCACGCGGCGCATCACTTACCGACGCTACCACTGAAACTGTCCGCAAGGAGTGGTTCCGCGAGACCGTTGGTGAAGGCTTACGCATGGTCACTATGAAGCGTTGGGGTCTTGGCTATGAAGGCCGCCCGATGCAGCCCGGTGCAGCCAACGCCCTGAACCAGGGAACCGACTATGATCTTAAGGTCCTCCCTGCTTCAGATCACCATTTCTGCTGGCCCGTGCCTTCACACGAGATGAACATCAACAAGAACCTGGTACAGAATCCGGGCTATGCTGACCTTTAATAAACGAGCATTATGAGAAAGAATTATATCCTTGCAAGTGCAGCCCTGGCGATCCTTACGCTGGTATCCTGCACGAAAGAAATGGAATACAACCGCGTCCAGTGGGCAGCTTTCGATACCAAGTCCATCGGCGTCGCCGAGAATGTGGGGACCGTTGAGGTGGACCTGTCCGCCTACAATGTCACCGGCCCCTGCCAGGTGACTGTCAGCACCTCCGGTACTGCCAAGGCTGGTGAGAACTTTAAGTTTGTCGGAAACGAATCCGGTGTCTTCAACTTCACCGAGTCCGGTTCACAGAAGATCAAGATAGAGATCATTAATCATCCTCACGAGAAGAATGGTACCCTGACCCTCGTCCTGACGATCAATAGCGTGTCAGAAGGCATGTTTATCGGTGCGATGAAGACCGTGACGATCTCCATCGCCGACTATGTCCCTGTGGACTGGGTGTTCGTTACCGGTACCTGGATGGCTCAGGATTATGATTCCGGACAGCCTGACGGCAGCGCGTATGAGGTGGAAATCACGAAGGTGGATGACAAGACTCTCAAGCTTTACAACCTCTGGGGAGGAGAAGAGACTCTTAACGCTACCATCGCATTTGATTCCGCCAAAAACACCGCGGCCATCGCCATCCCTCACAACCAGATTGTCACGGATGCCTCTGCGTATGGTTATGGTAACCTTGTTATTCTTGGACAGAATGACGCCGGTAGCTGGGCCTATGCACCCGTTAAGGCATCCGTCACACTCTCGGGCATTTCAATCGGTCCATGGAACATGCTTATTACCGAGGGTGAGTATTCAGGCTACCTGTGGACAAGTGGTGCCTACACCACTGTCTTGACCCGCGCCGAGTAATAAAGGTTTTATCTTTTAAAGAGCCCGTCTCTGACCGACGGGCTCTTTTATCTTTTGAAACTAATGAAGAAAAGATTTTCCCTCATCGTGATAGGCGCGTTATTCGCTTTCACGGCTTTTTCCCAGGATTATCAGCCTAGAGAGACCTGGCCTTTCATTTATGAGAGTTTCCAGACGGGCAATGCCCGCACCCTTGACGGGACGCTGGTGACCGACGCCCCTTTCAACGTAGCCGTCCATGATGGTACGCTGATGTACGTGGGCAAGGATGATACCATCATGCGATGCGATATGACTCACGTCTATGCTGCCATGTTAGGAGAGGACCCGTATGTCAACGTGATGGGACGCATGTACAAGGTCCTGTCTGAGCTTGATTGCGGCATGGTCCTCCTTGGGACCGAGATAGACACCGAAGCTCAGAGTAAGGTGAATATCGGTTATGGCATTTCGACTTCGACCGCATCGTCGCAGAGCCTTGCCCTGATGATGGACGGAAGGTTCGATACGATGGGGAGAAAAATCCAGCAGACTGAGCTGGACAAGTTCAGGGGCAATGTCCTGCCGACAAGGCAGACTTATTATCTGAGGATAGGAGCCACTCTGATCCCTGCCTCCAAGCAGGAGATATTGAGTCTCCCTGGTGTGGACAAGAAGGAAGCTAACGCTTTCCTCAAGCAGGAAAGAATCAAGTGGAAGGAGGTCCCGTCCCTGGAGAAACTCCTGGTATTCGTCAGTACGCAACTGAACAAACAATAATTATCACCCATCGCCTATGCGGAGAGCCTTACTCTTTTTTATACCTT
This sequence comes from Bacteroidales bacterium, assembly GCA_017519865.1. Classification (GTDB taxonomy): domain Bacteria; phylum Bacteroidota; class Bacteroidia; order Bacteroidales; family UBA932; genus Cryptobacteroides. The sequence goes on along the minus strand of JAFWRQ010000032.1, from coordinate 79,790 downwards.
TGGCTATCTTGACAGCGTCCTGCTCCCTAGGCCTGGAGCAGACTGCCGGATCGGAAAACACTCAAAAAGAAGGGACGGCGCTTATTCCCGGTTCCATGATTGTCCAGTTCGATGAATTGACTGCGGCATCCATTGCTGACGGGAACACGTTAACTAAGGCGACCGGCGCTGGAATCTCGCTAGAGGGACTTGGTATCAAATCGGTTGAAAGACTTTTCCCGGATGCGGGGGAATGGGAGGAAAGACATCGTGCTGCGGGTCTTCACCGTTGGTATCGCATCAAGTATGATCCTGCATCCCAGCCTGTTACCAAGGCTGCGGACGGGTTCGCGGCACTCCCGGGCGTTCTGTACGTCGAGCCGGAGCGCCGGATACGCTCCACTTCTTACTTTAATGACCCCATGGCTCCGGAGCAGTGGTCGCTTTATAATGACGGCAGCCTCGGCCCCGCTTATTCTGCCGGTTGTGACCTGAATATCCTGCCGGTATGGTCCAATTTCACCACGGGCTCTTCCAATGTGATTGTCGCCGTGATCGACGAGGGCGTACAACTTGATCACCCTGACCTCGCCGCTGCATGCATACCGGGCGGCCCGCAGGGCAGCAAGAGCTTCGTTCACGGGGAGGGCGGCTATTCCTTCCCCGGTGGCGATCACGGTACGCATGTCGCCGGAGTTATCGGCGCAGTCAACGATAACGGCGTAGGCATCAGCGGAATAGCAGGCGGGAGCAATGGCAAGGGTGGAGTACGTATCCTCTCGTGTGCAATTTTTATGGAGGATCCCGCCGATCCAGAGAAGACAATCCAGGGCGATTCCTACAACGCAATGGTCTGGGCAGCTGACCACGGTGCAGTCATAGCCAATAACAGCTGGGGCTATGTTTATGACAGCGAGGCTGATGCGGAGAAAGGAAGCGTCGGTGCCATGGGCCCGGCAATCGACTATTTCATACAATACGCCGGCTGCGACAAAGAGGGAAACCAGCTTCCGGACAGCCCCATGAAGGGGGGTGTCGTCATTTTCGCCGCCGGAAACGAGGGATATAGGATGGCATGGCCTGCCGCATATGACAAGGTGATATCGGTGGGAGCCCTTAGCGGAAAATTCGAGAGGGCATATTATTCCAACAATGGTGACTGGGTGGACATCTGCGCTCCAGGGGGGGATGTCAAGAAAGGCCCCATGATACTCAGTACCATTACTGGAGGAGGATATGGAAACATGCAGGGCACGTCCATGGCCTGCCCTCAGGTTTCTGGTGTAGCTGCACTTATCGTTTCATATTTCGGTGGTCCCGGATTCACGAATGAAATGCTCAAGGAAAGGCTTCTTGGTGGCGCCAACCCGACGAAGGTCCCCTTATACCTGAAGATCGGTCCGCTTGTGGATGCTCTCGGGTCGATGACATACGGAGGGACCATCCCACCTGGACAGGTGGATGATGTCAGCCTTTCTACCAAATCCAACTTTGTCACAGCGGAATGGGAGGTGACAGCCGACCCTGATGATGTCGCAGCGTTCGGTTTCCTCGTCGCGGCTTCCAAGGACCGGGAAGTAATCGAAGGCGCTGATCCGAGGAAACTTCCTTCATCCGTGGTCAAGGCCGTGGTCGAGACAGGTACGGCATCCGTCGGTGAAAGGATATCCACCACTCTATCAGGATTGGATTTCGACACGGATTATTTCGTGACCGTGACAGCATTCGATTATAACGGCAATTACGCTGAACCTTCAGCAGTCTATGATGTTCACACGGAGGTCAACAATCCCCCCGTTATCGCTACCGACTATACCGGGGATTTCCGTTTGAGGCCGTTCGAGACGCTATATGTAAGCTTCTCCGTGTCTGATCCCGACGGACATGCGGTCAGTGTCGTTACCGAGACCGGTTCTTCCGCCCTTACCTTTTATGATGAGGAAGGAGGCATATCTGCCCGAATCGTAGGCAAGAACGCTCCGCAGGGCCGCTATTCGGCTCGCATCACTGCGACGGACAGTTTCGGCGCCACTGCGACCCGCCAGATTGAATACGAGATACTGGAAAACCATCCTCCGAAAGTCCGGAAGGAGATGGATAACATCATGTTAGGCGGATCAGGAGAGAGCCGCGTGATAGATATGTCGGAGTATGTCGCCGATGAGGACGGGGAATCCTTGGCTTACACCATCGCTACGTCCGTCCAGAATGTCGTCCATCTTAATCCTTCCGGGGACAGGGTTACCATGACTGCGCTTGGCTATGGCCTTACCGATGTGACCATTACTGCGACCGATGCCGCGGGAGCGACCTGCCAGATCGTCTTCAAGGTGCTGGTAAGGGATTCGTCCAGGCCGGTGGATATCTTCCCCAATCCGGTAAAGACAACCCTCACCGTGCTCCCCGGAGGTTCCGGAGAATTGGAGTACCGGCTCAGCAACAAGGCCGGAGCCGTGGTCCGTTCAGGAAAGGCAACGGTATCGCCGTTCGAGCCCATGTCGCTCGATTTGGGCGACCTTGCCGCAGGCACTTACTACCTCTACCTGAAGGGAGCGGGACTTAACGACACTTACACGATAGTCAAGATCTGATGCGTATGAGAAAGTACATGATATGCGTGGCAGCTTGGCTGCTGGCTGCCGGAACCGTTTATTCCCAAAGCGCCTCCGCACTTCTGGTTCCGGGGGACGCCGGGACGCTTTCACTGGGACTGACACAGAGGATCCCGGGTGATTTCGGGTTCCTCGATGCCGGCATTTCGGGAGGATTATGGGCACCGGGAAGTGCTTCGAACACTTACCTCGGAGCCAATGTCGGTCTCAAGCTCACTCCGGCCCTGACCCTGCGGATGGACGGGAAGTATTTCAAGGACGCCCCCTATGAGATGACCAGCGGACAGGGTGCCGTTACCGGCAGTTATGAACCTGCTGACCTGTTCTTCTCAGTGGGAGGTTCCTATATGGTCGGCGGGGGCCTTTCCCTTGGTATCGACGCGCGCCTGATCTCATCATCCATAGCGCCCACGGCGAAGGCGACAGGCTTCTGCGCAGACGTCTCTGCCTCATACAGCGCAGAGACGTACACTGCGATGCTGTCGGTCCGCAATCTGGGCCCCGGCCTGGACTATGGGAGCGGAGCATCGGCCCTGCCGTCGCTTGCGACGGTGGCGGGGGCGATACGTCCGGTGGACGCCTTGAAGCTGTGCCTCGAGGCTGACTACCTCTTCAGCGGAGCGCTGATGGCCGGCCTTGGCCTGGAGTACTGCGTCGCGGACATAGCATTCCTGCGGGCAGGATACCATTACGGCGATGCCTCCAAGGCGCTTGCGTCCTACGCTTCGCTCGGACTGGGCGCAGTGTTTTCCGGCTTCTCAGTCGACCTTGCGTACCTTACCGCTTCGGAAACTTTGGGTAATTCTTTGATATTCGGCCTGGGATATAGCTTTTAGGACTTGACATTTAGACAGATTATTTTTTACTTTGTAAGGATAGTATGTCTATGATGGTGAATCCTCTGCTGACCGTTTCCAGCCTTCCTTTCGGTGCACCCGCCTTCGAAGAAGTGCGCCGGGAGCATTATATGCCCGCATTCAGGGAGGCCATCGCGGCCGAACGCGCAGAAGTGGACGCCATCGTCGCGTGCCCGGAGGTTCCGGACTTCTCCAATACGATAGAGGCATTGGAGCGGAGCGGAAACGCCCTGGACAAGGTTTGCTCCATCTTCTTCAATCTCCTGGAAGCCGACACTGATGACGAAATGCAGGCAATAGCCGAAGAGGTGTCGCCTTTGCTGACTGAGATGTCAATGTACATCTCCCTGAACGAAAAGCTTTTCGAACGGATCAAATACGTTTACGACCGCCGTGCTTCCCTTGGACTCGAAAGGGACCAGGAGCGTCTCCTGGAGAAGACATACAAGGGCTTCGTCCGCAGCGGAGCGTTGCTGTCAGCCGAAGACAAGGCCCTGTACGCCAAACTTTCCGAAGAACTTTCGCTCCTTCAGCTCAAGTTCGGGAAGAATGCCCTGGCTGCTACGTACGCGTTCTTCCTGCATCTGACGGAAGAGGCTGATCTGGAGGGACTTCCTGACTATGTCGTCGCGTCGGGTGCCGAAGCGGCAAGGTCCAGGGAGCTCGGGGGCTGGGTCTTCGACCTCACCGCCCCGAGCTACGTCCCGTTCCTGAAGTTCAGCGCCCGCCGCGAGCTGCGCGAGCGCATCTGGCGGGAGTACAATACCCGCGCGACGTCAGGGGAGAACGACAATACCGATATCTGCCGCCAGATCGTCGGGCTGCGCATCCGCATTGCCCGCCTTCTGGGCTATGATACCTATGCTGATTTCGCCACCGAAGACAGGATGGTCAAGTCCGTCGATCACGTCCGGTCCTTCATAGATGAGCTGATGGGGCCGTCGCTGCCAGCCGCGCGACGCGAAGTCGCGGAGCTGGAGGCGTTTGCGCGCTCCCGCGGATTCGGCGCAGAGCGTCTGGAGCCGTGGGACTTCCCGTATTGGTCCGAGAAACTCCGTGCGGAGGAGTACGGCCTCAAGGAGGAGGAACTCAAGCCATATTTCCGCCTTGAAGACTGCATTGAAGCCGTCTTCGGCCTTGCCGGGACTCTTTACGGATTGACTTTCAATGAGCGGAAGGACCTGCCGATCTATCATCCCGACGTCCGTATCTATGACGTCCAGGATGCCGGAGGCCGGCATCTGGCGCTTTTCTATGCCGATTTCTTCCCCCGCAAGTCCAAGAGGGGCGGCGCGTGGATGACGGAGTTCCGCGGGCAGCGCATCGTCGACGGAGTCGAGGAGCGTCCCTTCATCAGCATAGTCACCAATTTCTCCAAGCCCACGTCTGAGGCGCCTTCGCTGCTGACGCACGACGAGTTGACCACATTCCTTCACGAGTTCGGACATTCCCTGCACGGTATCCTTTCCGAGGGACGCTACGGCTCGCTGACCTGTACCAACGTGGACCACGATTTCGTGGAACTCCCGAGCCAGATAATGGAGAACTGGGCCTTCGAGGCGGAGTGGCTCCGCACCTTTGCCCGGCATTACCGGACGGGGGAACCCATTCCCGAGGCCCTTGTGGAGCGTATCGTGAAGGCTAGGAACTTCCACGCCGCATATGCTCAGGTCCGGCAGCTCCAGTTCGGCATCCTCGACATGGCGTGGCATACACTCACGGAACTGCCTGACTGCGGCACCGTGGACTTCGAGGACCGCGTGCTGGAGCCGTTCCGCACGCTCCCTCAGCCCGCAGGCGCCTGCGTGTCCACGACTTTCAGCCATATCTTCTCCGGCGGCTATTGCGCCGGATACTACTCCTACAAGTGGGCCGAGGTACTCGAGGCAGACGCATTCTCCCTGTTCCGGGAGAAGGGCATCTTCAGCGCCGAAGTAGCCCGTTCGTTCCGGGACAACATCCTTTCGCGCGGCAGCTCCGAAGACGAGGCCGTGCTTTACAGACGCTTCCGCGGGCACGACCCGCAACCGGGGGCTTTGCTCGCCAAACTGGGCATCGTTCCTGAAACAGGTTCGCTTAACCTTTAATACAACCTAATATGCTGAAGAAAACCAGAATCGCGCTTGCGACCGTATTCTTCGTCGGTATCACCCTGCTCCTCGTCGGTATCGGACAGCAATGGTGGGGCTGGATGGCAAAGCTCCAGTTCCTTCCCGCCTGCCTCGCCCTCAACGTCGCAGTAATAGTCGCGCTGGTGCTGCTGACCTTTGTCTGCGGACGCACCTACTGCTCCGTCATCTGCCCGCTCGGCGTGTACCAGGACCTCGTCCTTTGGGTACGCCGCACCCTCGGGAAACTTCAGATGAAACGCTTTGCCCGCAGGGCCGCCAAGGCCAAGGCTGCGGGCAAGCCCGTACCCAAACTTGAACGCCGTATCGGCAAGAATTTCGGTTACAAGCCCGAGCACAAACTGCTCCGGTATGGTGTCTGGGCCGTTTTCGTGCTCTGCCTCGTGCTCGGCATCCAGGTCCTGGTAGCCCTCCTCGCGCCTTACAGCGCTTACGGGCGTATCGTCACCAGTATCGTCCACCCCAACGGCTGGATCGTGCCTCTCGTGGCTTTCCTCACCCTGGCATGCGTTACCTATCTGGCCTGGACTGACGGACGCTCCTGGTGCAACAACATCTGCCCGGTGGGTACCACGCTCAGTTTTATCTCGCGCTTCTCTCTCTTCCGCATAACCATCGACGAGAGCAAATGTGTAGCCTGCGGCAAGTGCTACAAGAACTGCAAGGCTTCCTGTATCGACGGTGAAGCCCACAAGGTCGACTGCTCCCGCTGCGTAGTCTGCTTCGAGTGCGTGCAGCAATGCTCGGAAGGCGCTCTCGATTATCGCTTCGCCTATGGTCCGAAGAAGGCCAAGGCCGTTCCTGCCCCTGCCGCGACACCGGCTCCGGCTGAGCCCGCCGCTCCGGCGGAGGCGCCCGCCGCTCCGGCTGGAAATGCGTCGGAAGAGGCTCCGGATGCCGGCAAGCGCGCGTTCATGCTGGGAGCCCTGATGGCGGGATCTGCCGCCCTGCTTCACGCCCAGGAGGGCGAGAAGACCGACGGCGGCCTGGCTGCCATCCTTCCCAAGAAGGCTCCGAAGCGCGAACAGCGCCTTGTCCCTCCGGGAGCTGTCAGCGCCAAGCATTTCTACAAGCATTGCACGGCCTGCCAGCTGTGCGTCGCCAACTGTCCCAACAATGTCCTGCGTCCGAGCACCGATCCCGGTCACCTGATGCAGCCCAAGATGGATTTCGACCGTGGATACTGCCGTCCTGAGTGTACCAACTGCTCGCAGGTTTGTCCGGCCGGCGCCATCCTTCCCATCACTAGGGAGGAGAAGACGATGGTCCATATTGGCCGCGCGGTCGTCGACTACGACCTTTGTGTCTCGGCCAAGGGCGAGGCCAGTTGCGGCAAGTGCGCCTCCGGCTGTCCGGCCGGCGCCATCTCGATGGTCCGCAAGGAGCAGGGCAACCGCCAGTCGCCGCTCATCCCGAGCGTCATCGAAGACCGTTGCATCGGCTGCGGAAAGTGCGAGTACCTCTGTCCTTCGCGCCCGATCAGCGCCATCCACGTAGAGGGCCTTGTTGCACACATTAAAGAGTAGGGCCATGGGTAAGGATATTTCCAGAAGGGATTTCATCAAGGCGGCCGGCGCGGGTGCTCTCGCGCTCGGTACTGCCGCCGCCTGCAAGCCCGGCTCGGGCAGGCGGTCCGATCCGGCAGCGGGTATTTCCGAAGGCATGCCCCTGCGTACCAACCCCAACACCGGCGACAAGGTATCCATCCTCGGATACGGCTGTATGCGCTGGCAGATGATACAAGGACCTGACGGTAGGCAGATAGTCGACCAGGACTCCGTCAATGAACTGGTGGACTATGCCCTGGCCAACGGGGTCAACTATTTCGATACGTCTCCGGTCTATCTTCAGGGCCAGTCCGAGGCCGCTGCGGGCATCGCCCTTTCACGCCATCCCCGCAACAGCTATTACCTTGCGACCAAGCTTTCCAACCAGTCCGGAGACCCTTCCTTCGAGCGTTCGGTGCAGATGTACCGCGACTCCTTCAAGAATCTCCAGACCGACTACATCGACTATTATCTGATCCATATCGTCCGCGACGGGAACGACTGGCGCCGCCGTGCGGTGGACAACGGCATGATGGATTTCCTCGTGCGGGAGCGCGAGGCCGGCTGCATCCGCAATCTCGGCCTCTCGGTACATCCGAGCCGCTCCGGCTTCGACGAGGTCATGACCTATCACGAGAAGTACCATTTCGACTTCTGCCAGATCCAGATGAACTACGTCGACTGGTATGACGGCGATGCCGAGTACCTTTATAACGAACTGGACAAGAGGGGGATCCCTGTGGTGATCATGGAGCCTCTCCTCGGCGGGCGCCTCAGCAGCGTACCGAAGGTCGTTGCGGACCAGTTCAAGGAGCGCGAGCCCGACGCTTCCGTCGCGTCGTGGGCGTTCCGCTTCTGCGGTTCCAAGCCCCGCGTTCTCACCGCCCTGAGCGGAATGACGTATATGGAGCATCTTCAGGACAATCTCAAGACATTCCTGAATTTCAAGCCCCTTACGGACGAGGAGATGGACTTCCTCAAGGAAGCGGCGGGCCTCATCAAGAACTACCCGCTCATCGACTGCACCAACTGCCAGTATTGCATGCCTTGCCCCTACGGCATAGACATCCCTACCATTTTCAAGCATTACAACAGCTGCGTGAACGACGGCTACATCGCCCAGAGTACTGACCAGAAGGATTTCAAGAAACTGAAGAAGATCTATCTGACGACCTACGACAAAGCCATCGAGACTGTCCGTCAGGCCGACCACTGCATCTCCTGCAACCAGTGTTCTCCCCATTGCCCCCAGCACATCCGAATACCCCAGGAACTCCGTCGCATAGACCAATACGTAGAGTCGCTCAAGCAGGAGACCCTGTAGCCCGAAGACCATGAAAGACATTTCCAGAAGAGATTTCATCAAAGTCGGCGCCGGCGCGCTTGCTTTGGGCGCTGTGGCCGCAGCGTGCAAGCCGGGCTCCGACAAGAAGGGAAAGGGCGTAGAGGTGTCCGAGGCGATGCCCCTGCGCACCAATCCCAACACCGGCGACAAGGTTTCGCTCCTCGGTTACGGCTGCATGCGCTGGCCTATGGTCAGGGATGAAGCCGGCAATGAAGTCATCGACCAGGAGAAGGTCAACGAGATGGTGGATTACGCGATAGAGCACGGTGTAAACTATTTCGACTCCGCGCCGGTGTATCTGCAGGGGCAGAGCGAGGCGGCTACGGCCAAGGCCTTGAGCCGCCATCCCCGCAACAGTTACTACATAGCCACCAAACTCTCCAACCACCGCGGTTTCGAGCCGACGTACGAGGAGGGTGTGGCGATGTACAGACGGTCGCTCGGCTTCTACGACACCGACCATATCGACTATTATCTGTTGCACAATATCGCCGGCCTGGCTGCGTTCAAACAGCGTTTCCTGGATAACGGCCTGATGGATTTCCTGCTTAGGGAGCGTGCCGAGGGCCGCATCCGTAACCTTGGATTCTCTTTCCATGGCTCGGAGAGCGGCCTGGACGAACTCCTCGCCCTTCACGACACGTACCATTGGGATTTCTGCCAGATCCAGATGAACTATGTCGACTGGACCCACGGCAATTACAGCGCGAAATACGCTTACGATGAGCTGGTGGCCAGGGGCATCCCCGTGGTCATCATGGAACCGCTTCTCGGTGGCCGCCTGAGCGACGTGCCTGTCCCTGTCGCCGAACAGTTCAAGGAAAGGGAGCCTTCGCGCTCAGTCGCATCGTGGGCGTTCCGCTTCTGCGGCACCATGCCCGGAGTGCTCACCGCACTCAGCGGTATGACCTATATGGAGCACCTCCAGGACAATGTCGCCACTTTCGAACATTTCAAGCCCCTCACCGATGAGGAACTCGAGTTCCTGGAGGAAATGGCCGGGCTGATCAGCGACTACCCGCTGGTACCGTGTACCAGCTGCCAGTATTGCATGCCTTGCCCTTACGGCATCGATATCCCGTCCATCTTCAAGCATTACAACGGCAGCGTGAATGAAGGGATGATCGCCCAGAGTACAGACCAGAAGAACTTCAGGAAACTGAAGAGGGCCTACCTGACCTCTTACGACAAGGCCATCGACAGCGTCCGGCAGGCAGACCACTGCATATCCTGCAACTCCTGCGTGCCTCGCTGCCCGCAGGGCATACGCATCCCCCAGGAACTCCGCCGCATCGACACCTACGTCGAAGCCCTCAAGCAGGAAACCCTCTAGGGCTACGCTTTCGTAGGTCCGTGGCAAGCAATAGTTTGATATTCAGTTTATTCCTATATTTTGATACCCTTCCTCCCGAGGGGTATCACTGTTTATTAACTCATTGATTTTAAGCTGAATAGCTGCCACGAGGCTTATTAAAGAATAATGTGAGTGATGGCAGGCGATGGCGCTGGTGGAGCATTTTTCGCGGAACCAACGGCATCGCCTGCCATCATTTACTATATTCAGTTCCTTCGGCCTTTGTAATAGATGGCAAATCCAAGTGGAGGAAGCGGAAGATCTTCCTCTTTTCACTGGTGGCTTCGCTGAGAACTTTGACAAGGTTGAACAAGTCGTCTTTTCCGAGGGTCTCGAAGTTGATGGTTCCCATGTCTATGCCGGAGTTTGAGGCCTTTTCTATCATAGTCTTGTATACGGAATAGTCTTCCCAGTCCTCCTTGATATCGTGTTCCGACCCGGTATTTGCATCCATTGCCATCAAGGCATCTTCCATTGACTGGTAATGCTGAAGTATGGAATTATAGTCCAGGAAGTTATACTTGGCTACAATATAATCGAGCAACTGTTTCCTTTCCTTGCTTCTGAGCCCTTTGAACAGCATGGACTGCAGTCTGTAATCCAACGGCTTGTTCTCTTGACGACACCTGTCTACGAAGCGTATGGCTTCTCTCATCTTGTGTGATGCTCGATTGAGAACGATCGGCTCGGAAAAAGGATGGCTGCTGAAATAATAAGCCATCAGATTCCAGCGATAATCCAGTACTCCTTCAGACAGTCTTCCGGCCGGGGCGTTGTTGTTGATGTATGAGAGATTGCTCTTTATGGTTTTCTCAACCATCTTCGGCGCACTTCCGAAAGGCGTTTGGAAAAGTTTCCCACATCGTTTGTGCTGCTTATTGTATCCTTGGCTGAAGAGAATCAGGAACTCACGGTTAAAAGCGATGAATGATTTCCGGCTGGGGGCGTTCTGTTGTGAATGAATGTGGTTGGGCATTATTGAGAATGCACCGATCGTTATTCTGTGCTTCCTCGACAGACAGGAATACAAGGTGATGCAGAACACGCAGTCAGCAATGGAGTAGAAGATGATGTAACCGTTGACTCCTTTGCAATAGACATGATGAGGCATGCCCTCCTTGAAGATGCGTTTCATAGTATCAGCCATTTGGCCACTCGGCTGGAATATACCAACCTTTCGTGGCAGGTTAAGTATTGATAATCAGTTAGTTGTTGTGTTTCGATACTCATTGTATAAAGGGTATCGAATATAGTTATCTTGCTTATAAACAGCAAGTTAGTTGCCACGGGAAGGTGGACTCATAAAGGTGGTTAAGGACGGACGGAGGTGAGGACGGCCTTGGAGGTGCCGGGGGTGCAGACGTAGGACTGCGGCTCGCGGAATCCGAGGAGGAAGGAGCCGACGTCCATCCGCTTCTTGCCGGCGAGCTGAAGCTCGGTGATGCGCAGGGCGCCGTCGGCGGTGGCGACCGCCAGGAGCGACTTGCCGTCCGACAGGACGGTGCCCGGGGCGGGCGAGACTGCGGAATGGGTGCCGCCGAGGGCGGCGACGTCCGCCGCGCTCATACGCTCCGCCCTGTAGATCTTCATCTGGACGGGCTTTACGGCTTCTCCGTCGGACACCTGCTGCGGGACCGGGATGAGCTCCGTGAAGGCTGCAGGGTAGGGGCTGAGGCCCCTGACCAGGTTGTAGATACTCTCCGTAGTGTCGTTCCAGTCGATGTGGCAGAGCTCACGGGTAAGTTTCGGGGCAGGCTTAAGGACTTCCGAGCCCTGGATGAAGGACCTCTGGACGCGCAGTTCGGCATTGCCCTGGATCAGGCCTTCGACAGTCTCCACGACCAGGCCGGAGCCGAGCGCCATCAGCTTGTCGTGTACGTCTCCGGCGTTGTCCGTGTCGTTGATGTGGCACTCCTCGCGGAGGATGATGCCTCCGGTGTCGATGTCGTGGTCGATCATGAACGTGGTCACTCCCGTCACCCTTTCTCCATTGATTACCGCCCAGTTGATGGGAGCGGCGCCGCGGTACTGCGGAAGAAGTGCGGCGTGAAGGTTGAACGTGCCGAGCTTAGGCATAGACCAGACTTCCTCCGGTAGCATGCGGAAAGCCACCACCACGAAGATATCGGCCTTCAGGGCGCGAAGGGCATCCAGGAATTCCGGATCCTTTAGCTTGACCGGCTGAAGGACCGGTATGCCATGCTCCACCGCATATTTCTTGACGGCGCTCTCGTTCACCTTGAGCCCGCGGCCAGAAGGCTTGTCGGCCACCGTTACGACGCCGGCGATCTTGTATCCATGGGCGATGAGGGCATCGAGCGGCGCCACGGCGAACTCCGGAGTGCCCATATATACGATGCGCGTCTTCTTGAAGAATCCCGTTATCCGGGACTTAATCTTCCTCCAGGTGGACTTGAGCTGGTCGGTGTTGAACGCACTGTCGTGCGCAGCCTTCCAAAGGAGGAATGTCCCTATCGGGACCAGCACATACAACGGAATGAGAGCCCCGTTGGCCGGCGATACGGCGCCGTCCTTTGCGAGCTTGGTGCCCGTCAGGTCCACGACCCAGTAGAGGACGAAGAACAGGACGGCGATGATGGCGGCCGTACCCAGTCCGCCTTTCCGTACGAACGAGCCCAGGGGGGCTCCGATAAAGAACAGGATGAGGCAGGCCAGGGCCTGTACGAAACGGCGCATGATCTCCAGGTCGGCGCGGCGTATGTAGAACTGGTACTCATAAACGTCGCGGTTCATGCTCTTCAATTCATTCTCGACAGAGCTGGCCTTGTCTGCCGCCATCGAATAGGCGGCTATCTTCTCGTTGATGTCATCCCATTGCAGGAAGTCCTCATCATCGAAGTTCCGGAGATTCTTGCGTCGCACCGAGGTGTCGAGCTGGTTCATCCGGGCCATGCCTATGGCAGAGTTGAGGAACTTCATCTGAGTGTCATAGGCATTGTCGAACTTCGTGTGCATCGTGTCGCGGAAACTGCTCAGGTCCTCGAGGTTCATTGACTTGATCTGGTCGCTGAACCTGGTGCTGTCGGACTTTTCGAAGGAATAGTTCTCGAGCGGGATGATGAGTTCCTGCCTTTCGAAGAAGAGTTTTTGAAGTTCAAGGGTCGTGTCGCGGTACTGCCTGGTGTTGGTCTCCTGGTAGTTGGTGCCGTTGTACATCGTGAAGGCCAGATACTCCTTGGTGGAGGACATCTTCATATATGCCGAGTCGGCCAGGGTGACGCTGGTGTTGCCTTTGTTGCCGGTATGGTCATAGACCATCACCCCGTACATCATTCCGGTGTCGTCGTTGCGGCCGTCCACGCGCAGTACGTACCCCTCGATGCCGTCATAGAAGATGCCGGAAGGGATCTTGATCTCGTCCTTTGTCTTGTTGATGTCGTCGCGGAGGGTGTAGATCTTGTCGTAAGCGATCGGTACCAGGTCATTGGCCGAATAGAAAGCCAGGACGCTGATGATCGCGGAGGCTACGAACAGCGGAGACATGATCCTCACGAGCGAAATGCCCGCGCTCTTGACGGCGATGAGCTCGTTGTTCTCGCTCATCTGCCCTATGGTCCACATCGATGCAAGCAGTGTGGCGAGAGGCATGGCCAGGGGCAGGATCGTACATCCTCCCCACATCAGGAACTCGAGGATGACGCTGAAGGACAGGCCCTTGTTGACCAGTTCGTCGATATAGACCCACAGGAACTGCATCACCAGTATGAACATGACGACCAGGAGGATCGCCAGGAACGGTCCTATGAAGGATTTGAGTATGAACCTGTCCAGTCGTCTCATACGGGAGATGCGATTCGGGTGCTGTTATCTTGTGGCAATGTCCTTGAGGGCGTCGAGCGCGGCGGCTAGGCCTGAAGCGTCCTTGCCGCCTGCGGTGGCGAGGACGGGCTGTCCGCCGCCTCCGCCCTGGATGAACCTGGCGGCCTCGCGGATCTCCTTGCCGGCGTTGTGCCCGGCGGCGACGAGGTCGTCGGAATACATCAGCAGGAGCTGGGGCTTGCCGTCATGCTCGTAGGCGGCGGCGAGCGCAGCGCCCTTGAGCTCCTTCTGGAGCGTCAGGGCTGCGTTGCGCAGCAAGGCGGGATCGATGTCGTGCTGGACGACGATCAATCTGATACCGTTGACCTCGCTGGCGTTCTCGGTGAGCTTGCGGGCGAGGTCGGCCGCCTTCTGGCGGGAGAACTCCTCGGCCTGCTTCTTGAACGAAGCGTTGTCCTCTATGAGCTTGGAGATGGCCCCTGCAAGGTCAGGGACATTGTTGAAGAATGCCCTGGCAGTCCTGAGCATGCCCTGGATGCCGGCCACGAAAGCCTCCGCCTCTTCGCCGGTTACGGCTTCGATGCGGCGGATGCCGGCGGCGATCGCAGACTCGCTGACAATCTTGAAGAAACCGATGTTGCCCGTGGCGGAAGTGTGGCATCCGCCGCAGAGCTCGACGCTGGGTCCGAACCTGACCACGCGCACGCGGTCTCCGTACTTCTCGCCGAACAGGGCCATGGCGCCCATCTCACGGGCCTCATCCATGGTCGCGGAGCGGTTCTCCGACAGCGGGAAGTTGCTGCGGATCAGTTCATTGACGCGATGCTCAACCTGCGCTATCTGCTCGTCGGAAAGTTTTTCGAAATGTGAGAAATCGAAGCGGAAACCCTTGTCGGAAACGTACGAACCTTTCTGCTCCACGTGCGTGCCGAGGATCTCCCTCAAGGCGCGGTGCATAAGGTGCGTGCAACTGTGGTTGTTCGCGATTCGTTGCCTGCGGGCACCGTCGACTACAAGTTTGAAATCTGCGGTGCAGTCTTTCGGCAGCCTCTCGGCAATATGGATCGTGAGGTTGTTTTCCTTGACGGTGTTGAGGATGCGTATCTGCTCTCCGTCTTCGGCCTCGATGTATCCGGTATCTCCGATCTCGCCTCCCATCTCGCCGTAGAACGGCGTGCGGTCGAAGACGAGCTGGAGCATCTCCTTGTTCTTCTGAACGACAGTGCGCTGCTTGAGCAGCTGGGCGCCTTCGACCTCGGTGGTGTCGAACCCGACGAACTCGACTTCCTCTCCTCCGTGATACTCGACCCAGTCGCCGAAAGTGTTGGCGGTGGCGTTGCGGGCGCGCTCCTTCTGCTTGCGGAGCTCCTCCTGGAAACCATCCATGTCGACGGTGAATCCTTTCTCTGCAGCGATGAGCTGGGTGAGGTCGATGGGGAATCCGTAGGTGTCGTAGAGGGTGAAAGCGTTGACTCCGCCCAGGACCTTGGAGCCGGCGTCGGCGGCCATGTAGTCGTTCAGGAGCTTGATGCCGCGGTCGAGGGTGCGCAGGAATGCGAGTTCCTCCTCGCGGATGACGTTTTCTATGAGTTTCTGCTGGGCCTTGATCTCGGGATAGGCTTCACCCATGTCGTCCACGAGCTGCTGCACCAGACGGCAGAGGAAGGGCTCGGACAGGCCGAGGAAGGTATAGCCGTAGCGGACGGCGCGGCGCAGGATCCTGCGGATCACGTAGCCGGCCTTGACGTTGGACGGCAGTTGGCCGTCGGCAATCGAGAAACTGATGGCGCGGATATGGTCGGCGATGACGCGCATGGCGACGTCAGTGTCGTGCGACTCGCCGTATCTGTGTCCGGAGAGTTCGCCTATCTTTGCGAGCATGCCGCCGAACACGTCGGAATCATAGTTGGAATTCTTGCCCTGGAGGACGGCGCAGAGGCGCTCGAAGCCCATTCCGGTATCGATGTTCTTGGCCGGGAGCGGCTCGAGGTGGCCATCGGAGAGGCGCTGGAACTCCATGAAAACGAGGTTCCATATCTCGATTACATGGGGGTCGCTCTTGTTGACGAGGTCGCGTCCAGAGATGCCGGAGGCGCGCTCCTCGGCGGAGCGGATGTCGATGTGTATCTCGCTGCAGGGGCCGCAGGGGCCGGTGTCGCCCATCTCCCAGAAATTGTCGTGTTTGTTGCCGAGGACGATGTGGTCCTCAGGCAGATGCTTGAGCCATGCCTGCTTTGCCTCGAGGTCCATCTCGGTACCGTCATCGGCGGAGCCTTCGAATACGGTGGCGTACAGCTCCTTGGGGTCTATGCCATAGACCTCGGTGAGGAGTTCCCAGGCCCAGTCGATGGCCTCGGCCTTGAAGTAGTCTCCGAAACTCCAGTTTCCGAGCATCTCGAACATGGTATGGTGGTACGTGTCGTGGCCCACCTCTTCGAGGTCGTTGTGCTTGCCGCTGACGCGCAGGCACTTCTGCGAATCGACGGCGCGGTTGAACTTGGACTTGGTATTGCCGAGGAAGATATCCTTGAACTGGTTCATGCCGGCGTTGGTGAACATGAGGGTGGGGTCGTTCTTCACTACCATGGGAGCCGAAGGGACGACCGTATGTCCTTTGGATGCGAAATAATCCAGGAATTTCTGCCTGATCTCTTTGGAAGTCATCATACTCTTTATAATAACACAGACTGCAAAATTAGCATATTTTCCTCAAAAAAGAGTATATTTGCCCGAATATGTCCAAGTTCAGGAAGTACAGCCTCAATCCCGAAACCCTGATGTACGAGTTGAGGGAAGTCTCCAAGAGGACCATTTTTGCCAAGGCAACCCTCGTGTTCCTCGGCAGCGTGGCCCTTGCCCTGCTGTATTTCTTCCTTTATACTTCCGTCCTTGGCAACGAATCTCCCAAGCTCGCAATCCTGAAGCTGGAGAATGCCCGCTGGGTCTCGCGCATGGAGGTACTCAACCGTCGCCTGGACAGTTACGAGACAACTCTTAAGGCCTTGGAGACCCGTAACGACGACATCTACCGTTCCATCTTCGGCATGAACGAGATCCCGGACGAGCTGCGCAAGTCCGGGATCGGCGGCCTCAACCGTTACGACTACCTTGCCGACGCCCAGCCCGGCGGCCCCCTTGTATGCACCTCAGAGCGCCTCGACAGGCTGACCAAGGAAACTTACGTCCAGAGCAAGTCTTTCGACGAGGTCGCTACAATGTCGAAAAGGGCGGGGGACATGGCTTCGTGCATCCCCGCCATCCCTCCCTTCAGCCCTGAAAAAGGGAAGTATACGCTTTCCAGCCCCTTCGGGTACCGTTCGGACCCGATGTCCGGAGAGACCAGGTATCACGACGGCCAGGACTTCGCCATGAAGCCCGGTACACCGGTGTATACTACCGGCGACGGCGTGGTGGAGTACGTGAAGTTCAGCTTCACTGGCTACGGCAACGAAATACTGATCGATCACGGCTTCGGATACAAGACGCGCTACGCCCACATGAGCATGGTCAGCGTCGCCGAAGGCATGAAACTCAAGCGGGGGGACTGCATAGGCGAGAGCGGCAACTCCGGCAAGTCCACCGGCCCCCATCTGCACTATGAGGTGATCTATCGCGGAGAAAGGGTGAATCCCATGAACTACCTTGACATGGACATGCCTGTCAAGGAATATGCAGAAATGGTCCGCAAGCGCGGAGATGAAAGCAAGGAACTGCTCCAGCAGTCCTTCAGAACCAGGAGGAGATGAGCAGGGAACAGTACATAATCGACAGGAACCTCCGTTTCCGGCGCTCCACCCGTACCGTGTGGAACGTGCTGAAGAGCATCCTGAAGTACGCGGTTGCCACGGTTTCGCTCGCGGTGTTCTACTATATCGTGTTCGCCCTGGTCGTAAATACCGACTCCGAGCGCAGGCTCATCCGCGAAAACAGGCTCTACGAGCGTACCTATCAGGATATGCTCGCGCGCGAGCAGCTCCTTTCGGATGTGATCGACGGTCTGGAGGTCAAGGACGACCAGATCTACGAGGAGATCTTCCATGCCCGTGCGCCCCATCTTGATGCCCTTATCTCCGACGATTATCTGGCAGCTGCCGACACCGTCCCCGACAGCGAGATGGTGGAGTATGTATACGGCAAGGTCCAGGGCGCTGAAAAGACCGCCGCCCGCATCGAGGACAATTTCCTCAAGGCATTGAGTCTCATTGCCTCCGAAGACCGCGCCCTACCGCCGATGTCGCTGCCGCTGGATTCCATATCCTTCGCGCAGGTCGGGGCTTCAGTCGGCCAGAAGGTCAACCCCTTCTATAAGGTGGAGACCTCCCACAACGGCGTCGACCTTATAGCTCCGCAGGGAGATCCCGTCCTGGCCGTGGCCGACGGTACGGTGACGGACATCATCCACGAGCGCAAGGGCCTGGGCAACGTCGTCGAGATCACCCATCCCGGCGGATATGTCACCCGCTACGCGCATCTGGCGGACATCAAGGTGTCGAGAGGGCAGCGTGTCCAGCGCGGCCGCAGGATCGCCTCCGTGGGCATCTCCGGCAATTCCTTCGCCCCGCACCTGCACTTCGAACTCATCAAGGACGGAGAGTATCTCAATCCCGTCGACTGCTTCTTCGCCGGCGTGACCCCGGAGGAGTATGCCGCTATGGAACTCATGGCCTCACGTACAGGCCAATCGCTTGACTAACAAATACTGAAACTATATGGATAAATTGTTCTTCAGCATCGGCGAAGCCGCACAAACCATCGGGGAGAGCACTTCCCTCGTGAGATACTGGACCAACGAGTTCGACCGCCATTTCAAGGTCAGGCGCTCATCGCGCGGAGACAGGAAATACACGGCCGAGGACATCGAAACCCTGAAGCAGATCCATTACCTGGTGAATGTGAAAGGCATGACCCTCGAGGGCGTCGACAAGGCCCTCAAGGAAAACAAAGGCTCCGTGGACAGGAGCGTCAAGGTTCTCGAATCGTTGAAAAACATCCGCGACCAGCTGACCGAAGTGAAAAAGGCTTTATAAACAGGAATTTTTTTAGTACTTTTGCAGTTCATAACAAAAACAGATATGGCTAAGAAAATCAAAAAGGTGGAAACACCCATAGACCAGAGGGAAACCTTCGTCTCCCTGCAGAAGAACTTCGCTGATTCGGAGCTCAGCGTAGAGGAAAAACTCAAGGTCCTCTACGACCTCCAGAAGGCCGATGTCGCCATCGACAAGATCCTCCAGCTCCGCGGTGAGCTTCCGGACGAGGTAGAGGCCCTCGAGAACGAGATCTCCGACCTCAAGGCCAAGGTCGCACAGGAGACCGAGGTCATCGACAGGTTCAACAAGTCCATCGCCGCCAACAAGCAGAACATCATCGACCTGGACGAGGAGATCGCCAAATACCAGGAGCAGCTGGACAACATCTCCAACAGCCGCGAGTTCGACTCCATCAACAAGGAGATCGAGAACCAGGGCTACCTCCGCCAGATCTCGGAGAAGAACATCAACGACTCCAAGATGGCAGTCGCCAACAAGAAGGCCGCCATCGAGGACCTGAAGCATGTCATCGCCATGCGTTCCGAGGACCTCAAGGCCAAGAAGCAGGAGCTCGACAACATCGTCGAGTCCACCGCCGACGAGGAGAAGGAACTGGTCGCCAAGCGCAATGCCTGCGCCGCCAAGATCGACGCCAGGACCATGAGCGCCTACGACCGCATCCGCAAGAGCGTCCACAACCATCTCGCGGTCGTTTCCGTCTACAACGGCGACTCCTGCGGAGGATGCTTCAACACCATCACTCCCCAGCGCCTGCTGGAGATCGCTTCAAACCGCAAGCTCATCATCTGCGAGCACTGCGGCCGCATCATCGTAAACTCCGAATTCGAGTAAAACATACGGGCCATGCCTGACCAGAAAAGCAGATCGTACCGGAAAAAGGAACAGGCGGTCAATCTCGATACACTAGGGCTTGAGATGGGAAATATCCCGCCTCAAGCTCTTGATGCCGAAGAGTCCGTCCTCGGCGCGATGCTCCTCGAGCCGTCCTGCGTGGACGAGGCCATGGAGGAGCTTTCGCCGTCGTGTTTCTATGATCCCCATCACCGTATGATCTTCGAGGCCATGTCCTCGCTGGTCACCGAGCACATTGCGGTGGACCTCATCACGGTCTCCAACAAGCTCAAGGCGGGCGGGCTGCTCGCTGAAGTCGGCGGCCCCGTGGCGCTCGCGGACCTTTCTCAGAAAGTCGGCGCCGCCGCCAACATGGAGTTCCACATCAAGATCCTCAAGCAGAAGACCATCCAGAGGGACCTCATCAAGGCCTCGTACGACATTCTCAAGAAATCCTACGACGACTCCGTCAAGGTCGACGACCTGATCGACATGGCGCAGACCGAGGTCTACGCCGCCATCCAGAACAACGTCCGCAAGGAGGTCCAGGACATAGGCTCCATCATCAACACCGCGATGAGCGACATCGAGAAGATGCAGGACAAGGAAGGCCCTACGGGCGTCCCGTCCGGTTTTGCGTCCATCGACCGTATCACGCAGGGATGGCAGCCTTCCGACCTCATCATCCTCGCCGCCCGTCCTTCGGTAGGTAAGACCGCGTTCGCCCTCAACCTGGCCCGCAACGCGGCCGTCATCCACCACATGCCCGTGGCCTTCTTCTCTTTGGAGATGTCGGCCATCCAGCTTGCCAAGCGACTGATGACCAGCGAGTCCGGTCTGAGCGCTGACAAGATCAAGGGCGGCGTGAAGCTCGAGGCGTACGAGTGGGAGCAGCTAGAATACAAGCTCAAGGCCCTGGCCAAGGCTCCGCTCTACATCGACGATACCCCCGGCATACCTGTCATGGAGTTCCGTACCAAGATCAAGACCCTCGTCAAGAACCGTGGTGTTCGCCTGGTCTTCGTCGACTATCTCCAGCTGATGCAGGGACCGGCCGAACTGCGCGGAATGCGCGAGCAGGAGGTTGCGGCCATCTCCCGCACCCTCAAGGCCACCGCCAAGGAGCTCAACGTCCCCATCATCGCCCTGTCCCAGCTGTCGCGCAACGCCGTGCAGCGCCAGGGCGGCAGCGGAAAGCCCCAGCTTTCCGACCTCCGTGAGTCCGGATCCATCGAACAGGACGCCGATATGGTCATCTTCATCCACCGTCCCGACTATGTCGGTCTTTCCGAAAACGCCGGTGACAAGGAAGCGACCCAGATCATCATCGCCAAGCACCGTAACGGCGAGACCGCCGACATCGACATGCGTTTCAAGAGCGAGCAGATCAAGTTCATGGAGATGGATGATTCGCTGGACGTACAGGCAAGGACATTCGAGTCCGGGATGAACAGCGATCTCGGAGGGGGTTTCCCTTCTTCCTTCGGAGCCCCGGGCGAGTTTGACAACAACTCATTCTGACGGCGCATGGAGAAAGTCTCGCATAGGGGAAGGGTTGTCCAGGTCACGCCGGAGTTCACTACGGTGGAGATCATCTCCTCGTCTGCCTGTTCAGCCTGCCATGCATCCGGCCTGTGCGGCATCTCGGAACATACGAAAAAAGCCATCGAAGTACCCACCAGGGCCTGGGACCGTTACGAGCCCGGGCAGGAAGTCGACGTCGTGCTCAAGGCATCGATGGGGCATAAGGCCGTGTGGCTCGCATATGTCGCGCCCCTGCTTGTGCTTGTCGCCGTGCTGATGGCCCTGCTGTACTCTGGCGCCGGCGAACTTGCCGCCGGTCTGGGAGCCATCGGGGGAGTGGTGCTTTACTATCTCTTCCTGTGGCTTTTCAGGGACAGGTTAAGGAAGGAATACGTTTTCAGCATAGAGAATTAACTAATTAAAAACCACAGCAATAATGACACAGACTATTATCTGGACCATCGTCATCATCTCCGTCCTCGGACTGCTGCTGGCCATCGTCCTCTTCTTCATAGCGAAGAAGTTCAAGGTCGAGGAGGATCCGCGCATCGACGAGGTGGAGAAAGTGATGCCGGGCGCCAACTGTGGAGGTTGCGGCTTCGCCGGCTGCCGCGCGTTCGCGGACGCAGCCGTCAAGGCGGCCGACCTCGACAGCCAGTTCTGCCCGGTGGGAGGGAACGAGGTGATGAAGAAGGTCGCCGCCATCCTCGGCCACGAGGTCAAGGAAAAGGCTCCGATGGTCGCGGTGGTCCGTTGCAACGGCAGTTGCGAGAACCGCCCGAAGACCAACTCCTACGACGGCTATCCTTCCTGCAAGGTCAAGGCCGCCCTTTATAGCGGCGACACCGGCTGCGCTTTCGGTTGCCTCGGATGCGGCGACTGTGTCGCCGCCTGCCAGTTCGGTGCCCTGAGCATGGATCCCGTCACCGGCCTTCCGGTCGTCGACGAGACCAAGTGTACGGCCTGCGGATCGTGCGTGAAGGCCTGTCCCAAGCACATCATCGAGTTGCGCAACATCGGCACGACTCCCAAGAACAACCGTCGCGTGTACGTGTCGTGCGTCAACAAGGAGAAAGGCGGCGTGGCCCGCAAGGCCTGCAAGGCCGCCTGCATAGGCTGCGGCAAGTGCGCCAAGGTCTGCAAGTTCGACGCCATCACCGTCGCCGACAATCTCAGCTACATCGATTTTGCCAAGTGCAAGGCCTGCGGCCAGTGCTTCTTCGAGTGCCCGACCGGCGCGATCCACGTCGTCGGCTTCACGCCGAAGAAGGTGGAGCCTAAGCCGGCACCGGCAGCCGCTCCTGCGGCACCCGCCGTCGAACCCGTAAAGAAGGAGGTCAGCAATGGCTAAGACAACATTCCGTATCGGAGGCGTGCATCCGGACGATGCAAAGGTCTCCCGCGGCTGCGCGATCGAGGTCCTTCCTCTCCCGCAGACTGTATATATCTCCATGGCCCAGCATCTCGGCGCTCCGGCCAAGCCCATAGTCGCCGTCGGCGACAGCGTCAAGGCCGGGCAGCTCATCGCCGAGGCGGGCGGTTTCATCTCCGCCAACGTCCACTCTTCGGTCAGCGGCAAGGTCAAGTCCATTGCCCCCCGCAAGGATATCGCCGGCAACAATGTAATGCATGTCGAGATCACAGTCGAAGGTGACGAATGGGCCGAAGGCATCGACCTGTCGGACACCCTCGTAACGGAGATCCCTGAGGACAAGGCATTTATCCTCGACCGTATCAAGACCAACGGCGTGGTCGGTCTCGGCGGCGCCACCTTCCCGACCCATGTCAAGCTCAATCCCGCCCCGGGCAGCGTGGCCGAGTGCCTCATCATCAACGGAGCCGAGTGCGAGCCTTACCTGACCAGCGACTTCCGCATCATGCTCGAGCGCCCGAAGGAGATCGTCATCGGTGCCGCCCTCATGCAGAAGGCCCTCGGAGGCTGCCGCTGCGTCATCGGCATCGAGGAGAACAAGCCTGAGGCCATCGAGTCGATGTCGAAGGCCGTGGCCGAACTCGGGTGCAAGGGCATCGAAGTCCTTTCCCTCAAGAAGAAATATCCGCAGGGCGGCGAGAAACAGCTCATCGACGCTGTCATGCGCCGCCAGGTAAAGTCCGGAGGCCTCCCGATCAGCGTCGGAGCGGTGGTGCAGAACGTAGCCACCTCCCTGGCGGTCTATGAAGCGGTCCAGAAGAACAAACCATTGGTTACCAATGTCCTGACTGTAACGGGTGACTGCCTTCCTGTGGAGAAGCAACACAATTATCTCTTCCGCATCGGCATGCCGCTGAGCTACATAGCGGAGTTTGCCGGAGGAGTGCCCGAAGGGGCTTCCAAGATCATCAGCGGCGGTCCGATGATGGGCCGTGCCGTGGCAAACCTCGATGCCTGTACCGTCAAGGGTTCCTCGTCCATCCTTTATCTCTCCGGAGATGCGACTAAGCGTTCGGAGCCGGCCAACTGCATCAGGTGCGGCCGCTGCGCGGACGCCTGCCCGATGGGTCTGGAGCCGTTCTTCCTGTATAAGCTCGCCAGGGTGGGGGATATGGAGCAGCTCGAGGCCAATGCCGTCCAGGACTGCATCTCCTGCGGCTGCTGCCAGTACAGCTGTCCGGCTTTCCTGCCTCTGCTCGACCACATCAATATCGCCAAGGGACAGGTCCTCGGCATCATCAAGGCCCGTGCAGCCGCCGCCAAGGCTGCTGCCGCCAAACAGTAAACAGTTATGGACAAATACTTAGTTTCACCCAACCCGCACGTCCACGCAGATGTGTCTTCGGACTCCCTGATGCGTGACGTCATCATCGCGTTGCTGCCTGCGATAGTGGTTTCGGTCATCTTCTACGGATGGTCCGAACTGCTCGTCCTGGCGGTAAGCGCCCTGTCCTGCGTGCTGCTGGAGTATGTCTTCGCCCGCTGGGCAATGAAGGACCTGCGCCTGTTCAGCGGTTCGTCCGCAATGGTCACAGGCCTCCTGCTTGCCATGAACCTGCCTTCCACCACTCCCTGGTGGGTGGTCTTCATAGGAGCAGTCGTCGCCATCGGTGTAGCGAAGATGACGTTCGGAGGCCTTGGCCAGAACGTCTTCAATCCCGCCATCACCGGCCGCGTGTTCCTGCTGGTGTCTTTCCCGACCTATATGACCCGCTGGGAGGTTCCCGGCGGCCTGTGGGGCGCTGATGCCGTCACCGGAGCGACTCCGCTCGGAGCCATCAAGGAAGGCCTCATGCAGGGCGGGACGGTCCAGGACATCATGGCTGCCAACGGTTATTCCTACGGCCAGATGCTGTTCGCCAATCTCGGCGGCTCCGCCGGCGAGATCTCGGCCATCGCCCTTCTCCTGGGCTTCGTCTATCTCCTGGTCCGCAGGGTCATCAAGCCCCACATCACCCTGTCCATCTGGGCCACGGTGTTCGTGTTCGCCGGCGTGATGTGGCTCATCAACCCTGCGCGCTTCACCGATCCCATATTCAATCTCCTCACCGGCGGTATGATCCTCGGCAGCTGCTTCATGGCCACCGATTATGTCACCTCGCCGATGAGTGACAAGGGAGGCATCATCTTCGGTATCGGCATCGGTCTCATCGCCATGCTCATCCGTTACTTCGGATCCTATCCGGAG
This sequence comes from Bacteroidales bacterium, assembly GCA_017519865.1. Lineage (GTDB taxonomy): Bacteria > Bacteroidota > Bacteroidia > Bacteroidales > UBA932 > Cryptobacteroides. Next base: position 55,161 of record JAFWRQ010000032.1, on the reverse strand, counting down.
GGCGTTTCTTTCGCCATCCTCATCATGAACGCCGCAGTTCCGCTCATCAACCGGTTCTGCCACCAGAAAAAATTCGGGAGGGCATAGTTATGGCAGCTAAATCCACGCTTAAGAACATGGCCCTGTGCCTTACATTGGTCTGTCTCGTGTGTTCGGCCATCCTTGCCGTCATCTACGCAGTGACCTATGACCCGATCCAGGCTGCCGAGAAGAAGGCCCTGACCGAGTCCATCGGACAGGTGCTTCCGGACGGCGGAGAACTCTCTGACGTAGTTTCGGCAGAGTTCGACGGGAAGAAGTTCGATTATTATGTTTCTACGGCTGACGGCGCTCCCGCCGCCTATGCCGTGAAGTCTACCACGGTCGGTTTCGGAGGCCCTCTCACCCTGATGGTGGGTGTCCTTCCGGACGGAACCGTATACAACACTTCCGTGCTTTCGCACTCCGAGACCCCTGGCCTCGGTGCTAAATGCAATACCGACACCAAGTTCATGGACCAGTGGAAGGGCCTTCGTCCCGACAAGGTCATCAAGGTGACCAAGGACGGTGGAGACATCGACGCCATCACGGCTTCGACCATCACTTCCCGCGCCTATTCCCTGGCCGTGAGCAATGCCGTCGCTTTCGTCAGATCCATCGCAAACAAAGAGGAGGAATAGCGTATGAGCAAATGGTCAATCCTTACTGACGGATTCGTCAAGAATAATCCTACATTCGTGCTGGTGCTCGGCATGTGTCCGACCCTTGCGACGACCACTTCGGCCATGAATGGCCTGGAGATGGGTCTTGCCACGCTTTTCGTCCTGGTCCTCTCCAACATCGTGATTTCGCTCCTTGCCCCGGTCGTTCCGGACAAGGTCCATATCCCGGTCTACATCGTGGTCATAGCCACATTCGTGACCGTGCTCCAGTTCATCATGCAGGCATATACCCCCGATGCTTACAAGACCCTCGGACTGTTCATCCCGCTCATCGTGGTCAACTGTATAGTCCTCGGGCGTGCAGAGGCGTTCGCCAACAAGCACGGAGTACTTGAGTCCCTCCTTGACGGTGTCGGCGTCGGCCTCGGTTTCACCGTGTCCCTGACTGTGATCGGCATAGTGCGTGAGATCCTGGGCAGCGGCTCGGTATTCGGATGGAAGTTCATCCCCGGAGACGGTATCCTTGCCTTTGTTATGGCTCCCGGAGCTTTCCTGGTGCTCGGATACCTGATGGTCCTGTTCAACAAGTATCTGAAAAAGAGTTAACGTCCTATGGAATACATCATCATTATCATATCGGCGATATTCGTCAACAATATCGTACTGTCACAGTTCCTCGGGGTCTGTCCTTTCCTGGGCGTATCTAACAAGCTCTCCACAGCCACGGGCATGTCCGGAGCCGTCTGCTTCGTCATCACGCTTGCGACTCTCGTGACCTATCTGCTGAACCAGTATCTGCTCGTGCCTTTCGGACTCGAGTTCCTTCAGACCATCGCGTTCATCCTTGTGATCGCAGCCCTGGTGCAGATGGTCGAGATCGTGCTCAAGAAGATCAGCCCGTCCCTTTACCAGGCCCTTGGCATCTTCCTGCCGCTGATCACCACCAACTGCGCCGTCCTCGGCGTCGCCATCACCGTGGTCACCAAGGAGTTCACCTTCGGCGCCGAGTCGCATATGCTCAACCTCGGCCAGGCCATCGTCTATGCCATCGCCACCTCCATCGGCTATGGCCTCGCGATGGTGCTTTTCGCGGGACTCCGCGAGCATCTTGCCTTGAATGAGGTTCCGAAGTCCTTCAAGGGACTCCCGATCGCCCTCATCACCGTGAGCATCCTCGCCCTTGCATTCCTGGGTTTCTCCGGCATCGTCTAACGGTTTCGGGATATATTAGATGCGAGCGGCTTGGATTCGTTTCCAAGCCGCTCGTTTTCTGTCAGTCCTCGACGTAAAGGTACATCTTGCGGAGGTTGAGGACGGTCTTGTCGAAGGACAGGATGAAGTCTGAGCCCAGGGTGCCGAATGAGCCGGGGGCGTCGTTCAGATCGGAGGTCTTGATCTCGATGCTGTCCATTGTGAACCGGCCGCCACAGGCGTCGAACACCGGGCCGCCCACCTTGTGGACGATGGACTCCTTGACGCCTCCTATGCCTGCAACCCTCGATGTGTCAGTGGGATACGTGGCCGTGATGCTGTCCTTGTGCCGGTTGAAGTATCGGGAATTCAAGTACGATACGTTGGCCCCCATATCCAACTGAAAGCGGAGTTTGTCGCCGCGGAAATCGACTTCGGCAAAGTGCAGGTCGCTGTCATTGAGGGTCAGGTTGGACTCGCGGTCTTCCTGGCGCAAGGGCAGCAGTATCCTGCGTACGTCGTTGAGGAACTGCATCTCTCCGGCCAGACGGAAGAAATTCGCTCCGAAAATAGCGTCGATCTTCATCACTGGATTGGCAAGGGATTCATCGGGTACGATGGCGAACAGCAAGTTCCTGACAGTCAATGCTCCCACTCTCAGGGAATCGGCGACGCCCATCCGCATGTCGGAAGTGCCGGTCGTTCCCTTCAGCTCCCTTCCGACACCGATGGGACGTATCCCGTGGCTTTCGGCGAACGACTCGCTGACATAGCTGAACGGCGCGAAGCCGTTGTCCAGCATGAACCAGGTCCTCTCGTCGCCGACGGTCACTGGGACCATTATGTATCCTCCCTGGAATTTCCCGTTCCTGACGGTCGTGATCACGGAATAGGGTATGGAGACATCCCAGTATGGACGTTCCATCATCTGCGGCGGCAGTTCCGCAAGCGATTGGACGAAGGGGCGCATCTCCCTTTGAAGTCCGTTCCCCAGGTCGGAAAAACGGCACCAGGACTGATAATCACCTGAGATATAGGCATTCCTCATCATCCATAGCAGCGCGTCCCTCCTCTCCCTGTCGGAAAGCCTGTAGTTGTCCAGCAGGTCCTGGAAGATGATGGTGCTCTCTGCAAACCGTCCGTGCCGGCTGTGTTCTATCGCTGCGTTCCTCAGGGAATCGACCTTCGCAGGATCTCCCTGCTGCCGGGCCAGTGCCTCATTGGGGAATATCGCCAATACGAGCGATACAAGGAAGATATGGACCGATGCAATCCGCACGTTCTAGAGAGATGGTTTTCAGCCCTTTGATCCTATGTATGCGTGGATGGCGGCGGCAGCCTTGCGGCCGGCGCCCATCGCGAGGATGACGGTCGCCGCGCCGGTGACGGCGTCACCTCCGGCGAACACGCCCTCGCGCGTAGTCGCGCCGTTCTCGTCTGCGACGAGGCAGCCGCGGCGGGTGATCTCAAGTCCATCCGTTGTCTTGGCAATCAGCGGGTTGGGCGATGTGCCGAGGGCCATGATGACAGTGTCGGCCTCGATCTCGAACTCGGAACCCTCTACAGGGACGGGTGAACGGCGGCCGCTGGCGTCAGGCTCACCGAGTTCCATGCGGATGCACTTGACGGCGCGTACCCAGCCCTTCTCGTCTGCGAGGATCTCGACGGGATTGGTCAGCATGCGGAACTCGACGCCCTCTTCGTGGGCGTGGTGGACTTCCTCCTTGCGGGCCGGAAGTTCCACTTCGGTGCGGCGGTAGACGATGGTGGTCTCGGCGCCCAGGCGAAGCGCGGTGCGCGCCGCGTCCATGGCAACGTTGCCTCCGCCGACGACGATGGCTTTCCTTCCGGCGTGGATAGGGGTGAGGTAGTCGTCGCGGAACGCCTTCATGAGGTTGTTCCTGGTGAGGAATTCGTTGGCTGAGAAGACGCCGTTGGCGTTCTCGCCCGGTATGCCCATGAAGCGGGGCAGACCGGCGCCGGAGCCGACGAACACAGCCTCGAAGCCTTCGTCATCCATCAGCGAGTCGATGGTGACGGTGCGGCCGATGATGACGTCGAGTTCGATCTTGACGCCAAGGGCCTTGACAGCCTCGATCTCTGCGGCGACGACCTTGTCCTTCGGCAGACGGAACTCGGGGATGCCGTATTCCAGCACTCCTCCGGGCCTGTGAAGGGCCTCGAAGATGGTCACCTCATAACCGAGCTTGGCAAGGTCTGCCGCGCAGGCCAGGCCCGAAGGACCGGAGCCGATGATGGCCACCTTGTGGCCGTTCTTTTCCGCGACGGGGCCGGACGGGGCCTTGCCCTGCTCGCGCGTCCAGTCGGCGACGAAGCGCTCGAGCTTGCCGATGGCGACGCTCTCGCCCTTGACGCCTAGGATGCAACTGCCCTCGCACTGGGTCTCCTGCGGACAGACACGTCCGCAGATGGCGGGCAGCGAGGAGTCCTCGGCTATGACGGCCGCGGCTGCGGCGAAATCACCGTCCTTGACTTTTTCTATGAAGTCGGGAATCTTTATGCCCACCGGGCAGGCGCCCACGCAGCGCGGATTCTTGCAATGCAGGCAGCGGGTGGCCTCCAGCATCGCCTCTTCGACATTGTAACCGTAGCAGACCTCCTCGAAGTTGGTCGCCCTCACTTTGGGATCCTGTTCCCTGACGGGAACCCTGGGTATCTTGTTTGCCATAGCTTATTTTCCTCTACCGATTCTACATACATGGTTCTCGCGTGCCGCAGTCTCTTCGGTGCGGTACTGGCCCTGGCGGCGCATCGCTTCGTCGAAGTCGACCTCGTAGCCGTCGAACTCGGGCCCCTCGACGCAGGCGAAGCGGGTCTTGCCGCCCACGGTGACGCGGCAGGCGCCGCACATTCCGGTGCCGTCCACCATCAGCGTGTTGAGGCTGACTACGATGGGGAGACCGAGTTTCCTGGCCGTGAGCGTGGTGAACTTCATCATGATCATAGGGCCGATGGCAACGGCCTGGGTGTATTTGTTGCCGTCGTTGACGAGTTTCTCGAGCAGGGCGGTGACCATGCCGTGGAAACCTTCGGAACCATCGTCGGTGCAGATGTGGAGATTGTCGCAGACGGCAGCCATCTCCTCCTTGTAGATCAGCAGTCCCGCTGTCTTGGCACCGATGATGACGTCGACCTTGGCTCCGTGCTCGTGCAGCCATTTGGCCTGGGGATAGACGGGCGCGGTGCCGACACCTCCAGCGATGAATATGTAATGGCTTGCAGCCAACTCTTCGGTAGACATACCGATGAATTCGGAGGCGTTGCCGAGAGGGCCGACGACGTCGGCGAAAGACTCTCCCTCCTCGAAAGACACTATGTCGGCTGTGGATGCTCCTATGGGCTGGGTAACTATGGTGACGGTACCCTTGCGGATGTCGTAGTCACTGATGGTCAGCGGAATGCGTTCTCCCTTCTCGTCTGCCCTGACGATGAGGAACTGGCCCGGCTGCGCAGCCGCCGCCAATCTGGGCGCTTCGACCTCCATCCTGCAAATGGTAGGTGTCAGCATCTCCTTTTTGATGATTCTGAACATAATATATGATAGTCTGTAATACGCTGTGTTTCCCAAAGGTAGGAAAATATTCCTAAAAAAAATTAAAAATAGAGTAAAAATGCCTATATTAGCAAATGATAGCTTTTGCGGAAGCGACAAGTAGTGTATTATGAGAACAGCCCTTGTACAGTTTGATATAGCGTGGGCCGATCCGGCATCCAACCGGAGTCGGCTGGACGGCCTGCTGGGTTCACTGCCGCAGGTCGACCTTGTGGTGCTGCCGGAGATGTTTTCCACAGGCTTCGCGACGAGCCCCGAAGGTGTCGCCGAGACATCCCCTTCAGCTTCGCTGGAGTGGATGATGGCCAAGGCGCATGCCATGGACTGCGCCATGGTCGGCAGCATCGCCCTTCACGAAGGGGAGGACTATTTCAACCGTGTCTATTTCGTCAAGCCGGACGGCAGCGTGGCGAAGTATGACAAGCACCATCTTTTTACGTACAGCGGCGAGCATCATCGCTTCACCCGCGGCACGGACCGCGTGGTGGTGGAGTGGCGTGGTTTCCGCTTTTTGCTGAACGTCTGCTACGACCTGCGTTTCCCCGTCTGGAGCCGCAACCGCAAGGACTACGATGCCGCCATCTACGTGGCCAGCTGGCCGAGTGTACGTCAGTATCCGTGGGAGACTCTGCTGCGTGCGAGGGCCATTGAGAACCAGTGTTTTGTACTGGGCGTCAACCGGGTGGGGAAGGATCCCTCCTGCGAGTATGCGGGCGGCACTGCGGCCATCGACCCCTACGGGGCGACCTTGACCGCCTGCGTCCCCGGCGCCGAGCAGGTCCTCGTCACCGATCTGGACATGGCTGTCCTGGAGGCTTTCCGGGCGAAGTTCCCGGTGCTTGACGATGCCGATGATTTTGAAATGAAATAGAATAGCATATTTATGTCAGAGAAAAGATTGTTGCTCGGAGACGAGGCGGTGGCGTTGGGTGCTTTGCACGCCGGCCTTTCCGGTGTCTATTCCTATCCCGGTACGCCTTCCACTGAAGTGACCGAGTTCATCCAGAACTATGCTCCGGAAGTCCGGAGCCGCTGGTGTACAAATGAAAAGACTGCGATGGAGGCTGCGCTCGGCATGTCCTATGCGGGCAAGCGCGCCCTCGTCTGCATGAAGCACGTCGGCATGAACGTCTGTGCCGACGCTTTCGTAAACGCTGCCGTGACGGGGGTCAAGGGCGGACTTGTCGTCCTGGCGGCCGACGATCCCTCGATGCACTCCTCGCAGAACGAACAGGACTCGCGTTTCTATGCCCAGTTCGCGATGGTTCCCGTGTTCGAACCTTCAGACCAGCAGGAAGCCTATGACATGATCCGCGAGGCTTTCGCCTTCTCGGAAGAGATCGGGCTCCCGGTCCTGTTCAGGGTTGTGACGCGCCTGGCGCATTCGCGCGCGGCCGTCCTTACCGGCGACCCTTCCTCGCAGAATGCCCTGGAACCGTCTTCCGACCGCGGGTGGATACTCCTTCCGGCCATCGCCCGCAGGCAGTATCTCAAGCTCATCGACAAGCAGCCCCTTCTCCTCAGTGCCTCCGAGGGGACCCATCACAATCTCCTGGAAGGTACAGGCGCGCGCGGCGTGATCGCGTGCGGAATCGGGTACAACTATGTCAAGGAGGCTGACGCCCAGAACATTACGCTTCTGAAGGTTTCGCAGTACCCTCTGCCTGAGGCCCAGGTCAAGGCCCTTGCGGCACGCTGCTCCTCCATCCTAGTGGTCGAGGACGGACAGCCGGTCGTGGAACAGGGCATCAAGGCCCTGCTCGGCGCCGGCTATCCCGTCGAAGGCCGCCTGTCCGGCCGTCTGCCGCGTACCGGCGAACTCACGCCGGACAACGTCGCGGCGGCGCTGGGCGTTCCTTCCTCGCGTGCCTTCGGCAGTGCGCAAAACCTCGCGCCGCGCCCTCCCCAGCTATGTCCGGGCTGCGGCCACCGCGATGTCTATGCCGCTCTCAACCAGGTCGTTGCAGAGTATCCCGGCGCCCGTGTCTTCGGAGACATCGGCTGCTATACCCTCGGAGCCCTTCCGCCGTTCAGCGCTCTCGCCAGTTGCGTTGATATGGGCGCATCCATCACGATGGCCAAGGGCGCTGCCGACGCCGGCATCTTTCCGGCCGTCGCCGTCATCGGCGACTCCACCTTCACGCACAGCGGCATGACCGGCCTGCTGGATGCCGTCAACGACCATTCCCGTATCACCGTGATCATCTCCGACAACCTCACTACCGCCATGACCGGTGGTCAGGATTCTGCTGGAACCAATAAATTCGAAGCCATCTGCCTCGGACTCGGAGTCGAACCCGAGCATGTCCGCGTGGTGGTGCCCCTTCCGGCCAACATGCCGGAGATTACCCGTATCATCCGCGAGGAGATAGAGTATGACGGCGTGTCGGTCATCATCCCGCGCCGCGAATGCATGCAGACCCTCAGACGCCACAAGAAATGAAAAAGGACATCATACTTTCAGGCGTGGGAGGCCAAGGTATCCTCTCCATCGCCACGGTCATCGGCGAGGCCGCCACTGCTGCAGGCCTCTTCCTCAAGCAGGCGGAAGTCCACGGCATGAGCCAGCGCGGGGGAGACGTCCAGTCCAACCTCCGCCTCTCCACCGAAGTGATATACAGCGATCTGATCCCCGTAGGTTCCGTCGACCTGATTATCTCCATGGAGCCTATGGAGGCACTTCGCTACCTCCCGTATCTTTCCCGCGGAGGACGTGTGGTCACGTCTTCCAAGCCCTTCGTCAACATTCCTGACTATCCCGACCATGAGGCCCTCCTCGCGGAGCTTGCCTCCCTCCCCGACGTCGTCAGTCTGGACATCGAAGAGGCAGCCCGCAGCTGCGGCAATCCCAAGGGAGCGAATATGGTCCTCCTCGGAATGGCGGCGCCTGCCATCGGCGTCGTGGGGGCGGACGAACTCCGGGCGGCCATAGGCCGCGTGTTCGCCCGCAAGGGCGACGCCGTCGTCGCCGCCAACCGCCAGGCCTTCGACCTCGGCCTTGCGGAAGCATTGAAGTATTGAACCAGTAAAACGAACTTTATACATGATCTGGAACCCCAATAAGGAAACTATGCCGCGTGAGCAGATGCGCGAGCTTCAAGGCAAGCGCCTGCACAAGGTGGTGGACTATGTGTACCACAACGTCCCGTTCTACCGTCATAAGATGCAGGAGATGGACCTTTCCCCGAACGACATCACTTCCATCGACGACATCGTCAAACTCCCTTTTACGACCAAGCAGGACCTGCGTGACAACTATCCCACCGGTCTGCAGGCCGCCCCGATGAGCGAGATCATACGTTTCCATGCCTCTTCCGGTACCACAGGCAATCCCACCATTGTGGGATACACCCGCAAGGATGTATCAGTCTGGAGCGAGTGCATGGCAAGATGCCTTACTGCCTACGGGGTTACCCGTGACGACGTCTTCAGCGTCGCCTACGGCTACGGTCTCTTCACCGGCGGTCTCGGAGTCCATTATGGAGTGGAGCGCATGGGTGCCGCCGTTCTCCCGACCTCTACCGGCAATACCGAGAAGCACGTCCGCCTGCTCCGCGACCTTGGCGTCACGGGCATCGCCTGCACGCCTTCGTATGCCCTCTATCTTGCCGAGACCATGGAGAAAATGGGCGTGACGCCCGATATGATCAAACTGAAGGTTGGAGCATTCGGCGCCGAGCCCTGGACCGAGAGCATGCGTCAGGAGATTGAACGCAGGCTTGGCCTGAAGGGCTACAACCTTTATGGCTTGAGCGAGATCATGGGTCCTTGCGTCAGCTACGAATGCGAATGCCAGAACGGCTCCCACATCTGCGAGGACCACTATTTCCCGGAGATTGTCGACCCCAACACCCTGGAAGAACTTCCCCACGGACAGGTCGGTGAGCTCGTATTCACGACCCTTACCAAGGAGGGCATGCCTCTGCTGCGCTACCGCACGCGCGACCTCAGTTCCCTGATGGAAGGGGAGTGCGAGTGTGGAAGGACTTCCGTCCGCATGGGACGCATCGTCGGCCGCAGCGACGACATGCTCATCATCCGCGGCATTAACGTCTTCCCGTCACAGGTGGAGAGCGTCATTCTCGGCATGCCAGAGTGCGCCCCCCGCTTCCTGCTCATCGTCGACCGCGTCAACAACCTCGATACCCTCACCGTCCAGGTGGAGGTGCGTCAGGAGTATTTCGACGCCGGCTTCGACACCCTTACCCCCATCATCGACCTTGAAAAGAGGATCGCCGAAAAACTCAGGAGCGTGCTCAGCATCAACGTCAGGGTACAGGTCAAGGCCCCGAACACCATCGAGCGCAGCCAGGGCAAGAGCAAATTTGTCATTGATAACAGAAAACTCCAATAAAACATGTCAAATTCGAAGTTCTTCAATCCGGAAGAGGCCTGGTCAAGGTCCGAAATTGAAGCCTGGCAGTCAGAACGGCTCCAGGCCACCGTCAGACATTGTATGGATTCGCCGTTCTACCGTGAGCGTTTCCGCAGCATAGGGCTCAAGCCGGAGGACATCCGCGGCCTGGAAGACCTCCGGAAGATACCTTTCACCACAAAGCAGGACCTGCGTGACACCTATCCTTTCGGGATGGCTGCGGTCCCGCTTGACAAGTGCGTGCGCCTGCATTCCTCCAGCGGTACGACCGGCAACCCCACCGTCATCCTTCACACGCAGAAAGACCTTGACGAGTGGGCCAATGCTGTCGCCCGCTGCCTCTGGATGGTCGGCTGCCGGCCAGAGGACGTGTTCCAGAACACCTCCGGCTACGGCATGTTTACCGGAGGCCTGGGCTTCCAGTACGGCGCCGAGAAGGTCGGCATGCTCACCGTTCCGGCCGCCGCCGGCAACACTCTCCGCCAGTTGAAGTTCTTTACGGATTTCGGTACGACCGTGGTGCACGCCATCCCTTCGTATGCTTCCCGCCTGCACGAGGTTATGGTCGAGAGGGGTATCGACCCCCGCAAGGACACCAAACTCCGCACGCTCGTCATCGGGGCCGAGCCCCATTCCGAGGATACCCGCAAGCGTATCGAGGAGATGCTGGGCGTAAAGGCATACAATTCTTTCGGAATGTCCGAGATGTGCGGCCCCGGTGTCGCTTTCGAATGCCCTGAACAGAACGGAATGCACATCTGGGAGGACTACTACATCGTCGAGATCGTCGATCCCGACACTCTCGAGCCCGTCCCTGACGGCGAGGTGGGTGAGTTGGTGCTCACCACCCTCAAGCGCGAGGCTATGCCGCTGCTGCGCTACCGCACGCGCGACCTCACCCGCATCCTGCCGGGCGAATGCCCGTGCGGACGCCACCACATCCGCCTCGACCGCATGAAGGGCCGCAGTGACGACATGATCATCCTCAAGGGCGTCAACATCTTCCCCATCCAGATCGAGACCATCCTGATGCAGTTCCAGGAGCTGGCATCCGACTATCTCATCACCCTGGAGACGCTGGACAACAACGACGCCATGACCGTCGAGGTGGAGATGAAGGATCTCTACATCGATGACTACACCAAGCTCCAGTCCCTCAGCCGTGAGATTACCCGTCAGCTCCGCGACGAGATCCTCATCACCCCCAGGGTCAAGCTCGTTCCCAAGAACACCCTCCCCAAGAGCGAAGGCAAGGCGGTGAGGGTCAAAGATTTAAGAAAGAAATACTAATCCAGGTACACTATGACAGTCCATCAACTCTCCGTCTTCATCGAGAACAAGTCGGGCACTCTCGTGAAAGTGCTGAAACTCCTCAAGCGGGAGAACATCCAGCTCATCGCATCCACCATCGCAGACACCGCCGACTATGGTATCTGCCGTATCATCTGCTCTGAGCCCAAGAAGGCCTACAACGTCCTCAAGGAAGCCGGCGTGGCAGTCTCGCTCTGCGAGGTCTTCGCAGTCGAGCTCGACGACAGGCCCGGCAAGGCCGCCGATGCCATCGAACTCTTCGCGGGCGAAGGCATCAGCATCGCCTATCTCTACTCCTTCCTCCTTAACGGCAAGGGTGTATTGATCTTCCGTACGGACAATGCCGACAAGGCTGCCGAGATCATTGCCGCCAATGACCTCACGGTCATCCACGAGAAAGACCTTTCCCTGCTGCTGTAAAGCGCTGGATTCTACTCTGATGTGCAACGATTTGAAGCATGACAGTAAAGAAATACTGTCATGCTTCATCGGTATAGAGTCCAATCCTGCTCCTACCAATGCCCCCACAAATGGACCTCTACCAAATAGGTCACAATTGCGTTTGCAATTTGCTTGTTATCAATTGCATAAAATAAGTGAACGTAACAGGCGCTTGTCAATGTATGTGGTTTTTGTTATATTTATCTTTCAGAAACACACGACAATCATGAAGAAGCTTCTCCTATCGGCAATGGCCGCACTGTGCATCCTGACGGGTTTCGCGCAGGAGCCTTATCCACAGATTACCAACATTCCCGGACGCAGCACGGTCTGCCTGGACGGGAACTGGAAGTATATAGTAGACCTCTACAAGACCGGTAATCAGGACTATCGGGCCAATCCTCTGCCGGAGGGGCAGTCATTCTTTGCCGACAGGAGTTTCTATGACGATCAGACGAGGCTGGTGGAGTATGACTTCGACGCAGCGAAGGAGATAGCCGTGCCGGGAGACTGGAACACCCAGCGCCCGGAGCTCTACTACTACGAGGGCACGGTCTGGTACAGGACTATGTTCTACAACATATCCAAGCCCGGCAGAAGGTATTTCCTGTATTTCGGGGCTGCGAACTACGAGACCGTGGCAGGCCTGAACGGCCATAGGGTCGGCCGCCACGAGGGCGGTTTCACACCTTTCAACTTCGAGGTGACGGACTATTTGCTCGAGGGGCATAACTCTCTGGTGGTCAATGTGGATAATACGCGCAGGATGGATGGCGTGCCGACCGTCAATTCCGACTGGTGGAACTACGGAGGCATCACGCGCAGCGTGTATCTGGTGGAGACTCCGGCAACTTTCATCCGCGACTACTCGCTGCAGCTGAAGAAGGGGTCGAAGACGGTCCTGGAAGGCTGGGCGCAGCTGGACGGGCCTGCGCTGCGCCAGCGCGTGACCTTCTCCATTCCCGAATTGGGAGTCTCGGCTTCCGCGACCGCTGATGACAAAGGCCTTGCGCGTTTCGAGATCACAGCCAGGCCGGAACTCTGGTGCCCCGACAATCCCAAACTCTATGACGTGACCGTTTACTCCGAGACCGACCGGGTTTCCGACCGCATCGGCTTCAGGACCATCGAAACGAAGGGGGACAAGCTTCTGCTGAACGGCGAGGAGATATTCTGCAAGGGCATCAGCATCCACGAGGAGATGCTGGGCGGGGCGGGCGGTCGCGCTTTCAGCGACGCCCACGCCCGCGCCCTGCTCTCCGAGGCCAAGGCGATGAACTGCAATTTCGTACGTCTGGCACACTATCCCCACAACGAGAATATGGTCCGCGCCGCCGAGGAGATGGGCATAATGGTTTGGTCCGAGATCCCGGTCTACTGGACCATCGCTTTCGACAATCCCGACACTTACGCCAATGCCGAGAGACAGCTCGTCGATATGATAGCCCGTGACCATAACCGTGCGAACGTGATCATCTGGTCGGTGGCCAATGAAACGCCTCTCGGCGACAGTCGCCTGGCTTTCCTCAGCAGACTAATCGCAAAGGCGCGGGAGCTGGATCCGACGCGCCTTGTCAGCGCGGCCATGGAGAAGATAGAGTACGAAGGCCGTATGATGACGGTCAACGACCCGCTCGTGGAGATAGCCGACTTGATCAGCTTCAACCAGTATGTGGGCTGGTACGACGGTACTCCCGAGAAATGCGACGAGGTCACCTGGACCTTCGCCGTCAAGAAACCGGTGATGGTCACCGAGTTCGGAGGCGGAGCCGTGTACGGCCGCCACGGGGCTATAGACCAGCGCTTTACGGAAGAAAACCAGGAGTACCTGTACCGTAAGAACATCGATATGCTCTCACGTATGCCAGGCCTTGTTGGCGTTTCCCCGTGGATCCTCAAGGATTTCCGCAGCCCCAAGCGGATGCTCGACGGCATCCAGGACGACTACAACAGAAAAGGCCTTCTCTCCGAGAAAGGTGAACGGAAGAAGGCCTTCTATGTGATGCAGTCCTGGTACGGTACTAAGTAGATTCAGGCGGGTCCGGAGCGTACTCCAGCAGATCCCCCGGCTGACAGTCCAGGGCCTTGCACAGCGCGTTGAGCGTGCTGAAGCGTATGGCCTTGGCTTTTCCTGTCTTCAGGATGGATAGATTGGCCGCCGATATGCCCACCTTGTCGGCGAGTTCGCCGGAAGACATCTTCCTTCGGGCGAGCATGACGTCCACGTTAACTATTATAGCCATTATTCAGCAACCTCCTCTTGCACGTCGGCCTTAGCCTCCTCCTTGCCCTTGAGGTAGTTGGGCAGGCTCATGCCGGCCATCTTGAATATTTCGTCGAGCGGGGGAACCGACTGCATCATCCCGGAGATGAAATTGGCAGTGGCGGTCTTGCCCCCATCCTTGGAGCCGCCGTCCCAGACGGTGACCTTGTCGATGTTGATGCCCTTGACGGCTTCGACCTGGGTCTTGACGAGTTCGGGGAGTTTGTCGGAGATGAGCATCGTGATGGCGTCCTTGGCGTCGCCGCCGGCGGCCTCCACGAGCTTGCCGAAACCGGCAGCCTGCTTGGAGAGGATCTCGAGGGCACCGCGGGCCTGGGCGTCCATCTTCGCGAAGATGGCGTCGGCCTGGCCTTGTGCCTCGCGGCGGAGCTGCTCAGCCTTGGCCTCGGCCTCGATGATCATCTTCTCCTTCTCGATCTGGGCGGCAACGACGATGTTGGCCTCCTGCGTGGCCTTCTCGCGGGCGGCGCGGGCGATTTCAGCGTCGCGCTCGCTCTTGTAGGCCTCCTCGAGGGCCTTTGCGGCCTGGACCTTCTCGGCCGCGACGGCCAAGCGCTCGGCCTCTGCCTGCTTCTCGCGGCGGGTTGCGTCGGAGTTGGCGATGGCTATCTTGGAGTTGTTCTCACCCTCGACTGCCTTGGCGTTGGCCTCGGCGGTGTAGATACGGGTATCCCTGTTGGTCTCGGCGATACGGATGTCCTTGTCCCTGTCGGCCTCGGCCTTACCGATCTCACCGAAACGGTTCTGCTCGGCGACGCTCTTCTTGGCGTCGTTGATGGCCTTTGCGGCGGCTTCCTTACCAAGGGCCTCGATGTAGCCGGACTCGTCACGGATATCGGTGACGTTGACGTTGATGAGTTTCAGACCGATCTTGCGGAGTTCTGCCTCGACGTTCTGGCTGACGGCGGCGAGGAACTTGTCGCGGTCGGCGTTGATCTCTTCGATGTCCATCGTGGCGATGACCAGACGGAGCTGACCGAAGAGGATGTCGGTAGCGATGTTCTGGATGTCGGAAGGATGCAGTCCGAGCAGACGCTCTGCGGCGTTGGTCATGACTTCAGGCTCGGTGGAGATACCGACGGTGAAGCGGCAGGGCACGTCCACGCGGATGTTCTGCTTGGACAGTGCGTTGGTGAGGTTGCACTCGATGCTGATGGGGGTCAGGTCGAGCATTTTCCAATCCTGGAAGACTGGCCAGATGAAGGATGCACCGCCGTGGATGCACCGGGCAGAGGAAATGGAACCTTCCTTGTTCTTGCCGGTCTTACCGTAGATGACGAGGATCTTGTCCGAAGGACACCTCTTGTATCGTCTGAGGATGGCCGCGAAGGTCACGAAGACGACGAATACGATGATGATAATCAGTTCAATTCCCATAATATAAGGCTGTTAATATGTTAGACAATAAGTGAGTTAAGTTCTTCGACGAGGAGTGTGCTGGGGCTGAGGACCTCGACCACCTTGATGGGCGTGCCGGTCTTGAGGGTATCCGAGTCTGTGAGGGCGGCATACTCGCGGACGGCGTTATTGATGGTTATCTGTACCTTGCCCTCTCCGGCGCGCTCGCCGGGGATGGTCAGGTAGACCTTGCCCTGGCAGCCGACGGCGGCCTTGTACACGTCGATCGTGCCCGACTGCTGCATTCCGCTGAGCCACTTGAACATGTACATGACGATGGCGACGAGCACCAGGCCGACCAGCACGGATATCAGCAGGAGCACTCCCGTCGAGGAGATGCTCTTCTGCAGGAGGATGAACGTCCATCCGAAACCGAGGAGGAAGTTGATGAGGTTGCGGAAGGTAAGGAGATTCATCCCGGTACCCATCGCAGATGAGGCATCGTCGAGGGTCACGTCCATCCCGCCTCCCGCGTCGGTGTCGAAGTCACCGCCCGCATCGGCGCCGATGAATGTCATTATGGTCTGGATGATAAAGACCAGCGAAGCCGCCAGGGTAATGCCCCAGAGCACTTTCATGATCACTGAGAGTGATGTCCACCATTCTGCTATCATATCTTTATAGTATTAATTGATGTTTCTGTTGCGAATATAGTAATTATTTATTGAAAAACAATAATTATTTAAGAAAAGTGAAAAAGTTTTTTTAATCCACTCATTTTTTTGTAACTTGCAGTGCCCTGCGTGATGCAGCGTATTTATGATTTGTGGAGCTAAGGCCGGCAACTGTCCCGTGACAGCCTTGCGGCCTTAGTGTTTTTTTTCGCGTTTTCTGTAGTTTTCCAGGGATTCCTGCGTCTAATGTGCAGAAACAAACGAGACAGACAATGACAGAAAGAGAGTTTGAAACAATGGTACGGGAATACCGCAGCACGATCTACACGGTCTGCTATATGTTCTCGACCGACAAGGATGAGGTAGCCGACCTCTTCCAGGAAATACTCATCAACCTATGGAGGGGTTCCGGAACCTTCAGGGGAGACAGCGCGCTGAGTTCCTGGATATGGAAGGTCTCTCTCAACACCTGTATCACCAGCGACCGCCGCAAGAGGCGCGGCCTCCAGACCCAGCCGCTGTCGATGGATATCGACCTTTTCGACGATACGTCCGAGGACACCCGGCAGATAGGCCTGCTGCGCGGACGGATCGGTAAACTGGGCCCATTCGACCGCGCCATCGTCCTTCTGTGGCTGGAAAACCTCAGTTATGAGGAGATTGGCCAGATCGTGGGCATAACTCCCAAGAATGTCTCAGTCCGTCTTGTCAGGATCAAGGAACAACTAAAAAAGATGCAGTAAAATGGAAACTACAGATAAGACATTCATCGAAATGCAGCAGCAGATGCAGCAGCTGCGCGACAAACTCGAGTCCCAGAGAATCGTCAACGACCGCTTGCTCCGCAATGCTTGCAGGCACAATATCAACCGTCTCAGGATCAAGTCCAGCGTGCCCGTCATTGCCGGATTCGCCGGTCTCGCCCTCATACCTTTCCTGAAGGAAGTAGGATTCTCAGTCTGGTTCCTTATCGTCACAGGGCTGCTGCTCCTGACCGCCATGGGCCTGACCATGTACGTCAAGCGGTTCATCCCGCGTGTGGACGGCAACCTTGTCAGCGCAGCCGAAGACGTCGCCAGGTTCAGGAAGATCAATACCGACTGGATCAAGTTCGGCATTCCCGCCCTGGTGGTATGGATTGCCCTGTTCATTCTGGATGCCTGGAAGTACAATCCCGTGATTGGGGAGAATATCCTCCCTCTCGTCGGCGGGGCTGGCGTCGGACTCATTGTCGGCCTTTTGCTCGGCCTCAAGAACCGCCGCGACATCCTCCGCGCTTCCGATGACCTCCTCTCCCAGATCGGAGAGCTCAGACAGGAGTAATACTATCGGGTAGAGTAGGAAAGGATACGTTCAATGGCCTCGTCCTTGTCATCGGTGATGGAGAGGATGAGGCCCTTGTATTTGCCTCTGGCGAGCAGGTCCTCAAGGAGAGGATAGATGGGCACCTCCCGGGTGTAGTAGTCTACGCCTAGGAAAACCATCGGGCTCGAAGGCCCGAAGGTCTCGTAATGGTTCTGCGCCGCATCCTGGAAGATCTCCTGGAACGTACCGGCCGAGCCTGGGGAATAGATGATGCCTCCCTTGGCGATGGACAGCAGGGTGTCCTCCCTGACGCTGTTCACGAAGAACTTGGCGATGTCCGTGGCGAACGGCGTGGCCGGTTCGTGGCCGTAGAACCAGGTGGGGATGCCGAGGCTGCGGTAGTTGCGCTGGGGATATTTCTTCCGTACTTCAAAGGCGGTGCGCAGCCAGCCCGGGTCGCGGAAGGAAGGGGCGACGGCCAGCATCTCCAATGCGTCGTCGACCTCCTCGCGGTCCCGGCCGGCCATCCACGCACCAAGGTGCGTGGCTTCCATGGCGCCGGGTCCTCCGCCTGAGGCCATTATCTTGCCTTTCTCAGTAAGCGCCTTGCTGATCAGCGCTACGTTCCTGAATGCGTCATCCGTCCGGAGCAGGGCGTGTCCGCCCATCACCGCCACCACCTGCTTCTCGTCGAAGCGGCTGAGGAAATCGTTCATGGCATCTGCTATGGCATGGTCGTGGAGGGACCTGCCGAGGGTTTCGCGGATGTCGTCGCAGTGCTTGCCCTGCTCTGTATAATTCATATACACGCGCGAGTCGAAGCAGGTCGCGAAACTCTGCTCGTCCTCGGGGTCGTAGCCTTCGTACAGCGACTCGCCGGTGTATAGCTTGCTCTTGAAGGCGTTGTAGACCCTTCCCATCCTGGGGAAGACTATACAGGTGCTGCCTATCTCATCCTCCATCTCGGCCGGAATCTCACAGCCCAGGAAACAGCAGTCGCTGAACCTGTGCCCGGCCGCGACATACTGCGGGACGAGGTTGAAGTCGATATACTGGAATACGTACCGTGTAATGAATCCTGTACTGTCCGGGGCGGGCAGTTCGGCGATGCTTTCTATTTCCCTGTAAGGAGCGGATGCCATGGTTTTAGGAGTTTAATAGTATCAGTCTATCTTGAAGGCGCGGAAGGAATGGGGCGGAATGACGGTCCTGACCACCAGTTCCTGCTCATTGGTGCGCGGATGTCCGTTGACGGGGCTCACTGGACGCCTGGAGCCTTCGAGGGCCTTGCCGCTCTCGAGGTCAGTCACTTTCCCTCCCTTTACCGCGAAGGAAACCTCCACCGGGGTGTCCCGGAAGGAATGCGCCACGAACGTGCCGTTGTCATAGGTGAAAAGCGCGACCTGCGAGGGGCCTTCCATATAGACGTCCATGCCGGGTGAGGCTGTTTTGCGTATGAGGTTGAGAGCCTGGGCGGGGAGGGCGTACAGATGGCTGAAGTTGTCGGGTATGGTCCAGACATAGATGTTGCCCTCGGAATAGACGCTGTGATGCAGGAGGGGCCAGCCGTTGCCGTAATCGAGGGTGGTGATGAGCTCCCAGGAGTCGTTGGTGAAGTATGTCAGGACGGGGATCTTGATGGGGACGTCGGTCTTGAACCTGCCTGGGCCATAGCCTCCCTGGACGACCACGGTCTCGATATCGGCCTTGCGGTCGGTCACGACCATCTCGAAGATGCCCTTGATGCCCTTGTCCTGCATTGCTTTGTAGAAGCCCGAAGTGACGACGATGTCGCCGCCCTTCTTGAGGAAGGCCTTCATCTTGGCGAGGATGTCGGGGTCGGCGGAAGCAGCCTCGGTGAGTATCAGGGCCTTGCCGTCCTTGGGGAACTCGGGGACTATCTCGACAGGTACTCCCGCCATGCCCATATAGTTGTGAAGGAACTCCTCGCCCTCGGCGTTGAACGGCTTGTAGGCAGGGATGCCCTTAGGGTTGCCGAGCTTGCCGAGGATGGGGTCGATCTTGTCGTATGCATACTGTGCCACGCGGCCCCAGGTGGGCTCGGAGACGCCCCTGCGGGCCGACTCGGCCTTCAGGTCGTCCAGGTTGAGGGTGGGATTGTCACCGGCCCACGGGCGCTCCACGGAGCGGAACGTGCGGGTCATGCCGGAATAGTTGAACAGTGTGATTTCCGGTCCTTTGGACAGCAGGGTGAGCCAGAGCTGCTCTGCGAAAAGGTCAGGGTAAGAGGCGCCGCCGGTGTCCACCCAGCCGCCGAAGTTGTGTCCGGGACGTATGTTCTCGAAGTAGCGCATTATACCGAAGCTTTCGTAGGCCTGGAGATGCTGCTCGCTGGTATGGTCGCGGGTCTCCGTGCCGGTGTAGACGCCGTCGAAGGTCCACGGACCACGGGCGAGGTCGAAGCCAAGGCCGTAGAAGTGGTCGTACCAGTTGGGATATTTGACAATGACCTTGCAGTCGGGGTTGATCCTGTGCGCGGGGCCTACGATGTAGTCGCGCGCCACCTCGTCGAGCCGGTTGGAGCGGAACTCTCCCCAGGAGAGGTCGCCCTTGGCCTCGATGCAGAGGTCGTCCTTGCAGTTGGTGAAGTAGTAGTCGTCGAGGACGATCTCGTCGAACAGTTTCGCGGTGCGCTCGATGACGTCCTTGATGATGGCGAGATGCTCGGGGTTGGAGTAGCAGAAGCTCTCCCAGCGCTGGCGGACGCCGCCACGCCAGTTGTACGTGATGCCTCCGGAGACTTCTATGCCCTTGGACTTGAAGAACTTGATGGCAGCATCAAGGGCCTTGTCGTCGGAGTATGTCATATCGCGGAAAGTCTCGATGTAGACTTTGTCAAGCTTGAGGTTCTTGGAAAACTCCGCATAGGATTTCTCCCAGTTCTCGACCGTGCCGATGCGGTTGACGTCGCCGGCCATGATGTAGGCGGTATTGCGGAAGTTGAGATAGTTACCGGCTTGTGCGGCGACGGTCAGGACCAGCGCCGCAAGGACAAGGGTAAAGTATTTTCTCATAGTAGTTATAATGACGGTTATTAATGGTCAGTAATGACAAATATAAGTATTTTGAGTTAATATTTGTTATATTTGTCCTATTCATAAACCACATGATCCATGAGAACGCATAAACTCCTTCTTCCTATGCTTGCCGTCCTGTGCGTCGGCGTCGCATGTACGAAATCCCCTGCACACGCACCTTCCATCCCGCAGGATCCCGCCATCGAGAAGCAGATCGACCGTATCCTGTCGAAGATGACGCTGGACGACAAGGTCGGCCAGATGCTCCAGATCAACCTCGACGTCCTCGGCGGCTATGCCAGGAAGGACGGAGGCATGGCCTGGGTCCTCGACGAGTCGAAGGTCGACCAGATGATAGCCGATTACAGGGTCGGGTCGTTCCTTAACGTTCCCGGCAGGGCAGCCACCCCGGAAGATTGGAGGGAGTGGATCGGCATATTCCAGAAGCATTCCATGGATCATCTCGGCATACCGACCATATACGGACTGGACCACAACCACGGAGCCTCTTACTCGCAGGGGGCTACCATTTTCCCCCAGCCCATCAACATAGGTGCATCCTTCAATGTGTCGCTGGTCCGCGACATGGCTGAGGTGACGGCTTATGAGAGCCGTGCCGGAGACTGCCCCTGGGTGTTCAATCCCGTCGTGGACCTCGGCCGCGACCCGCGCTGGCCGCGCATCTACGAGAGTTTCGGCGAGAGTCCGATTGTGAACGCCAGGATGGTGGCCGAGGAGGTCAAAGCCTATCAGGGCGATGACCCGAACCATATCGGCAAGTACAATGTCGCCACTTCCGTCAAGCATTATTTCGCCTATGGCGCCCCGTGGTCGGGCAAGGACCGCACTCCTGCCTACCTCTCCCCGCAGATGATACGCGAGAAGTATTTCACCCCGTTCAAGGCCGCTGCCGAGGCCGGTGCGCTCACCTTCATGATCAACTCCGCGAGCATCAACGGCATGCCCGTCCATGCCAGTTACGAGTACCTTACCAAGTGGCTCAAGGAAGACCTCAACTGGGACGGAATGCTCATCACCGACTGGGCTGACATCAACAACCTCTATCAGCGCGAGAAAGTGGCGAAGGACAAGAAAGACGCCATCCGCATTGCCATCAATGCCGGAATCGACATGAGCATGGATCCTTACAGCACCGACTTCTGCGACCTGCTGAAGGAACTGGTCGAGGAGGGCGCCGTCAAGATGTCCCGCATCGACGATGCCGTCCGCCGCATACTGCGTGTCAAGTTCCGCCTGGGGCTTTTCGACAATCCTGACGTGGATCCGGCAGACTATCCGCTTTATGGCAGTGCGGAGTTCGCCGCCAAGGCCCTGGCCGCCGCGGAGGAGTCCGAGATTCTTCTCAAGAACGAAGGTGTGCTTCCTCTCCGCAAGGGTGTACGCATCCTCCTTACCGGCCCCAATGCCAACCAGATGCGCTGTCTCGACGGAGGCTGGAGCTATACATGGCAGGGCGGTGCCGAGGACCTTACCGAGCAGTACAATACCATTTACGAGGCCTTCTGCAATAAGTTCGGAGCAGCCAACGTCACCCTTGAGCAGGGCGTGCGCTACAACGAACAGGGCAATTATTATGACGAGATCGTCGACGGCTTCGACAAGGCGGTTGCAGCCGCCCGCAGGGCTGACGTCATCGTCGCCTGCATAGGCGAGAACTCCTACTGCGAGACAC
The DNA here is from genome assembly GCA_017519865.1 of Bacteroidales bacterium. Taxonomy (GTDB): domain Bacteria; phylum Bacteroidota; class Bacteroidia; order Bacteroidales; family UBA932; genus Cryptobacteroides. The sequence goes on along the minus strand of JAFWRQ010000032.1, from coordinate 33,296 downwards.
CGGGCAACCTCACCGACCTCACTCTTTCCGAAAACCAGCGCAATCTGGTCAAGGCCCTGGCCAGGACCGGCAAGCCGGTCATCCTCATCCTCAACGAGGGCCGTCCGCGCCTGATTGCCGACATCGAGCCCCTGGCCTCCGCAATCGTACACATCATGCTCCCCGGCAACTACGGTGCGGACGCACTTGCCAACCTGATTTCCGGCGATGCCAATTTCTCCGCCAAGCTGCCTTACACCTATCCCCGCGAGATCAACTCCCTGGCCAACTACGACTACAAGGTCAGCGAGGAGGTCCAGACCATGGGCGGAGCATACGACTACGATGCCAAGGTCTCGCTCCAGTGGCCTTTCGGCTACGGTCTGAGCTACACCACCTTCGAGTATTCCAACCTCAAGGTTGACAAGTCTTCCTTCACTCCCGCTGACGAACTGACTGTCAGCGTCGACGTGAAGAATACCGGCGCCGTGGCCGGAAAGGAGCCCGTCCTGCTGTACTCCAGCGACCTCGTGGCTTCGCTCGTGCCCGACAACCGCGTGCTGCGCGCTTTCGACAAGGTCTCCCTCGCCCCCGGCGAGACCAAGACCGTCACCTTCACGCTCCCTGCCAGCGACCTTGCCTTCGTGGGCGAGGACGGCAAGTGGGTACTCGAGGAAGGCGACTTCGTCTTCAAGGCCGGAAGGCTCACGCAGCAGGTCACCTGCACCTCCACCAAGAAGTGGGAAACTCCGAACATCATCAAATAGTATGAGAAAACCCTTACTGGCAGTTTCAGCGTTGCTGCTTTCCCTTTCCCTCCAGGCCGGAAATCTGGCTTTCTCGTCCCTCATAGGGGATAATATGGTACTCCAGCAGAACACCCAGGCGCGCATCTGGGGCACGGCCTCGCCGCGCGCTTCGGTGAGCGTCTCGGCCTCGTGGCTCAAGTCCGCGGTCAGCACCCGCGCCGATGCCGAAGGGCATTGGGAGGTGATGCTGAGCACCCCCAGTGCCACATTCGAGCCTCAGACTGTCCGGGCCTCCAGCGGAGGAGAGACCGTCCGGGCCTCGAACGTGCTCATCGGCGAAGTCTGGATTGCCTCCGGCCAAAGCAATATGGAGATGACTCTCGGCGGCGGTATGGGCACTCCCGTCGAGGGCAGTCTCGGCGAGATAGCACTTTCTGCACAGTACAAGGGGGTAAGGCATGTGACGGTGAAGAAAGCCCGAGCCACCGAGCCGCAGTACGACGCAGAAGGGGAGTGGCAGGTGTGCAACCCCGCCACGAGCCCGCAGTTCTCGGCAGTGGGCTACTTCTTCGCCACCCGCCTGTCGAAGGCGCTTGATGTGCCCGTGGGCATCATCAACGCCAGCTGGGGCGGGTCCGTGATCGAAGCCTGGATGGGTGAGGAACTCCTCAAGGACTGTCCTGACGTCGACCTTGCGAACGCCTCAAACCCGCAGGTCAACGACATGTACAAGCCCATGATAATGTACAATGCGATGTTCCGTCCTGCGGCGAAGTATACCTGCAACGGCATCCTCTGGTTCCAGGGCGAGTCCAACATCAGCATCGCCTACGACGTATATGCCGACCGCCTGACGGCCATGGCCGAAGAGTGGCGGCGCGACATAGGCCGTGGCGACATTCCGTTCCTGATCGTAGAGCTCCAGCCTTACGACTATTATGACGGACAGTACGGACTCCAGGACGAGCATGGCCCGCTCGTGCGCGAGCAGCAGTTCATGGCGTCGAAACGTATCCCGAATGCCGGTCTGGTAGGGACCAACGACCTCGCCTATGAGCACGAGCGCACCCAGGTCCATGCTTCGCAGAAGCGCCAGATAGGCGAGAGGCTCTGCTACCAGGCCCTCGCCCTTGGCTACGGCTATGAAGCCCTTCCGGCTTTCAACCCCTGTTTCAAGTCTGCCAGGCTGGAGGACGGCAAGGTCGTGGTCGCGTTCGACAATGCCAGGATGGGCTTTACGGGCCTCTCTGATGAGATCATTGGATTCGAACTTGCTGGTGCCGGCGGGCATTTCCAGCCGGCACACGCCGAGGTGCGCATGTCGTTCCGTGAAGGGACGACTGTGGTCCTGTCGACTCCGGCAGTGCCGGAGCCGGTCGAGGTACGCTACTGCTTCAAGGATTTCGAAGTCGGAAACCTCAAGGGAGCCAACGGCCTTCCGATTATTCCTTTCCGTGCCGATATTGATAAATAAATAGCTATCTTTACAGTGTAAAATCCATTTTCGCTTTTTTCCATGAACTACAAGGACGCTATCAAATTCTATCCCGATTTCCCGATCAAGGGAGTCAACTTCGTGGATGTCATCCCCTTCATGCAGGATAAGGAACTTTTCCGCAACATGACCCGCGACCTCGGTGTCCTCTGCGCTTCGCCCAATGTAACGGCTCCGGAGGCCAGAGGCTTCCTTTTCGCCACCCCTATGCTGACGGATTGTCCCAATATCCAGTGCGCGATCCCCATCCGCAAGAAGGGCAAACTCCCTTATGCCGGCGACGACCTCGTGCAGGTGGACATCCAGAAAGAGTATGGACACGACGAGGTGTTCTACCGCCTCTCCGACATTGCCGCCGGAGTCCCGAAAGGCGATACGATAGAGATAACGTTCTTTGACGATATCCTCGCCACGGGCGGTACGGCCAAGGGGATTGCGGAAGACCTTCAGAAGCGTACCGTTGTGGTCGATGGCAAGGAATACCGCATCAAGGTCACCGACTTCGTTTTCGTGGTCGAGATCACCGACCTTCCCGGGCGCGAACTTCTGGAACCCATCGCTCCGGTCAAGGCCCTGATCAAGGTCACGGAGGGTTAGGAAAATACAGACTGAACAATCATAAATACGCTGTAACAGATGAAGTACGGAAAAACCTTCATCCTGCTGCTGGCTCTCGCGGTGTCTCTGCCGCTCTCCGCGCAGGACAAGCCTTTCATGCAGGACCTCCCTTATTATGTGGAGAATCTTTCCGTGTATGGATTGAACCAGGAGGAGGGCAGGGCGTTCCATATCCCTGCGAAGAACGTTTCCCTTAACGGAAAGTGGAAATTCTATTTCGGAGAGAATCCTTCGGAGATTCCTGACGGTTTCTTCCGCCCCGGCTTCAACGACAGGAAATGGGCGGAGATCAACGTCCCCTCCAACTGGGAGATGGAAGGTTTCGGGCAGGCGTTGTTCCGCAACGTCGCCGTACCTTTCCCCAACCACCGCACTCCGCTCGCGGACCAGTACATGCCCCAGCGCTGGGGCCCTGCCGGGCCTGCCCCTGCACCGGCTCCGTTCAGCGTGGCGATCCCCGACGTCCCGATGGACGTCAATCCTACGGGAGCGTACAGGACCGCTTTCACCATGCCGTCCTCGTGGAAGGGCGACAGGGTCTTCATCCGGTTCGAGAAGGTGGCTTCCGCCTCATTCGTCTGGGTGAACGGACAGGAGGTCGGATACAACGAGGGCGCCCAGGAACCTTCCGAGTACGACATTACCAAGTATGTCAAGCCGGGTCGCAACACCGTGGCCGTACTGGTGCTCAAGTACAGTGACGGATACTATCTTGAGGACCAGGACTATTGGCGCCTGGCCGGCATTTTCGACGACGTGACCGTCTATGCCGCACCTCAGGCGCGCATACGCGACTGGCAGGTCATCACGGACTTCGACCGCAGTTTCACGGACTCCGACCTGAGCGTTGCCATTGACCTTAAGGCGTATGACCTCGCTGCTTCCGGGCTTTCCCTGTCCGCCGAGGTGTCCCGTGAGGGACGCAAGGTCGCGGACATGCAGCAGACCGGAATCAGCCTTGCGGCCGGCGAACTGCGCACCGTGACGCTCCGTGCCCGCGTGTCTTCCCCGAAAAAATGGACGGCCGAAACTCCGGACCTGTACGATTTGAAAATGACGCTCAGGGACGCATCCGGACGCATCGTGGACGAAGTGGTCAAGCGCATCGGCTTCAAGAAGACCGAAATCATCGACGGCGTATTCTATCTTAACGGACAGCCCTTGAAAGTCAACGCCGAGTGCTCGCACATGCAGCATCCGGAGATGGGACACGCCATGGACGAGGCTACGGTACGGAAGGATTTCGAGATACTTAAGCAATTCAATTTCAATGCGGTACGTACCTCGCACTATCCTCCGGTGAACGAATATCTCGACCTGGCAGATGAGTACGGCCTGTACATCATTGACGAGACCGGAGACGAGTCTCATGCCACGGAGTACGTATCGTATATCCCCGATTTCATCCCTATGTACCAGGAACGCGTGAGGCAGATGGTGCTCCGCGACCGCAACCATGCTTGCGTACTTTTCTGGAGCGCAGGCAATGAAAGCGGCGAGGGCCCGAACATCGCGGAAGTCGTGAACGAAGGCAGGAAATATGACCCCACCCGCTTCTGGATGTACGGAGGCAATGCTGCCAAGCACCCTGCTGAAGATATAGTGGGTCCCCGCTATCCCAGCCCTCTCGAGCACGAACTCAATTACGGCATCGACCTTTCCGACAAACGTCCGTCATTCATGGACGAATATGTGTCCGTGGCAGGCAATGGCGGCGGTACCTTCGACGATTTCTGGAGGGAGATCGACGAGCATCCTTCGCTGCTCGGCGGCGCCATCTGGGACTTCGTCAGCCCCGGCCTCACCGAGCCTGTGCGTGCCCTGCGCGACAAGTCGCCCTTCGGCACCCCGGCGCATATCATGGGACGCGCAAAATTGGTCAAGGGTCCCACCGGCAATGCGATAGACTTCAACAAGGTTGACCAGTGGGTCCAGGTGTACCGCGCCGACAATGTAGAGATAGCGGGCGACCGCCTGACGCTTACGCTGGACGTGTATCCGCGTCAGTTCAACAAGAGCGGAGGCTATTTCATAACCAAGGGCAGCCGCCAGTTCGGCCTGCGCCAGCGTGGTGCCGACGACATCGAATTCTACCTTGACAACGGCCAGTTGAGGAGTGTCACAGGCAAGCTTCCCGCTGATTGGGAGAACAAGTGGCACAATGTGACGGCCGTCTATGACGGTGCATCGATGAAAATATATATTGACGGGACCGAAGTCGCCTCAGGCGATGCTTCAGGCCGCATCCGCAACCTTCCGCTCTCGCTCTGTATCGGACGCGACGAGCAGATGAAGGGCCAGGATACCAATGAGTATATCTGTGACGCCGTCATCGACAACGTCGGGGTATTCGCCGGGGCGGTGAAGCCCTCGGAGGGCTTCGACCCCGCCGAGGCTGCGCTCTGGCTCGATTTCGAAGAGGAAACCCTTGAAGGGACGTTCTTCACTTATGGCATCGGCGCCAGGACTTATGGAAGCATCTGGCCCGACCGTGTCCCCCAGCCGGAGATGTACCAGATGAAGAAGAGTACCCAGCCCTTGCGTTACCGTCTTTTGGACAGCCGCGCCGGCCTTGTGGAGATTCGCAACAGGAATTACTTCACAAATGCTTCAAAGTACCGCACCGTCTGGACCATCACTGCCGACGGCGATGCCGTTGCGTCGGGAGAACTTGACCTGGACATCGCCCCGCAGGGGACGGCCGTAGTCAAGGTCCCGCTCACCAAGCCTTCCATCCAGCCCGGCAAGGAGTATCGCCTGACTGTCAGTTCCATGCTCCGTAATGACGAATTGTGGGCTCCCGCCGGACACGAAGTGGCGTGGGAGCAGTTCGAACTCCCGGACTGGAACCTTCCCGCACCGGCGGCGGCAAAGCCTGCCGGCGCTGTCAGCCTGACGCAGTCCGGAGGACGCATCACGGCCTCGGGAGCCGGCTTCAGCTACGCCTTCGACGCTGCGACAGGAGCCCTCGTCTCTGCCGAGGTCGATGGCGTGCAGATGCTCTCCGAGCCGCTTAAACTGAACCTTTGGCGTGCTCCTCTGGCAAACGAACTCGACGGCTGGAACTCCTACAGCGCCCGTTCTGCGATGGCGGATGCGCAGCCGGGATATGGATCGATAGGCCACAACTCCGTCATTGCCGCAGTCTATTATGCCGCCGGCCTTGACAACCTCGGCTATCTTCCGGTTTCTGTCAACGTGCGTGAAGCCGGTGGATCGGTGTATGTCGATGTGCGCGAACTGGTCCTCTTAGGCGGAGGGTCGCAGGGCGAGGTCATCCAGTTGGATGCCTATATCTCCGGACGCAGGTCCAACGGCATGGAGAATCTCTACTCGTGGAAGGTTGATGCTGACGGCACCCTTACCGTGAAGCACAATGTTTATCCCGAAGGTGATATGCCCGCATGGCTGCCGCGCATCGGAGTCACCCTCTCGCTGGCAGGCTCCCTGCAGAATGTGGAGTGGTACGGCCGCGGACCACAGGCCTCGTATCCTGACCGCCGCAGCGGATACCGTATCGGCATCTGGAATTCCACGGTCGACGATATGTACGAGCCGTATCTTATCCCGCAGGACTACGGCCTGCGGATGGACAGCCGCTGGGTGCGGTTTACGGACGGCTCCGGCAAGGGATTGCAGTTCAGCATGGACGCTCCCTTCGCATTCAATGCGTATCCGTTCACGACGGACAACCTCACCAAGGCTGTCTATACTTACCAGCTGGTCAAGTCAGGTGACATAACGCTGAATCTTGATTATGCGGATACGGGAGTGGGTGATACTTCCCGCAGCACCCTGCCGGCATACAAGGCGTATCCTACCGCTTATGAACGTACGATAACGATCGTTCCTGTCAGATGACGATGGTGCTGACGCTGTTGGCCGGGATGTTGACCTTTACGGTCTTCTTCCCGGCTTTTATTGTGAGGACCAGGGGAGTACCGGTTTTCTCGGCGGCGAGTACCACGATGCTGCCGTCAGGGTTGCGGAAGGCCATTGAATCCTCCATCGAGCCGGAAGTGCCGAGGTAAACTGCACCAGGCCTTACGTAACGGCTGATGTGCTTCATCTCGTAGAACTCGTAGTTGTACTTGTAACTGCCGGTTTGGTAGTCGACGCTGATGAGTGAGTTCTGCTGCCAGCCCCAGGTGCTGACCTCGCCATCGAACAGGGCAAGGTTCCAGTAGTCGTATATGGCGACGCCGTTGTCCATGTTGTGCTTCAGCAGGTCCCAGGCATCCATGAAGTCCTTCCAGCTGTTGGCACCGTAGAAGCATTGCTGCTCGCTCATGACCATTGTGAGTTCAGGATAACTGTCGTGGATGAGCGGGAGTGCATCCTTGCCGGCCCACTGGAAGGCGACACCCTTGATGTCCTTACCTATCAGGGGATCTGTAAGTACGGTATCGACCAATGCCCTGTTCGGACGCTCCATCGTCCCGAAGTATACATCGACTCCCTCCTCTTTCATCGCGGGTACGAGATAATGAAGGAAGTCGGTTATGCCCTGTGCGGTCCAGGTGCAGGAAGGGAAGTTCTGGTCGGAGTTGAACTCGTTCTGAGGCATTACCATGAAGATGTCGATACCCTCCTGACGGTAAGCCTTGACGTACTTCTGGAAATAAAGTGCGTAGGCTTTGAAGTAATCCTCATCCTGGATGAAGGAGTCCTCTCCCTCGTGCATTATCTGATTATCAGCAAGCCCGTTGTCCCTGACAAGGTTGTCGAGTTCGAGGCGGCGCCGGCCGGGCATCGGACCCGCCATGCGGGCCCTGAGCGGCCGGCTGGCGTAGTGCCCGTTGACCTTCATCCACTGCGGCGGGCACCACGGCGACCCCCAGACCTTCAGGTCGGGATTCTTTTCCAAGGCGCTCTTAATCAACGGAATGAGTGTCTGTCTGTCGTTGTCGACCGAGAAATGTTCCATGGCCAGGTCGCCGGGAGTATCGTCGAAGGAATAATACTTGAGCGCGAAGTCGCTCGAGCCAATAGGCATGCGGCAGATGGTGAAGCCCATCCCGCCGTCCGGCGCGAACAGGTCCGTCATGACCTTGTCGTAGTCGGCCGGTGAGAGTTTGGACAGGGCACGGTGCGAGAGTTCGCTGAAACAGACTCCGAAGCCCTGGACCTCCTGGCCGGTGGCAGAAAGGTCGACGACCAGATCGGCCTCATTTCCGGGGAGTGTCTTGTCAAAAGACGAGGCCTCGGCCCAGGGGTTGTCTTCGGTCGTTGTGTAGACGGTAAAACTTCTGTCGGTACAGGAAACTGCCAGTAGAATGAAGGCTGCGGATAATAGTCTGTGTCGCATAGGGATAGTGTCATTGAAACGGTTCCAATGACAAAGATAGGTAAAACAACGGATAACGCGTCTAAAATATGTCCGGCCGTACCTTTACCGCGAAGCGGGGGATTCGCTGCCGAAGAGGAAGCGGGGCGTGTATCCGCCGTAGTCGATGACTATCTTCTCGAATACGATACCGGGGTCCAATGGCTTCAGGGTCAGTTCGTTCCACCCGGATGAAGCAGGCAGTTCCGAAACCGTCTCCACGACGCGGCGGGCGACGGTAGGGTAGTATGCACTGTAGATGTTCGCCGGGTCTTCGTTAAGTTTTTCATTGAAGTGTTTTACGACGCTTGAATCCCCGATCGTCACTTCGTAACGGTGTCCGGTATTGTTGAAGGCCAGGGTCGATTTGGTGATTACGTGCACGTTTACCTTCCTGATGCCTTCAGGGAGTTCGAAACGGTACGTCAGTGACGCTCCTTCCGCAGGGACGGAGTACGGCATCAGCGCTATGCCGCTGAGTGTCCTGCCCATATCGGGGATGACCGTCCACGATGTGCCGCCAGGTGATGTCCTGTTCAGGAAATGCTCCGCCTCGACGGCGGTGAATCCCCGCGGGTCCGCCGCAAAAGAGAATCCTCCCGGAGTATCCGCTTCGATGCGTTCGATGCGCGGCAGGCGGTCGGCGGGGAAGTTGTCGTTCCATGAGAAATATCCGATGTGCTTCTGGGTCATCATTCCGTCCCATTTACCTCCGGCGATTTCCTTGTTGTAGGTCTCCATGAGCCTCGCGTCCCGCTCGAAACATCTCTCGACGCGGTCTGCCCAGACGTTGGCCGCAGGGTCGTTCCTTTGCGCGAGCGACAGGTTCATCGCCTGCGAATAATACATCTCGTAGAGGTTGGACAGCGCCTGTGTCGGGAACAGGATGATCTCCTGATATGCGTCCCGATACTCCGGATCCAATGAAAGGTACTGCCGGAGTGCCTCGGCTTCCAGGCGGACGAAGTCGTCGCACACCTGCCGGAACTCACCCGACTGGAGGTCGAAGGTATTGTGGTCCATCATCTCCGCCGTCGTACGGCCGCTATATTTGCAGAGAAGGTTGAGGATACGGGCCGCTTCTTCTGCCTGACTCTCTCCGAATGCCTGTGCGCAGAAGCCTTTCAGATGTGCGGACAGTTCCTCCAGGCCGAATCCCTGCGGCGTGCGGGCCATAGCCAGGAACAGGTCGATGGGGTATTCCATCGGTTTCAGGTCTCCGACATTGAGCACCCAGAGGCGGTCCACCCCATAGTCCCAGGTGAGCTGCAACTGCTCCCACATGTTCTGTATGGGGGTGACATTCAGCCATTTGGAGTTTCTCGGGGCGCCAACGTAATCGACGTGATAATAGAGCCCCCATCCGCCTTTGCGGTTCCTTTCCTCCGCCGTAGGGAGTTTCCTCACGTCGCCCCAGTTGTCGTCGCTCAGGAGGATCGTCACGTCGTCCGGAACGCGGAGTCCCAGGTCGTAATACTGCTGGACCTCCTTGTACAGGGCCCATACTTGCGGCCGCTCCTCCGCAGGCCGTCCGGTCTCGCGGCGGATGATACTCCTCTGATTGGCGATTATCCTTTCCAGGAGTTTGATGTAGTTCGCCTCCTCTCCTTCTTTTCCCAGCGCCTCATCTCCGTCGCCACGCATGCCGATGGTGATGAGGTCTTCCGTACCGGCCGCACGGCGGACGCCCTCCGCGAAGAACCTGTCAAGCGTCCTGCGGTTCGTCGTGTAATCCCAGGGGCCTGCGCTTCCATCCAGCCGGACCCACTCCTGATGGTTCCTGGCCATAGGTTCGTGGTGGGACGTGCCCATTATTATGCCCATCTCCGAGGCTGTGCGGCTGTTTTCGGGATCGTCGGCATAGAATGCCCAGTCCCACATGGCCGGCCACATGAAATTGGCCCTGAGACGCAGGAGAAGTTCGAAGACGCGGGCGTAGAAGCGGTGGTCACCATAATCCGTACCATAGGTATTCTTTACCCAGGAGGTGAGGCAGGGGGCCTCGTCGTTGAGGAAGATGCCACGGTAGCGGACTCCGGGCTCGGGAACCGTATATGTGCCCGCCGCCATCGAAAGGTCGCGTGCAGGCTTGACCGGCACGTCGGCCCAGTCGTACCAGGGCGATACTCCGATCTGTTCGGAGATCTCGTAGATGCCGTAGATGGCTCCGCGCATGTCGGCTCCGGCAATGATGATTCCGTCTCCGGTGACCTTTAGGATATAGGTTTCATATTGTCCTTGCAGAGGGGAGATGTCGATACGTCCTTCTGCTGCGAGCCTTTTGATGAGCGGACTGCCGATGGTGCCGGCGTAGATCGTCCTCCCTCCCTCGGAAGGGGCTTTGTGCCCGCATACCCTCGCGAAGTCGTTGCGAAGCGACTCTGCGGCTATCAGGACACCGGGAAGGTCTCCGGAGTCTACTGTGACTGCTGCCGGGGTATCACCTAGGATGAGTGGAAACCGGCCGGTTTCCTGGCGTGGAACGGTTATGCCCTGGTGGTCTATGGCGACTGCGGGCAATGTGAACGTTGCGGACAGAAGGCAGGTAAGCAATCGGGTAAGTTTCATAGCTATGTCTTTTTTCACTGCAAAAATACTGAAGGAAGCCCATGTAGAGGTCCACAAAGGGACCAATCCTTGTAGGATTTGTTTCATTCAAAGATCTTTTTCAGGCTTTCGTCATCCTGACGGTCCATATACTTTGCGACGAATTCCCTTGGAGTCATTCCAAAGTATTCGCGGAAGGAACTTGAGAAATAGGAATGGGATGAATAGCCCACGCGATAGGCGACTTCCGACACGTTGACCTTGTTGTAGATAAGCAGGAACGCCGCCTGTTTCATCCGGTAGGACTTGATGAGGTGGCTTGGCGGGACATTTCCCGTTTCCTTCAGCTTGCGGTTCAGGTGTACACGGCTGATGCCGACCTCCCGGCAGAGCGCGGCGACGTCGAAGTCGACATTGTCCAGGTTGGCCTGGATTGCCTCTACGACGTGCCGGAGAAGCTGTTCGTCGGCTGATTTCATCTGGATTCCGGCATAGTCGTAGTCCATTGCGGGATTGTACTTTCCCTTGACCGTTTCACGGGCCTGGATGGCCTGTGAGAGGCTGGAGAGGATAAGCTGGACCGAAACGGGTTTGGGGAGGAAGCGGTCGGCGCCGCTGTCCGCGGCCTTCTGCTCCTCATCCTCGTCGCTCTGCCCCGTGACGATCAGTACCGGTATGTGGTTGGTGGACGGATTCTGCCGGATCCTTCGGCACAGTTCGCTTCCGGAGATACCGGGCATCACGAGGTCCGTGACCACGGCGTCCGGGAGCGTTGTCGTGATTACTGGCCAGGCTTCTTCGCCGTCACGGCAGGCTGTGACATTGTAAACCGTGCTGAGCACTGCTTTCAGATACTCCCGCATCTCCTCGTCATCCTCCACGAGTACAATCTTCTTTTTCTTGGATGCGGAGCCTCTGGCGGCTTCGTTTCCGCTGTCCCAGGCGTAGGTCTCGTCCTCGTGGCTGTCGATCAGGATCTCCTTTCCCTTGTTGTAGAGGTCTTTATGGTGTGTTGTGGCCGACAGTTCCTCCTCGGTCAGGTGTTCCTTCCCGACCGGGACCAGTACATGGAAGACCACTCCATCGTCTTCGTTCTCGACGCTGATGCGTCCGTGGTGAAGGTCTACCAGCATTTTCGTGAGGTTCAGTCCTACGCCGGAGCCGGAGTTGGCGTCGTACGGGTCTATCTGGACGAAACGGTCGAAAATTCGGCTGATGTATTCTTCTTCGATCCGGCTTCCGGAATTGAAAATCGAGATTTCCACGAAATCTTCGATGCCGGATGCGAGGATCCCGTTGTTAGGCGTGGGCCGTGATACCTTTATCTGTACGCGGCCTCCGTCCGGAGTGTGCTTGAAAGCGTTGGACAGGATGTTGTAAACAACCTTGTCGAAGTTGCCCTGGTCTATCCAGAGTGTCTCCTCCGGGTTGTCGGACTGGATGCTGAAGTTCACCCGTTTGCTCCGCGCCAGGGTCAGGAAGGATTGCATTATATCCTTGATGAAGTAGACGATGTCGGTTTGGCGGAAGTGCATCGGCATCTGACCTGCGTCGATCTTGCGGATATCCATGAGCTGGTTGACAAGACGGTTTATACGCAGGCAGTTCCTGTACATGAGGTTGTAGGTGTCCTTCCTGTCGGGATCCGGCTCGTTCTCCCGGAAGGTCCGGAGCGGGTCCATGACGAGGGACAGGGGGGTCCTGATCTCGTGGGTGAGATTCGTGAACAGGCCGAGCCGTAGTTCCTTGAGTTCGGCTTCCTTCTTCTCTTCCTTGCGGATCTGGCGGCGGCGGACCGCCCGGTAAATGGCCATCGCTCCCGCTGCGGCGAGGCAGACATACAGCAGCCATGCCCACGTCTTCAAGTACCAGGGCCTGTGGATCCTTATATCTATCCCGCATTCGGAGAATTGCTCCGGCGCCCCTTCGAAATAAGCCCGCACCACGAAGCGGTATTTTCCCGGAGGGACGTTGGTATAGGTGGCGGAGCGACGGTCGGACGGGGCCGTCTTCCAGTCCGAATCGAAATCGAGCAGGGAGTAGGTGTAGACGATACGTTGGGGGTTGGTGTATTCCGGAACGGAGAACTCCAGCGAGAAGATATCGACTCCGTATGGGATGTCGATCAGTGTAGCCTCCGAGATGTGCTTGTCGATCAGGTTTTCCTTCCCGAGTTCCGGGTCGTAGCGGATTTCGCTGTCCAGGACGTTCAATTTTGAAAGCCGCACCTGTGGGACAGGGTGTACGGTCCTGTCCATGAGGAGCGGATTGAACATCGTAAGGCCGTTCGGGCCGCCGAAATACAACCGCCCGGCCGCTGTCTTGAACGCGGCGCCGGAGCGGAACTCATTGCCCTGCAGGCCGTCTGAGGCGTGATAATTCGTGAATGAAGCGTCTTCGGGGGAGTATCGTGACAATCCGTTGGCCGTGGATATCCATACCTCTCCGGACGGGAGGCAGAGGATGTCACGGACGAGGTTGTTGGCAAGGCCGTCGCGTTCGGTGAACTGCTGCGTTTCCCGCCCGTTGGCGCTTACTCTGAAAAGGCCGTCACCCGTACCGAACCACATCGTCCCGTCCTCTTCGCCCGAGATCGCATAGACCCTGAACCTTGTGCCATCGGGCAATATGTTGTATTGGCTCAGCGACCCGGAATCCACGTCATATACCTCGGGTCCGTTGTAGGTCCCGATCCAAAGGCGCTTCAGGGGGTCTATGAAGAGTGAACTCACCCATTTGTTGTCCTCGTTGACCACCACTCTGTCCACCGTCTTCCGGGCGGGATCGACAGTAGCCATTCCCGCGCCGTATGTGCCGACATACAGGAGGTCCCGGTCCCGGTCGTATGCGAGCGTGCGTATCCTTTCAGTCCCTATCTTCGACTGTTCCGGGAAGGGTTTGATGGTTCCTCCCTTTTCCATATAGAACAGTCCGTCCAGGTAGGTCCCTATCCAGAGCGTTCCCCTGCGGTCCATGGTGAGGGCCATGACTGCGTTGTTGGTCAGGCCGGAATTGTCCCTGTTATAGTTCTTTACCGGAGCCCGGCCTTCCCGGCAGAACAGTCCGGCCCCGTCTGTCGCAACCCAAAGCCGGTCGGATTCGGTGTCATCATATACCGACAGGATGCAAGCGCTGTTTTCGCCCGGTTTCCCTTTGACACTGAAGGGGGTATAACTGAATCCGAACATCGACCGGGGTACGAGCATGACGCCTGTCTGGTAAAGGCCCATCCACAGATTGCCCTGCTGGTCGGTGGCGAGGATGGTGCATTTCTTGTCCTCGATATCCTGTCTGACGCTTGGAAGCATGGCCGGGAATATGCTCTCCGTGGCAGTGTCCATAGCGTACAGCCCCGCGTTTTCATCACCTATGAGGAAAGTGCGTATGCTCCCGTCCTCATCCAGGGGGTTGTACAGGCAGGTGGCTACGACCAGACGCTGTCCCAACCTGTCCCGGACCCGGCGGATCTTCCTTGCACCCGCGTCATATATCAGGATTCCGTGGGCTGCAGTTCCTATGAGGACGTTCCCGGTCAAGGGATCCTCGCAGAAGGCGGTGACGCGCACTTTATGGATGATGCTGTCGAGGTCTGGAGTCCAACCGATGTCGGAAGCCGGTTCAAGCGAATCTGCATCCAGAACGACAATACCGGTGTCACCCTCCTGTGCCAGCCACAGATGCCGGGAAGTGTCCAGGAGGATAGCCCTGATGTACTCTACTGACAGACTGTTGTAAAGCTCTTCGCGTGCTTCGTCTATGAGTTGCAGTGATTCGGTGTCTATGACATATATGCCGTACCCGCCCGTACACACGTAGAGCCGGCTTCCGTTCACCCGTCCGGGCACTTCCAGCAGCTGGCTTATATACTGGTCCGAAGCAGGCATCCGGCTGTCCTTCAGGTCGAAGGTCCGAAAGGTGTTGTGGTCGGAATCGAAAACGGTGAGTCCGGAAGCCGTGCCAACCCACTTGGTTCCGTAGATGTCTTCGCATAGGTCGTGGACGGAGTCGCCGGGAATCGAGTAGGGAACGCTCCTGTCGTGACGGAACAGCTCGAATCCCATTCCGTCGAACTGTATGAGTCCTCCTTCGGAGCAGATCCACATGAGGCCGGAACGGTCCTGCCGGATCTGGTTGACCTGTGAGCTCACGAGCCCGTTTTCGGGAGAGAAGAGTCTCGCGGTCTGTGCACATACAGGTAACAAATCTGCGAGAAGGATTAAGGTGATAAGGTATATTCTTCGCATTATTTTCGGTGTTTGGTAACAAAAATACACTTTTTCAGAGATAAATGGGTACAAAACTGTAAAAATGCAGGTTGTTTTACCCTTATGGAATAAAACCTATAAACTCTGTTACATCCGTATATGTGCATCGTCAAGGATTCCGGTAAATTTGTAGCAGGAGATAATAATGACTTCTGTTAAACCAATTCATAATCAATTATGCATTTTATCCTCAAAAAAACGTTCCTTGCCCTTGGCCTCGCCATCGCGGTATCGTTCTCTGCCTTTGCCCAGAACGTAACCGTCAAGGGTACAGTGACCGACGCGACCGGAGAGCCCGTCATCGGAGCATCCGTCCTCGTCGTGAACACCACGAACGGCGCCGTGACGGATGTTGACGGTACCTATTCACTAGTTGCTCCGGCGGATGCGACTCTGGAGGTGGCCTGCATGGGCTATGCCTCCCAGCGTATTTCCGTACAAGGCCGGACCACCATCAATGTCATCCTTGACAGCGACGCCCAGGCTCTGGACGCGCTCGTCGTCATCGGTTATGGCTCAGCCCGCAAGGCTGACGTCACGGGTTCCATCGCCTCCCTGGGCGGTGATAATCTCCGCGAACTTGCAAGCGGCGATTTCACCCGTTCCCTCAATGGCCGTGTCGCCGGTGTCCAGATGACCCAGACGAACTCCAAGCCGGGTGCGAGCATGGAGATCCGCATCCGTGGTGAGCGTTCCCTCTCTGCCGACAACAATCCGCTCATCGTCCTTGACGGTGTTCCCTTCATGGGTTCCCTCTCGGACATTGCTACGGGCGACATCAAGAGCATGGATATCCTGAAAGATGCTTCCTCGACCGCCATCTACGGTTCCCGCGGTGCCAACGGCGTTATACTCATCACCACTTATAAAGGTGTTGTGGGACAGGCCCCGAAAGTGACTTTCAACAATTATGTGAGTTTCAAGAAGGCCATCAAGTACCCGATGATGGACGGACCCCGCTATGTCGAGATGCGCAAGGCTGCGGGCAAGTTCACCAACAAGCTTGGCTATGAGGACGATGCTACCGATACCGATTGGCAGGACCTCTTCTACCGGACAGGTATAACCCGTAACCACGAACTCAGCGTGGTGGGCGGTACCATGAAAGGCAGCTACCGTTTCGGTGTCTCTTATTATAAGGATGAAGCCGTTGTCCCGACCCAGGACTACGACCGCGTTTCCCTGAGCGGTAGCCTTGACCAGACCCTCCGCGACTGGCTCAAGATCGGATTCTCCACCAATACCAATTACAATAGGAGTCACGGCAACCAGATCGGCCTGTACGGTATCCTCCAGCTTACCCCGATACTGAGCCCCACAGCGGCCGACGGCTCCAACCTCGTACGCGCCAGCATGCCTTTGGACGACGTCTGGCTCCCTACGCGCAGGAATATCGAGGATGTCGCGGACAAGTGGGTCAGCGAAAGCTTCGGATTCGGATCCTATAATACCGGCTACGTCGAACTCCGCGCTCCCTGGATCGAGGGACTGTCCTTCAAGCAGACCGTCGGTCTGAACTATCGCTCCAACAAGAGCGGTAATTTCACCGGAAAGGGTGTGAACAGCTTCAACGTCGCGAACCCCAACAACGGTGGCATAGGACAGAATGAAAACAAGAACTGGACGCTCGAAAGCCTGCTTACCTATGACCGTACTTTCGCAGAAAAGCATCATCTCAATGCCGTCGCGATGTACTCCGCCGAGCAGACCACCTACATCCAGAACGGTCTCTCCGCACGCAACATACCAAACGAGCAGTTCCTGTACTACAACCTGGGCCAGGCCCTTGCCGAGGACATTACCGTAAGCCCGAATGCCTCCAATTACTGGCAGGCAGGTCTCCTTTCTTACATGGGACGTATCATGTACAGTTTCGACGACCGCTATATGCTGTCCGCAGCTGTCCGCTCCGATGCCTCCTCGCGTCTGGCCAAGGGTCACCAGTGGCACACCTATCCGGCCGTCTCCGCCGGTTGGAACGTCCACAACGAGTCTTTCATGGACGGAACCCGCGGCTGGCTGGACGAACTCAAGGTCCGTCTCGGTTATGGTGAGACCTCCAACCAGTCCATCAACCCTTACCAGACCCTCGGTTCCCTGGGTACCCGCCCGTACAATTTCGCCGACACATATGCCACCGGTTATTTCGTGTCCACGCTGCCGAATACCGAACTTGGCTGGGAGTATTCCAATACCTGGAACCTCGGTATCGATTTCGGCTTCCTCGCCGGCCGTCTGACCGGTACCCTGGAACTCTACCGCCAGAGCACGCATGACATTCTCCTGAACATGAATCTCCCGTCCACCGCAGGTGTGGGCAGTTACATGGCTAATATCGGCAGTACGCAGAACCAGGGTGTCGAGTTCTCCCTGAACGCGACCCTTCTTGACAGGAACGACTGGAGGTGGGATGCCGGCATCAATATCTATGCTAACCGCAACAAGCTCGTCTCCCTTGCTTCCGGACAGGACGAGGACCTCGACAACCGCTGGTTCGTGGGAATGCCCATCAACTCCCTCTATGACTATGAGTATGACGGCCTGTGGCAGGCCGGAGAGGAAGACCTCATGAGTATCCTCGAGCCGGGTGCCCAGCCCGGTGACATCAAGGTCAAGTATCACGGTGAATACAAGGACGGCAAGCCTGTCCGTGCCATCGACAGCAACGACCAGGTCCCGATTAACGCCGACCCCAACTTCCTCGGCGGCTTCAACACGCGTGTCCAGTGGAGGAACCTCGACCTCAGCGTCATAGGCAACTTCCAGAACGGCGGTATCCTCATCTCCACCCTCCACACCCCGAGCGGCTATCTCAACATGATGACCGGCCGTCGCGGCCAGATCGACCTGGACTATTGGACTCCGACCAACACCGGCGCCCGCTATCCCCGCGCCGGAGGCCTCATCAGCGGCGACAACCCCAAATACGGCTCCACAATCGGCTATTTCAATGGCTCATACCTTAAGGTCGCTGCCATCACCCTGGGCTACAACTTCGATAGGACCGGCTTCCTCAGGCGCGCCGGAGTCGACAGGTTCCGCATCTATGCGACCGCCCAGAACCCGTTCGTCTTCTTCTCCCAGTTCCACAGGGAGACCGGCCTCGATCCGGAACCTAACTCCCGCGGTAACGAGAACCAGGCTTCCGCCGGTTACCTCTATCGCCAGAAAGTCATCGGCACCAACACGCCGAACACCCGCAACTACCTCATCGGTGTCAATATCACCTTCTAATCGGAATCGAATATGAAAAAGTTGACATATATCCTCGCCGCGGCCGTTGCCGCCATGACGCTTTCCGTCTCCTGCTCCAAGGTCCTCGAAGAGCAGCCGAGAACCTTCTTCGAGCCGGGCTTCTTCACGACCGAGGCCGGTGTGGAAGGCGGTCTGACCTCCCTGTACGCTTCCCTGCGCTATTTCTATGGCCAGGCGTACTATTACAACAGTCTCACCACCGGTACGGATGAAGCCACCTACGGCCAGTCCGCCGACGGCAACTTCAAGGATGCCGACAGGTCGGGCGTCGGTACCATCAATGCCGATACTGCGCGCAGCGATGTTTTGTGGGGAACGGTATTTCCTTACATCAACACCGCCAGCGGCATCGTCGAGAACGCTGAGGCGGTAGGCCTTTCCCCGGCCCTCATCGCCGAGGCCAAGTTCTTCCGCGGCTACTATTATTTCCAGCTCGTCCAGACTTTCGGCGGAGTCCCGCTCGACCTCGGATCCGGAAAACTTGCTTTCAACAGCACGCCTTCGCGCACTTCCGTGCGCAATACAGTCCCCGAGGTTTACCAGGCCATCTTCGCGGACCTGAACGATGCAGTGAAGGACCTGCCTGACAACGCCCGCCTCACCGGAACCCTTACCAAGAACGTCGCCCGCCTGGTGCTCGCCAAGGCATACCTGACCTTCGGATGGTGGCTCCAGAATCCGGGACAGATCCCGACTTATCCTGCCACCGACCGCAAGGACCTTGACGGCCACGATGCCAACTGGTATTTCCAGCAGTCCCTCGCCCTTTGCGAGACCGCTATCGCGAATCCCGGCCCCTACGGACTTATGGAGACCTACCGCGACGTCAATCTGGCCAAAAACGACCGCAACAAGGAGATCATGCTCTATGCCGACCACACCGAGAAGAGCGCGCAGTACAACGCCGGCGACCTCGGCTACGGCGGTGGCGGCGCTCCGGACAATTTCTCCGGCTGGATGATCAACTGGAACCACGGTACCGTGAATATCAACGGCGTCGGCTGTATACAGCGCGAGGCCTGCCAGGAGATCGGACGTCCCTGGACCCGTATGGCTCCGACCCACGAGGCCATCAAGGTCTTCACCAGTCAGGATATCACCAAGGATTCCCGTTTCGAAGGTACTTTCTCCACTGCCTACTACGGCAACTGGGAAAAGGCCGGCATCAAGGCCGAGAGCGTTGTCGGTGCCAACGGACTGGAGATTCCCAAGGGAGGCCGCGTGATCTCCTTCATCCCGGAGGTCCTTGACGACATCACCTATCCGAACAAGCAGAGCAATGCCGACGGAGCCAATGTAGGAGCAGGTACCGTACCCGGCCGTGCCGACTACGTCTTCGACCTGAACGGCTTCAGCCGCATCGTCTATCCGGCCCTCTGGAAACTTGGCTGCTACCGCACCGATTACAAGATCGACTCCGAACTCGGTTCCCCGAATGCAGGAAGCACCCGTCCGTATGCGATACTCAAGTTCTCCGACTTTTACCTGACTGCCGCCGAAGCCGCATTCAAGCTCGGCGACAACACCAAGGCGAGGAACAATATCCTGGTGCTCCGCAAGCGTGCCGGCAAGTGGACATACAAGCAGAGCGAGCGTGCCGCCTATGTGGCTGACTTCAGCGCAGACCTTGAGGCAGACACTCCGGCCACCATAACCCTCGATTACATTCTCGATGAGCGCATGCGCGAATTCTACGGTGAAGGATTCCGCTGGTTCGACCTCGCAC
Source organism: Bacteroidales bacterium (assembly GCA_017519865.1). Taxonomy (GTDB): domain Bacteria; phylum Bacteroidota; class Bacteroidia; order Bacteroidales; family UBA932; genus Cryptobacteroides. Next base: position 13,336 of record JAFWRQ010000032.1, on the reverse strand, counting down.
GCACCCAGACCTGGGCACAGCGTGCCGGTTCATATACCATCAGCGGTTCCACTTGGGGAGACCATACGCCGAAGACGTACACCCGCACCATCGAGCCATATATGTATCTCTTCCCTATTCCACAGGGCCAGCTCAACGGAATGGAAATGACGGCTGAAGAGCGTGCCGCCTACCAGAACCCGGGCTATCCGACGGAATAGAGTGATAATGTTTAGTAATAATGTGGAAAGGGGGGAGGCTCGATGGAGCCTCCCCCTTTTTGTCCGGAGTGATTCCGCGGGGATTCGAACCCCGGACCCACAGCTTAGAAGGCTGTTGCTCTATCCAGCTGAGCTACGGAACCGTCCCTCGTTTCAGCATTGTTGCTGAACGGACTGCAAATATAAGAATTTATCCCGAAACCCTTTGATTATGGCTTGTTTTATTTGAGAATTGTTATATTTGTAACGTTTTAGTGGAATTGTTGACTTCAATTATCCATCTTATGAATCCTCTGTTCTATGCCGTTCCAGCGGCCTCTGTGATCGCCCTGGCTTTCGCCTGCATCTTCTACCGTCAGATGAAGGGGGAGGACGAAGGCACCCCTACGATGCGCCGCATCGCCCAGTTCGTACGTGAGGGGGCGATGGCCTATCTAAGGCAGCAGTATAAGGTCGTGATCATCGTATTTGCCATCCTGGTCGTGTTTTTCGCCATCCTGGCCTACGGCTTCGGGGTGCAGAATCCCTGGGTCCCGTTCGCCTTTCTGACAGGTGGTTTCTTCTCGGGCCTTGCGGGTTTCATAGGGATGAAGACCGCAACCTATGCATCCGGCCGTACTGCCAATGCCGCCCGAAGGTCGCTGAACTCAGGCCTCAAGGTAGCGTTCCGTTCCGGCGCGGTGATGGGCCTGACTGTGGTCGGCCTGGGTCTGCTGGACATTGCGATATGGTTTATAGTGCTTAATGCATGCGTGCGCGACGCGTCAATGGCTCAGAAACTTGTTGTCATCACTACCACTATGCTGACATTCGGTATGGGCGCGTCGACTCAGGCCCTGTTCGCACGTGTGGGCGGCGGCATCTATACCAAGGCCGCCGACGTAGGCGCCGACATCGTCGGCAAGGTCGAGTCCGACCTGCCGGAGGACGATCCGCGCAACCCTGCGACTATCGCCGACAATGTCGGAGACAACGTCGGCGACGTCGCCGGCATGGGCGCGGACCTCTACGAGTCCTACTGCGGATCCATCCTTTCCACAATGGCTCTGGGCGCCTCGGCTTTTTTCCTCGCCGGGCCGGAAATGCAGATGAAGGCCATCCTCGCCCCGATGCTCATCGCTGCAGTAGGTGTCGTCCTGTCGGTAGTTTCCATATTCACTGTCCGCACCAAGGAAGGCGCGTCCATGAGCCAGCTTCTCAAGAGCATGAGTTTCGGCACCAACCTCGCCGCCGCCCTCAGCGGCGTGGCTTCCTTCGCCATCCTCGCAATGGTCTTCGGGACCGGTGACAACCTCTGGTGGCATCTGGCCTGTTCTGTCCTTTCAGGCCTCATCGCCGGAGTGGTCATCGGCAAGGCTACGGAGTATTTCACATCCCACTCATACCGCCCTACCCAGAAGCTTGCCGAGTCGGCTGCCACCGGCCCTGCCACGGTCATCATCAGCGGCGTGGGTCTCGGAATGGTCTCCACGGCCATCCCGGTGATAGCCATCGTCTGCGCCATCGTACTCTCGTACCTTTTCGCCATCGGCTTTGACGTGCAGAACATGATGTCGGCTGCAAACCTCTCGCAGGGCCTCTATGGCGTTGCGATCGCTGCCGTGGGCATGCTCAGCACGCTGGGTATTACGCTTGCTACCGATGCCTACGGCCCTATAGCTGACAACGCCGGAGGCAATGCCCAGATGTCCGAACTCGAGCCCGAGGTGCGCGAGCGCACCGACGTGCTCGACGCGCTCGGCAACACCACGGCCGCCACGGGCAAGGGCTTCGCCATAGGCTCCGCCGCCCTTACGGCCCTGGCTCTCCTCGCTTCATACATCGAAGAGATCAAGATTGCCGTCGGCCGTACAGCGGGAGCGCTCATAAACGGCGTAGACGCAGCTTCCGCTTCTATTCTTGACGTGCTTAACGAGTTCAATGTCAGCATAATGAACCCTGCGCTTCTCTCGGGAGTTTTCATCGGCGCCATGATGGCGTTCCTGTTCTGCGGGCTCACTATGAACGCTGTCGGCCGCGCCGCATCGAAGATGGTTCTGGAGGTCCGCAGGCAGTTCCGTGAGATCAAGGGCATCCTGACGGGGGAGGGCACTCCGGACTACCGCCGCTGCGTCGAGATCTCCACCAAGGCCGCCCAGCACGAGATGCTCGTCCCTTCGCTGATCGCCATCATCGTCCCTGTCCTGACCGGAGTCGTGCTGGGCGTCGCGGGCGTCCTCGGCCTGCTCTTCGGCGGCCTCGGCGCCGGCTTCGTCCTCGCCGTATTCATGGCCAATTCCGGCGGAGCCTGGGACAATGCCAAGAAATATGTCGAGGAAGGACACCTCGGAGGCAAGAACTCCGACGCACATCACGCCACCGTCGTGGGCGATACGGTCGGAGATCCGTTTAAGGACACATCCGGTCCTTCGCTCAACATCCTCATCAAACTGATGAGCATGGTGTCGATCGTGATGGCCGGCCTTACGGTCGGCGTCCATCTGCTGTAATTGCTTCGGATCAGGCTTTCTTCTGCCTGTTGCTCAGAACCTGGATCAGGACGATCACGGCGATGCCGATGACGCACCAGAGGATGGCGCCCGGGACCTGTCGGTCCAGGGTCTCGCCAATGCCGGTGAGTGCGTTGTAGGCATCGGCGCTGCTGCCGGACTCAAGGAGTTCGGCTGGGAGAAGGTTGCTGCGCAGCATCTGGGCGTAGGCGCAGGAGTCAAGGTCGTTCCACGGCCAGACCTTGACGAGCGAGCCCAGGACGAAGCCCAGCAGCACGAGCATTGTCTGGCGCTCCCAGCGTGCCAGGAGCCAGTTAAGGAATTTCGCGAAAGCGAGTATGCCCACGGCGCAGCCGAAGGCGAACACCAGCAGTACCGGGATGTCCATATTGCTCACCGCGCTCATGATATAGTCGTACTTGCCCAGGATCACCAGAATGAAGCTGCCTGAGATGCCGGGAAGGATCATGGTGCAGATGGCGAGGGCGCCGCAGAGGAATATGAACCATTTGGAATCGGGTGTGCTGGTGGGGGAGAGGGTGCATACGACGAGCCCCAGCAGCAGGCCGGCAAGTGCGAACAGCACGTCGCGGACCTTCCATCCTTTGATGTCCCGGAACATATAGAATGCCGAGGCGAGAATGAGGCCGAAGAAAAAGGCCCATACCAGGATGGGGTGATAGAGCAGTTCGTGTTCGATGAGTTTGGCGAGGGTGAAGATACTCAGGATCACGCCTAATGCCAGCCAGAGGAGGAATCGGCCGTGAACGCCTTTCCAGAAATCCTTAAAGCGGCCCTGGAAAAGGGCCTTCCAGGGTGCCGGGCTCATTACGGCGTCCAAGGCGCCCACCAACTCTTCATATATGCCGGAGATCAGGGCGATGGTGCCGCCGGAGACTCCCGGCACCACATTGGCTGCGCCCATGAAAAAGCCTTTGACGGCAACAATTATATCTTTGATGAAACTCATCCGCTATTTGACTTTGGCAAGGAGTTCCTTGACGGACTTGAAAATCTCATCCTCGGGCTTGGAGGCTCCGTCAGGGGTTTTCTGCTCGGTGATCACGAGATCGAAGACGTTGCCCGGCAACTGCTTGCGGCCGATCTTGAACTTGGCCTCGCAGCAGGTGGCCATGTATTGGATGGGATAGTCGTCCTTGTTGATCAGGGATATGAACAGGTCGGGCTTAAGTTCGAGCATCTGGTCCAGCTTTTCCTTCGCAGGCCTGCCGTAGAAGTTGAGGTCCTTCTTAAGGATGGTGTTGGTGATGCTGGTGATGAGACGCTCTGCGTCACCTATCTTGCGGAAATCGAAGTAGAAGATCTCGCCCTTGATGCCGTTATCGCGGTAGAAGGCCATTATGTCCTTCTTGCAGGCGTCGAAGGAGGTGTCCTCGACGTCGATGAAAGACACTGCCGTATGGATGTCCTTGAGGGGCGTTATGTTCGTGTGGACCTGGCTGCGGTGCTTTTTCAGCGCCCGGTTCCTGAGAAAATCGATGATGAACATAGTGTCAATTCGTCTCCATTTGGCCGCCGTTGGCGGCAATCAGTTCGCGGATCTCTTTCTTGGCGTCCCTCCAGCGCGGGATGTCGATCTTGGTGCCGATGACCTCGACGACCTTGGCCGCGATGATGGAACCGACCTCGCCGCACACCTTGATGGGCATGCCGAGCGAGTGGGCAAATAGGAAGCCGGCGGCGTAGGTGTCACCGGCGCCGGTGGCGTCGACGGGAACGGCGGGCCAGGGGCGTATGAAGTGCTCTTCGTCGCCGCTGCGCACCCAGGAGCCGTCCTTGCCGACCTTGACGACGGCGATCTTGCAGTGCTTGGATATCTCCAGGAGGGCATCGTGCGGCTCGGCAAGCTTGGTGAAGGCCTTGGACTCGGATTCATTGGCGAAAACGATGTCGACATACTTCTCCACGATGTCGTGCAGGAAGGCTTCGTTGGACTCCACGACGTTGTATGAGGCCATGTCCAGCGAGATTATGCAGCCGGCGTCGTGGGCCATCTCCACCGCCTTGCGGATGAGGGCCTGGTTCTGGACGAGGTAGCCTTCGATGTGGAAATAGTCATAGCCCTGGAAATACTCGGGCTTGAGGTCCTCGGGCACGAAGTCGAGCGCGGCGCCGAGATATACGGCGAAGGTGCGCTCGGCATTGCCGCCGCTTACGAAAACCATCGAACGGCCGGAAGGGTTGGGGCTCTTGAAGAGGCGGGTCTTGACGCCGTACTGCTCCTGGTCGCTCTTGAACAGCAGGCCGAGCTCGTCGTCGCCTATCTTGCCGATGAATCCGGAATCCATGCCGAAGACGGCCGTACAGGCGATGGTGTTGGCTGCCGATCCGCCTGCGACATAGTGGATGTCGAGCGTCTTGAGGCTGTTCCAGATCTTGTCACCCGTCTCCCTGTCGACGTGCTGCATGCTTCCCATCGGGAGATGGAAAGTCTTCAGGAACGAGTCGTCGGGCAGGACGGCCAGGATGTCCGTCAGGGCGTTGCCTATGCCGAGGATGGATTTCATATCCGTACAGATTTAGTTTTCCTAATCACGCAAAGTTAGTCAAAAATATCTATATTTGCGAGGTATGAACGAGAAGACCTTCAAAATATTGAGATACGTTTTCTGGACGCTGCTGGCGGCTGTTCTGCTGTGGTTCTGCTTCAGGGGAGTGGACTGGCAGGAGTTCTGGAAAGTCATCCGCGGTTCGCGCTGGGGGTACGTCCTCCTGGCCATGACGGCGGGCGTGTTCTCGTTCGTATTCCGCGCCCTTCGCTGGCGCCTGATCATCCTCCCCATCGACTCGAAGAACAAGGTGATAGACTGTTATGACGGCTTCACCATCGGCCGCCTGTTCAATTTCGTCATCCCTTACTTCGGGGATTTCGTCCGCTGCAGCTATGTCCAGAGCCGTCGCCTGACGTTTGACAAGGCCCTCGGCACGGTCGTGCTGGAACGTACCTGGGACATCCTTATGCTCCTGGTACTTACCGTGGTGCTGCTTTTCTTCCGCGGCGCGCAGTACGGCAGTTTCTTCATCGAGAAGATGCTCGATCCCACTATCGCCAGGCTTCAGCCTGCCGCATCACGCCTCGGCATAGCTCCCGGCTGGCTCATTGCAGCCGTCATCGCCATAGCGTTCCTGGTCGCCTGGCTGATCTACGCGTTCATCCGCCGCCGCGCCGGGGTGGCGCCCAAGTCGAAGGGTTCTTTCCTTTCCAGGCTCTCCGGGTTTTTCCGCGGCTTCGGGCAGGGTTTCGTATCCTTCCTCAAGATGAAGGGCAAGGGATGGTTCCTGATCCTTACGGTTCTCCTTTGGACGATGTTCCTTCTGATGAGTTGGTTCATCATCAAGGCTTTACCAACTGATCTCGGCCTTAATGCCGTAGATGCGCTGTTCATAATGCTGGTGGGCTGCTTCGCAGGCATAGTTCCTGTACCCGGAGGATTCGGCGCTTTCCATTATCTGGTCGCCACGGCCCTCCAGGCCATTTATGGCATTCCTTTCGAGACGGGTATAATCTTCGCCACGCTCTCCCATGAGTCGCAGGCCGTGACCACTATTCTCTGTGGTCTGATCTCCTATACAGGCTGGGCTTTCAGGCACCGAGAATAAGCTCCACCGGGCAATGGTCCGAGCCGAAGATATCGTTCAGGATATCGGTAGATACGATGCGGCCGCGCAGTGATTCCGAGACAATGAAATAGTCGATACGCCACCCGACGTTCCTCTCGCGGGCGCGCATGCGGTACGACCACCACGAGTATTTTTCCTCATCCGGGTGCTGCAGGCGCCAGCTGTCCACGAAGCCTGCTGAGAGGAGTTCGGTCATCTTGGCGCGCTCTTCGTCGGAGAAGCCGGCGTTGAAATGGTTGGTGGCGGGATTCTTCAGGTCTATCTCCTCGTGGGCGACATTCATGTCGCCGCAGATGACCACCCCCTTGCGGGCGGCCAGACCGGACACGTAGGCACGGAAGTCATCCTCCCATTTCATCCTGTAGTCCAGACGTTTAAGTCCGTCCTGGGAGTTGGGGACGTAGACGCAGACGAGGTAGAAGTCCTCCATCTCCAGCGTGATGACGCGCCCCTCGTGGTCGTGCTCGTCCACCCCTATGCCATAAGTCACCGCAAGTGGTACCTGCCGTGTGTAGACGGCGGTCCCGGAGTACCCTTTCTTGTCGGCATAGTTCCAGTAGGAAGTATATCCCAGGAACTCCAGGTCGAGCTGGCCCTCCTGGAGCTTGGTCTCCTGCAGGCAGACGAAGTCAGCATCCAGTTCCGCGAAGATGTCCGCGAAGCCCTTGCCTGCTACGGCCCGGAGGCCGTTGACGTTCCAACTGACGAATTTCATACGACAGCAGTTATTCAAGAGTCCATTCCGCCCCGTCCTGAGTGTCCTTGACCTTGATGCCCAGTGTGGCCAGGGCATCGCGGATATGGTCGCTCGTCGTCCAGTCCTTGGCGGCCTTGGCCGCGGCCCTGGACTCCAGCACCATGTCCATCAGGCCCGAGATGGTCTTCATTGCCTTGCCACTCTCCTCCTCGTCCTGAAGGCCCAGCACGCCGAAGACGATGTCGTCGAAGAGCTGCACCAGGGTCTCGATATCCCCCTTTGAGAGCTTCAGTTTCTTGTCCTTGGCAGTGTTGATGATGCGGACGGCGTCGAAGATGTTGGAGAGCGTCATAGGAGTGTTGAGGTCGTCGCAGAGCGAGTCGTACACCCCCTCGAAGATGGCCTTGACCTCGGGGTTGGTGGCCGGGCAGGTGTCCGGCGCAACGCCCTGCGTATACTCGCCGTAGGCGTAGCGCGGCATCTGCCGCCCGGCCATGGCGTAGAGGTCCTTAGCCCCCTGCAGGATGCGCTTCAGGCCCTTCTCGGAGGCCTGAAGGGCCTCGTTCGAGAAGTCCAGCGTCCCGCGGTAATGGGCCTGGAGGATGAAGAACCGGACGGTCATGGGGCCATAGGCCTGCTCGAGTTTCGGGTGATTGCCCGCGAACAGCTCCGGCAGCGTGATGAAGTTGCCCAGGGACTTGCCCATCTTCTGTCCGTTGATGGTGATCATATTGTTGTGCACCCAGTAATGCACGCCCTGCGTGCCCCTGGAGGCCACATTCTGAGCGATCTCGCACTCGTGGTGCGGGAACATCAGGTCCATCCCGCCGCCGTGGATGTCGAACTCCCTGCCCAGGTATTTCTCTCCCATGACCGAGCACTCAAGGTGCCAGCCGGGGAATCCTTCTCCCCAGGGGGAGGGCCATTTCATGATATGCTGCGGTTCGGCCTTCTTCCAAAGCGCGAAGTCATAGGGGGCGTGCTTGTCGCTCTGTCCGTCCAGTTCGCGCGTGCCCTCGAGGGTCGCGTCGAGCGAACGTCCGGAGAGGATGCCGTAGCGGTGGTCTTCGTTGTATTTCTGAACGTCGAAATAGACGGAACCGTTGCTGATGTATGCGTAGCCCGCGTCGAGGATTTTCTTGACAGCCTCGATCTGCTCGACGATGTGTCCCGAGGCGCGCGGCTCGATCGAGGGCGGAGCCACGTTGAGCAGGCGCATGGCCTCGTGGTAGCGCAGTGTATAGGTCTGCACCACCTCCATCGGCTCGAGCTCCTCGAGACGGGCCTTCTTGGCGATCTTGTCCTCGCCCTCGTCGGCATCGTGCTCCAGATGACCTACATCCGTGATGTTGCGCACATAGCGCACCTTGTAACCAAGGTGCCTGAATAACTTCTGAATCACGTCGTAGGTGACACCCGGGCGGGCGTGGCCAAGGTGTGCGTCCCCGTAAACGGTGGGGCCGCAAACATACATGCCTACATGACCGGGATTGACCGGAACGAACAGCTCCTTGCGGTGCGAAAGGGTATTGTAAAGTCTGACGTCTCTCATATCGATAATAAAAACGTACTAAGATAATCAATTCTCATCTATAAAAAAAGTCCCGCGTCATAACTGGCGCGGGACTTTTCAGTATAATGGAACTGCTAGAGTTCGTTCAGGTCCTGGGCGACTTCGTCCTTGCGGCCCACGATGATGTCCTGGTAGTCGGCCAGACCCGTACCTGCCGGGATGAGGTGACCGCAGATGACATTCTCTTTGAGGCCCTCGAGGTGGTCGACACGGGCGCGGATGGCAGCCTCGCTGAGCACCTTGGTGGTCTCCTGGAAGGAGGCCGCGGAAATGAAGCTGTTGGTGCGGAGGGCGGCGCGGGTGATGCCCTGGAGGACGAGGCGCGCGGTAGCGGGCCTGGCCTCGCGGACGGCCATCATCTTCTGGCCGTGACGCTCAAGCGACGCGTTCTCGTTGCGCATTTCGCGCGCACCGATGATGTCGCCCTGCTCGTACTTCTGGGAGTCGCCGGGGTCCATGACATAGAACTTGCCGTAGATGGCGTCGTTCGCATCCATGAAGGTCCACTTGTCGACAAGTTCCTCGTTGAGGAACTCGGTGTCGCCCGGATTCATGATCTCGACCTTGCGCATCATCTGGCGTACGATGATCTCGAAGTGCTTGTCATTGATCTTCACACCCTGGAGACGGTAGACTGCCTGTACCTCATTCACGATGTACTCCTGAGCCTTGACGGGACCGAGGACATTGAGGATGTCGGTAGGGGAGATGCCGCCGTCGGAGAGGCGGGTACCGGCCCTGACATAGTCGTTCTCCTGGACGAGGATCTGCTTGGTCAGAGGCACGAGGTAGTGCTTCTCGGCACCGGTGCGGTTCTTGACGACGATCTCGCGGTTACCCCTCTTGACCTTGCCCATGATGATCTCGCCGTTGATCTCGGCGATGATGGCAGGGTTCGAAGGATTGCGGGCCTCGAAGAGCTCGGTGACGCGCGGGAGACCTCCGGTGATATCCGAAGACTTGCCGATGGCGCGGGGGATCTTGATGAGGATGTCGCCCACGTTGACCATACCGCCGTCCTCGCACATTACGTGTGCTCCGACAGGGAGGTTGAACTGCTTGATGCTCACGCCCTTCTCGTCGAGGATATTGATCGCGGGGTTCTTGGTCTTGTCGCGGGACTCGATGATGACCTTGTCGCGGTTGACCGAGAACTCGTCGGCGATCTCCTCGCGGTAAGTGACGCCTTCGATCATGTTCTCGAAGTGGACCTTACCTGCGTGCTCGACGATGTTGATGGCGTTGTAGGCATCCCACTCGCAGATGCGGTCGCCCTTCTTGACGGTCTCGCCGTCCTTCTTGTAGAGGATGGAACCGTAGGCGATGTCGTACTGGGAATAGGTGATGCCGGTATTCTCATCGAGGATGCGGAGCTCGGTGGTGCGGCTGACGACCACATCCTGGACCTCGCCCGTATCGGTGACGCGCTGGATGGTCCTGAGCTCGGAGTACTCGAGCTTACCGTCGTACTTGGAGTCGATGGCGTTGTCGGCTGCCTCACCTCCTGCGACACCTCCCGCGTGGAAGGTACGGAGGGTCAGCTGGGTACCCGGCTCACCGATGGACTGAGCGGCGATGACGCCGACCACTTCGCCCTTCTCGACCATGCGGGTGGTGGCAAGGTTGCGGCCGTAGCACTTGGCGCAGACACCCTTGCGGGACTCGCAGGTGAGGACCGAGCGGATCTCGACCTGCTCGATGGGCAGGGAGTTGATGAGGTCGGCTTCCTTCTCCTTGATCTCCGACCCTGCGGCAAGGATGAGCTCGCCGGTGAGAGGGTTGAAGATGTCGTGGACGGTGGTGCGGCCGAGGATTCGCTCGCCGAGGGACTCGACGATCTCGTCCTTGCTCTTGATGGCGGTGGCGATGAGGCCGCGGAGCGTTCCGCAGTCCTCTTCCGTGATGATCACGTCGTGCGATACGTCGACGAGACGCCTGGTCAGGTAACCTGCATCAGCGGTCTTGAGGGCGGTGTCGGCCAGACCCTTACGGGCACCGTGCGTGGAGATGAAGTACTCGAGCACCGTCATACCCTCCTTGAGGTTGGAGATGATAGGGTTCTCGATGATCTCGTTGCCGGCGCCGCCGGACTTCTGCGGCTTGGCCATAAGGCCTCGCATACCGCAGAGCTGCTTGATCTGCTGGGTGGAACCGCGGGCTCCGGAATCCAGCATCATATACACGGGGTTGAAGCCCTGCTGGTCCGCGGAGATCTGCTTCTCCACGATGCCGGTGAGCTTGTTGTCGATGGAAGTCCAAAGGTCGATCACCTTGTTGTAACGTTCGTTGTTGGTGATGAAACCCATGGCATAGTTGTTCTTGATGTCCTCCACCTGCTTGTAGCCGGAGTCGATGAGGTCGAGCTTCTCGGCAGGGATGATGACGTCTCCGAGGTTGAAGGAGATGCCGGCACGGAAGGCCTGGTCGTAACCGAGGTTCTTGATGTCGTCGAGGAACTTGGCGGTACGTGTCACGCCGGTGTTCTTGATGACTTCGGTGATGATGGACCTGAGGGCCTTCTTTCCGAGGACCTTGTTGACGTAGGGAACCTCATCGGGAACATACTGGTTCACGATGATGCGTCCGGCGGTGGTCTTCACCATCTGGGTGCCCTTGGACTCGTCCTGCTTGTCGACGGGGAGGCGGACCTCCACGAGGGCGTGCATTTCGATGACCTTCTCATTGTAGGCGATGATGACCTCTTCGGGGCCGTAGAACTTCATGCCGGTACCCTTGGCGCCGGGTTTCTCCTTGGTGATGTAGTACAGACCGAGGACCATATCCTGCGAAGGAACGGTGATAGGGGCGCCGTTGGCAGGGTTGAGGATGTTCTGCGAACCGAGCATCAGCAGCTGGGCCTCCATGATGGCGGCGTTGCCGAGCGGGAGGTGGACAGCCATCTGGTCACCGTCGAAGTCGGCGTTGAAAGCCGTACAGGCGAGAGGGTGCAGCTGGATGGCCTTGCCTTCGATCATCCTGGGCTGGAAAGCCTGGATACCGAGCCTGTGGAGGGTAGGTGCACGGTTGAGGAGCACCGGATGGCCCTTCATGACATTCTCGAGGATGTCCCAGATGACGGGATCCTTGCGGTCGACGATCTTCTTTGCGGACTTGACGGTCTTTACGATGCCGCGCTCGATCAGTTTCCTGATGATGAACGGCTTGTAAAGCTCGGCTGCCATGTATTTCGGGAGACCGCACTCGTGCATGTTGAGCTCGGGGCCGACGACGATGACCGAACGGGCGGAGTAGTCGACGCGCTTTCCGAGGAGGTTCTGACGGAAGCGTCCCTGCTTGCCCTTGAGGCTGTCGGACAGGGACTTGAGGGCCCTGTTGGACTCGCTCTTGACGGCCGAGGACTTCTTCGAGTTGTCGAAGAGGGAGTCGACGGCTTCCTGGAGCATGCGCTTCTCGTTGCGGAGGATCACTTCCGGAGCCTTGATCTCGATGAGTTTCTTGAGACGGTTGTTACGGATGATGACCCTTCTGTAGAGGTCGTTGAGGTCGGATGTCGCGAAACGTCCGCCATCGAGCGGGACGAGAGGCCTGAGGTCCGGCGGGATGACCGGGATGACCTTCATGATCATCCACTCGGGACGGTTGACGTCCTTGGACTCCTGGAACCACTTGACCACTGCGAGCCTCTTGAGCTGCTCGGTCCTGCGCTGCTGGGAGGTCTCTACCAGCATCTTCTGGCGGAGATCCTTTCCGAGGGCGTCCACGTCGATCTCCTTGAGGAGGTCGTAGATGCCTTCGGCACCCATCTTGGCGACGAACTTCTCCGGATCGTCGTCAGGAAGGTTCTCGTTGCCGGGGATCCTGGCAAGGATGTCGAGATACTCGTCCTCGGAGAGGAGTTCCATCTTCGGAACCTCGGTGTTGCCGGGCTTCACGACGATGTACTTCTCGTAGTAGATGACGGACTCGAGCTTCTTGGCGGGCATTCCGAGCAGGGCGGAAATCTTGTTGGGAGCCGACTTGAAATACCAGATGTGGGCCACGGGGACGGTCAGGGTGATATGACCCATCCTTTCCCTGCGGACTTTCTTCTCGGTAACCTCGACCTTGCACCTGTCGCAGACGATTCCACGGTAGCGGATGCGCTTGTATTTTCCGCAGTAGCACTCATAGTCCTTGGTAGGACCGAAGATCTTCTCGCAGAAGAGACCGTCGCGCTCGGGCTTGTAGGTCCGGTAGTTGACGGTTTCCGGCTTCAAGACTTCGCCCCTCGACCTCTCGGTGATGTCCTCGGGTGAGGCAAGGGAGATGCTGATCCGCTGGAAATTGCTCTTGACCTTGTTTTCCTTATTGTTGAAAGTAGGCATAATCTTGTCGTTCAAATTGTCTGTGATTAATCCAAGGTGACCTTGAGTCCGAGACCCCTGAGCTCGTGGAGCAATACGTTGAGGGATTCGGGGATGCCGGGAGTCGGCATCGGGTCTCCCTTGACGATGGCCTCGTAGGTCTTCGAACGTCCGGTGACGTCGTCGGACTTGACGGTGAGGATCTCCTGGAGGGCATTGGCTGCGCCGAATGCCTCGAGGGCCCAGACCTCCATCTCACCGAAGCGCTGGCCTCCGAACTGTGCCTTACCTCCGAGCGGCTGCTGGGTGATGAGGGAGTAGGGACCGATGCTTCTGGCGTGCATCTTGTCGTCGACCATGTGGCCGAGCTTGATCATGTAGATGATGCCCACGGTGGCAGGCTGGTCGAACCAGTCGCCGGTGCCTCCGTC
>JAFWRQ010000031.1 GCA_017519865.1 Bacteroidales bacterium | reverse complement strand
TGGATGACACGATTCGTATCACGCTTGTGACGCCTCGTTTCTTTCCCTTTTCACGCGCTTCTGTTACTTTCATTTTGGCCTTGGGCACAAAATGAAAGGACGGAAAGACAAGTTCCAGTGTGGGGGACCTTCCTCTCAGAACCCCTAGACATCGTCGCCTTGGTGGGCCGTTACCCCGCCAACTAGCTAATGTCACGCGAGCCAATCCGTATCCGCCGTAACTTTCAAACAAAGACCATGCAGCCTCTGTTGTTATGGGGTATTAGGCGACGTTTCCATCGGTTATCCCCCTGATACGGGCATGTTGCTCACGCGTTACGCACCCTTCCGCCGGTCGCCGCCAGGTATTGCTACCCGCGCTGCCCCGCGACTTGCATGTGTTAAGCCTGCCGCTAGCGTTCATCCCGAGCCAGGATCAAACTCTTCTTTGTATAAAATATTTATAACTCTAGTCTGTCCTGACGCTTAATTCAAAGAAATCAACGCTCTCGATTCTCTAATTTTTCTCGGTACTTGCTTGTACTTCCTTCAGTCTTTTCAATGAACTTTTCATGTCGCTTCCGTAAAAGCGGCTGCAAAGGTAGGAATTAAAATCTAACTTGCAAATTATTTTTATAAAAAATTTTAAAAATGTTGAAAAAATCCCGCTTGAGAGTACTCGAGCGGGATTCTGTAACGATTAAGGGACTTGATTACATCATCCCGCCTGCGGGCATGGCAGGTGCAGCTGGCTCCTTTTCGGGGATGTCGACGATACCGCACTCGGTCGTCAAGAACATACCGGCGACGGATGCCGCGTTCTCGAGGGCGACGCGGGCGACCTTGGTCGGATCGATGACTCCTGCCTCATAGAGGTTGACATACTCGTCGGTACGGGCGTTGTAGCCGAAATCGCCCTTGCCCTCCTTGACCTTCTGGATTATGACGCTGCCGTCGACGCCGGCATTCTCTGCAATCTGGCGGAGCGGCTCCTCGATGGCCTTGGCCACGATATGGATACCGGTGGTCTCGTCCTCGTTGTCGCCCTTAAGGCCGTTAAGCGCAGATGCGGCACGGATGTAAGCGACGCCGCCTCCGGGCAGATAGCCCTCCTCGACGGCTGCGCGGGTGGCGTTGAGCGCATCCTCGACGCGGTCCTTCTTCTCTTTCATCTCCACCTCGGTGGTGGCACCGACATAGAGGACGGCCACTCCGCCGGCGAGTTTGCCGAGACGCTCAAGAAGCTTCTCCTTGTCATAGTCGGAGGTGGTGGTGGCTATCTGCTTGCGGATCAGTTCAGCCCTCTCGGTGATGGCGGCAGAGTCGCCGGCACCGCCTACGATGGTGGTGTTCTCCTTGGTGATGGTAACCTTCTCGGCACGGCCGAGCATCTGGACGGTGGCGTTCTGGAGGGTGAAGCCGCGCTCCTCGGAGACTACGGTCGCACCTGTCAGCACGGCGATGTCCTGAAGCATCTCCTTGCGGCGGTCGCCGAAACCGGGCGCCTTGACGGCAGCCACCTTAAGCGTTCCGCGCAGGCGGTTCACCACGAGGGTGGTAAGGGCCTGGCCCTCGACATCCTCGGCGATGATCAGCAGGCTCCTGCCCTCACGTGCCACCGGCTCTAGCACCGGCATCAGGTCCTCCATATTGCCGATCTTCTTGTCGGTAAGGAGGATGTAGGCATCGTCGAGAACGGCTTCCATCTTGTCGCCGTTGGTCATGAAGTAAGGGGAAATATAGCCGCGGTCGAACTGCATGCCCTCCACGACCTTCACCTCGGTCTCGGTGCCCTTGGCCTCCTCGACGGTGATGACACCGTCTTTCTTGACCTTGGACATGGCGTCGGCGATAAGCTTGCCGATGTAGCCGTCGTTGTTGGCGGAGACGGTTCCGACCTGCTCGATCTTGGAATAGTCGTCACCAACTTCCTGGCTCTGAGCCTTGAGGTTGCCGACTACGGCAGCGACGGCCTTGTCGATGCCGCGCTTGAGGTCCATGGGATTGGCGCCGGCGGTAACGTTCTTGAGACCGACATTGATGATGGCCTGTGCCAGGACGGTGGCAGTGGTGGTACCGTCACCGGCCTGCTCGTTGGTCTTGGAAGCGACTTCCTTGACCATCTGGGCACCCATGTTGGCGAAACGGTCCTCCAGTTCGACCTCCTTGGCGACGGTCACGCCGTCCTTGGTCACCTGGGGTGCACCGAATTTCTTGTCGATGACGACGTTGCGGCCCTTGGGGCCGAGAGTCACCTTGACTGCATTTGCGAGAGAGTCGGCTCCTTCCTTCATCTTGGAGCGGACATCCACATCGAACTTTATTTCTTTTGCCATAATGATTCCTCCTGTAGATTAGATGATTGCCAGAATGTCTGACTGTTTGACGATGAGATACTTCTTGTCGTCTACGGTCACCTCGGTGCCCGCATACTTGCCGTAAAGGACGACGTCGCCCACTTTCACTTCCATGGGTTCATCCTTCTTTCCGGGGCCTGCTGCCACGATGGTTCCCTGCTGGGGTTTCTCTTTCGCCGTGTCGGGAATGAAAAGTCCCGACGCAGTCTTGGTCTGGGCCTCCTGAGGCTCTATGACCACTCTGTCTGCCAATGGTTTGATCATGATATTTGTTTTTTTAGTCGATATTGCAAAAAAGCGCCCCCGGAAAACCGGGGACGCCTATAATAAAATCAAAGGATGTGCCAGCCGACCTGGACTGACAAAATGTCACTAATACTTGTTCAAAGGATAGCCGGCAGTCATCTGGTGGACCTTGGAAGCGACCTTCTCGATGAGCGCCCTGTGCTCGTAGAGCGAGGCGTTCTGCTCCTCGGTGGGCACGTCGCCCTTCTTGAGGGTAATGGCGTCGATGTGAGCCGCACAGGATGACAGGACCATGTCGATCAGTTCGACGATGTCTTCCATGTCCTTCTCGACGAAACCGCGGGAAGTGACGGCAGGGGTACCGATGCGGAATCCCGAGGTCTGGAAGGCGTTGCGCGTGTCATAAGGGACCATGTTCTTATTGAGGGTGATGTCAGCCTTCTCGAGCTCCTTCTCGGCAACGCGGCCTGACACCTCGGGGAACTTGGTTCGGAGGTCGATGAGCATCAGGTGATTGTCCGTGCCGTCGGAAACTACGTGGTATCCCCTGTCGAGGAAAGCCTTGCACATGGCCTGGGCATTGGCGATCACCTGCTTCTGGTAGGTCACGTACTCAGGCTGCATGGCCTCGTAGAAAGCGACTGCCTTGGCGGCGATGACGTGCTCAAGCGGACCGCCCTGGATGCCGGGGAATACGCTGGAGTCGATGATCTGGCTCATCTTCTTGACCACGCCCTTAGGGGTAGTGAGGCCCCAGGGATTGTCGAAGTCCTTGCCGATGAGGATGATGCCACCACGGGGACCGCGGAGGGTCTTATGCGTGGTGGACGTGACGATATGGGCGTACTTGACGGGATTCTTCAGCAGACCGGCGGCGATGAGGCCGGCGGTATGGGCCATGTCGATCCAGAGGAGGGCGCCGACCTTGTCGGCGATGGCGCGCATGCGCTCGTAGTCCCACTCGCGGGAGTAGGCGGAGGCGCCGCCGATGATGAGCTTGGGCTTGTGCTCGAGCGCGAGGGCTTCCATGGCGTCGTAGTCGATCCTGCCGGTATCGGGATTAAGGCCGTATGCAACGGCATTGTAGAGGATGCCGGAAGCATTGACAGGGGAACCGTGGGTGAGGTGTCCTCCCTGGGACAGGTCGAGGCCCATGAAGGTATCGCCGGGCTTGAGGCAGGCCATGATGACGGCCATGTTTGCCTGGGCGCCGGAATGCGGCTGGACGTTGGCATACTCGGCGTCGTAGATCTTGCAGATCCTGTCGATGGCGAGTTGCTCGATCTGGTCGACGACCTGGCAGCCGCCGTAATAACGCTTGCCGGGGTATCCTTCAGCGTATTTATTTGTGCAGATGGAACCCATGGCTTCCATCACATAATTGCTCACATAATTCTCGGAAGCGATGAGCTCGAGTCCCGAGGCCTGTCTGTCCCTTTCCTTGCGGATCAGGTCGAAAACTTGAAGATCCTGTTTCATATAAACCAATACATGTTTCGGGCATCAAAGATAATGATAAATATCCTTTTTTACTACCTTTGTATACATGAAGGACAGAAAATTATTGAACATAGAACTCGGCCGCATCAGCGCTGAGGAGTACCGTTCGCTCCCCGAGTCCGGGCTGGTGGTCGTGCTGGACAACATACGGAGTGCGCACAACGTCGGCTCCGCCTTCCGCACGGCTGACGCCTTCAAGGCCGACAAGGTCTGGCTCTGCGGCATCTGCGCCGTGCCCCCGTCCGCCGAGATTCACAAGTCCGCCCTCGGCGCCGAGGACAGCGTCCCCTGGGAGCACGCCGGCGACACGCTGGAAGCAGTGGCGGCCCTCAAGGCCGCAGGCTATACCGTCGTCGCAGTCGAGCAGACCGTCCACTCGGTCATGCTCGACAGCTTCCGGCCGGAGCCCGGCGGCCGCTACGCCCTCGTCTTCGGCAACGAAGTGGAGGGCGTCCGCCAGGACGTTGTCGACGCCTCCGACATCACCCTGGAGATTCCGCAGTTGGGCACCAAACACTCCCTCAATGTCAGCGTGGCAGTCGGCGTCGTACTCTGGCACTTCTTTTGCCATTCCGGCAGACGGTAAATATTTGCAAAGAATTAAAAACCCATCGCTATGAAAAGAGCCACATTCATATCACTCATAATCGGCTTACTGCTCCTCCAGGGCTGCAGCATCTTGACGGAAAGCCGCGCCGAGCGCGAGGCGCGCATCGAGCGCGAAACCCAGATGGTACTCGACGGCATCAATTCCGGGGACTTCAAGATAGACATAGAAAGGATGATGCCCCTGAGGGGCTCCAGCAGACACGTGAACGGTTTTTCCATCAAGGTCAAAGACGGGCATATAGTGTCGAACCTGCCTTACTTCGGGCGTGCCTGGGACCTCCCGTACGGAGGAGGCCACGGCCTCACCTTCGAGGCAGACATCGAGGACACGGCAGTCTTCACAGGAGATGACGGTTCATATACCGTACGGATGCTGATCAAGACCGACGAGGACACGCACGTCTACACCTTACAGATCTACGTGGACGGCAACTCCTATCTGCTCGTCCAGTCCAAGAACCGCGAGCCGATCAACTACGTCGGAAGCTTCTCCTTCAGATAGTCCACATAACCTATCCCAGATCGGCGAAAATGATCCAGTCCGGCGGATTGTAAGTCAGATAGCCGGTGATCACTATGACCATGACCGCAACGATTATCCATAGCGGCCACCGGTCTCTGACGAAGCGGGTATTCTCCCACCGCTTTGCCAGGTGTATGGCACCCGTTACCGCCGAGATGTAGATTACCATATCGACGGCCATCAGTTCGTGGCGTACAAAGATCCAATATGCGAAGAACGCTATGATGACCAGGGGCATTACCGCAAGGCTGCCCAGAATGGGGGCGCCAACCTCTCGGATGTCCCGCCGGCTTATCACCAGGTAGAGGCTGAGCAGCAGCATCGGGTAGAATATCATTTTCATGTGGGCCATCACGCTTTCGATCACCGGGAAAACATATCCCAGGAAATGGTTGAAGAACGGCACGTGATGCACGAAATGCATGCTGGTGCCGATGATGATCAGCACGATGATTGCGACGGTGGTTTCCTTGCGAGTCATAAGTCTTTCCCTAACATCGCCAAAGATACGACATCTTTTATGCAACCCAGTTGCATTTTGCAATCTCGGACCATTATTGTAAGAAAGGGGCTTGCCAATCGACAAGCCCCTTTCCTACAATCAATTAAGATTAAGTCTATGTTATGCGTTCTGCTTGATCACTGCCTGGGCCGCAGCGAGGCGGGCGATGGGCACGCGGAAAGGAGAACAGCTGACGTAGTCGACACCGATCTTGTTGAAGAACTCGATCGAAGCGGGGTCTCCACCGTGCTCGCCGCAGATGCCGCACTTGAGGTCGGGCCTGCGGGAACGTCCGCCCTGGATACCGAACTCGACAAGACGGCCGACGGCCTTGGTGTCGATGGTCTGGAACGGATCGTCGTCGATGATCTTGTTGCCGAGGTAGTCGCCCATGAAGGTGCCGACGTCGTCACGCGAGAAGCCGAAGGTCATCTGGGTTAGGTCGTTGGTACCGAATGAGAAGAATTCGGCGGCACGTGCCATCCTGTCTGCGGTAAGGGCAGCGCGGGGAATCTCGATCATAGTACCGAACTTGTAGTAGATGGCCACCATGCACTGGCCCTCGACCTCGGCCTTGACACGGTCGCAGATGGCTTTCTGGAAACTCAGCTCGCGGGCGGAAACGGTGACGGGAATCATGATCTCCGGCATAGGGTTGAGGCCTTCCTTGATGAGTTCGGCAGTGGCGGTGAAGATGGCCCTGTACTGGGTCTCGGCGATGAAAGGATAGGTGACGTGCAGACGTACGCCGCGCAGACCCATCATCGGGTTGATCTCGTGCAGGCTCTCGCCGCGCTTCTCGATCTCCTGTACGGAAACGCCGAGTTCGGCGGCCAGTTCGGCCTTCTTGTCGTCAGACTTGGGGACGAACTCGTGGAGAGGCGGGTCAAGCAGACGGAAGACGACGGGCTTGCCGTCCATGATGCGCATGGTGCTCTTGACTGCGGCCTTGATGAAAGGCTCGAGCTCGGAGAGGGCAGCCTTGCGTTCCTTGTCGGTGTCGCACATGATCATCTTGCGAAGCTTGGCAAGCGGGGTCTCGGAATTCTTGCCGTAGAACATATGCTCGATACGGAAGAGGCCGATGCCCTCGGCGCCGAACGAGAGGGCCTTTGCGGCGTCCTCGGGAGTATCGGCGTTGGTGCGGATACCGAGTTTGCGGTACTTGTCGACGATGGCCATGAAGTTGATGAACAGAGGGTTCTCGGAAGCGTCCATGGTTTCGATCTTCTCACCGTAGACGAGGCCCTTGGTGCCGTTGAGCGAGATCCACTCGCCCTCCTTGAAGGTCTTGCCGCCTTCGCCGAAGGTGACGGTCTTCTTGTCGAGATTGATCTTCATAGCCTCGCATCCGACGATGCAGCACTTGCCCCAGCCGCGGGCGACGAGGGCCGCGTGGGAAGTCATGCCGCCGCGTGTGGTGAGGATGCCGGCCGCAGCGCGCATACCCTCGATGTCCTCGGGAGAGGTCTCCTCACGGATGAGGATGCACTTGCCGCCATTCTTGGCGACTGCCATCGCAGCCTCGGAGGTGAAGACGATGGTGCCGACCGCTCCGCCCGGAGAAGCGGGAAGGCCCTGTGCGAGCTTGCTCGCAATCTTCTCGGAAGCGGGGTTAAGGATGGGGTGAAGGATCTCGTCGAGCTGGGCTGGAGCGACGCGCATGATGGCGGTCTTCTCGTCAATCATACCCTCGCCGAGCATATCCATGGCCATCTGCAGGGCAGCAAGGCCGGTGCGCTTGCCGATACGGCACTGCAGCATCCAGAGCTTGCCTTCCTGGATGGTGAACTCGATGTCCTGCATGTCGTGGAAGTGGTTCTCGAGCTTGAGACGGATCTCGTCGAGCTCCTTGTAGACCTCGGGCATTGCGGTCTCGAGAGACTTGAGGTTGCGGTTGTGGTCGTTCTTGGTGGCCTCGTTCAGAGGGTTGGGGGTGCGGATGCCGGCGACGACGTCCTCGCCCTGGGCGTTGATGAGCCACTCGCCATAGAACTTGTTGTCACCGGTGGCGGGATTGCGGGAGAAAGCGACGCCGGTGGCGGAGTTGTCACCCATGTTGCCGAACACCATGGACTGGACGTTGACGGTGGTGCCCCAGTCGTCCGGAATGCGCTCGATACGCCTATAGGCGATGGCGCGCTTGCCGTTCCAGGATTTGAACACTCCACCGATGGAACCCCAGAGCTGGTCCTTGGCGGTGTCGGGGAACTCGACTCCGAGGACTTCCTTGACCTTGAGCTTGAACTGCTCGCAGAGCTCCTTGAGCTCATCGGCAGTGATCTCGGTGTCGGACTTGTAGCCCTTCGCTTCCTTCAGGTCGGCCATCATGCGGTCGAGCTGCTGGCGGATGCTCTGGCCGTCCTCGGGCTCGATGCCCTCAGCCTTCTCCATGACGACGTCGGAGTACATCATGATGAGACGACGGTAAGAGTCATATACGAAGCGCGGGTTGCCGGTCTTCTTGATCATGCCGGGGATGGTGACGGAGCACAGGCCGATGTTGAGGATGGTGTCCATCATACCGGGCATGGAGCTGCGGGCTCCGGAACGGCAGCTGACGAGAAGAGGATTCTCGGGGTCGCCGAATTTCTTGCCCATGATCTTCTCCGTGGCGATAAGGGCTGCGCCCACATCCATCTTGAGTTCTTCAGTATATCCTCCGCCGAGGGCATAATACTCGGCGCAGCATTCGGTCGTGATAGTGAATCCGGCGGGAACAGGCATTCCGAGCCTGCTCATCTCGGCCAGGTTGGCTCCCTTTCCACCAAGGAGCTCGCGCATGGTACCATCGCCCTCGGCCTGCTTGCCGCCGAAGCGATAGACTCTTTTCTTGCTTTCAAACATAACGTCGTCTTTATTAATAATTAGTATTTATCTTATTGTCAGACCGCGAATTTACAACTTTCCGGCCTAAATTAAAAATAAATCGTCGATTATAACAGCTTGGCTGCTATCTCCGAAAGTTCGCTGCGCTCGCCCTTGCGCAGGAACACGTGCTCGAAAAGTCTCTGCCCCATCATCTTCTCGCCAAGGTGTGTCAAACCGTTGGACCACTGGTCGAGGTAAGGCTGGTCGATCTGGAATATGTCACCGGTGAAAACCATCTTGGTCCCCTCGCCCGCACGGGTGATGATGGTCTTGATCTCGTGGGGAGTCAGGTTCTGGGCCTCGTCGATAATGAAGAAGGCCTTTCCGAGGCTGCGGCCCCTGATGTATGCCAGCGGCGAGATGACGAGCTTCTCATCCTTCAAAAGCCCCTCTATCTTCAGGGCTTCCTTGGAAGAAGCGCGGAACTGGGCCTTGATGACGTTGAGGTTGTCCATCAGCGGCTGGAGGTACGGGCTCATCTTCATCTTCTGGTCGCCGGGGAGATAGCCGATGTCCTGGTTGCCTAGGATCACGGTAGGGCGGGAGAGGATGATCTGGTCGTAATCGCGTTCCAGTTCAAGGGCGGAAGCAAGGGCAAGCAAGGTCTTGCCTGTGCCGGCTCCGCCTGTCAGCGAGACCAGCTGGATCTTGGGATTGAGGCAAGCGTCGAGCGCGAATTTCTGCTCGTCGTTGCGCGGACGTATGCCGTAGGCTTCCCTGGTCTTGACCAGGACGATGCGTTCGCGCGTCACGTCATAGCGGGCGCAAACCACGTCCTTGTCGGAGCCCTTCCAGGTAAACTTGAAAAGCTGGTTCGCCCTGGGTTCAGTGTCCGTAACCGCCTCCCAGGGGACGGAATTCTCGTTCCCGTATGCGATCGCCTGAAGGACGGAGGGATCGAGTTCCATCGACTGGACTTCCTTTGTGGCGCCTTCCACCTTGGCCTCCTCGACCTTGTCTGTAAGGTAGTCCTGAACCTCCATTCCGGCGGCCTTGGCCTTCATGCGGAGGTTGATATCCTTGGTGACGAGGGCGACGAAAGTGTCAGGATTGTTGTCGCGCACCCACATGGCGGTGGCAAGGATGCGATGGTCAGGGATGTCGTCGCTGAAGAAATCCTTGAACTCATCCGAGAAAGGATGGTTGGGCTCTATCTTGATCTTTCCCAGTCCTTTCCCGAGAGGGACACCGTCCTTTCCGAACATCTTGCCCTCGGTGAGTCGGTCGATGTCGCGGACGAAGCCGCGCGCGTTGAAAGAGAGGGCGTCGCTGCCTTTCTTGAACTTGTCGAGCTCCTCGATTACGGCGATGGGAATGACGATGTTGTTGTCCTGGAACTTGCGGACGGCCTTGTAGTCGTGCAGGATGATATTGGTGTCCAGCACGAAGATCTTCGGCTTTCCGTGCGTCTTTTTCCCCGTAGGGACATTGGCATATCTTGGCATAGTATCTAGTATGTGGTCAGTCTTCTCCCTCTGAGCTCTGGCTGCGGATGAGCGACTCGAGGATGGTCTGGATGCCGGGTTTGTCGGAGGATATGATATCCACGCCCGGTTTTCCCGGGACGGGATGCCCCATGGGATAGAATGCGATGTCCTGGAGCAGTAGTTCGGCATCGACATAGTCGTAGTCTATGTCGGCAATCTGGAACAGCACGCCCGGGACCTCTGCGAACAGCAGGCGTACGATGTCCTTCTCTCCCGTGGCACGTACAAGGTCGGCAAGTTCGACGCTGGCACCGATCTTGGGCCCGGTCATGCGTTTCAATGCACTGATGAGGCCTCCCCGGCCCACAGTGACGCCCGAAAGGACCACTCCGTCCTCAACGAGTTCGCGAACGACCTCGTAGCAATCAATGAAATAGTCGGGGTCGACGATCTGGGGGGCCATCGCCCCCGAAGAGCCGAGCGCCTGCGCCAGCAGGGACGCCCCGAGGCGGTACTCGCAGTCCTCGAAAGGGACGTAGATCAGCCAGCTGGTCGGGTCCGGGAGGAACTTCGAGGGGTGGAAATTCTGGGCCTTGAGCTGGGGATGGCCGGTGCGGAAAGGCAGTTCGGCGAAGAACTCGGGCTCTCCGGCGAGCGTTTCGCCGTCCTCCGGACGGATGGACGCGAGTGACGGCACTGCCGAAATGTCGCAGCCGGATTCGACTTCCGTATAGGAATAGCCTGAAATCTTGAGACCCAGAGAATCGATATAGTCCGCCGCTGAGGAGACCGAGGCGTAGAACGCCGACATGTCTCCGATGCGCTGCGGGGACCAGGTCCAGTCGAGACGCAGAGCCAGGTCGCCAAGGCGGAAATGCCCGCGACGCCAGATCGCATCGATCAGCGCACAGGCTATGCGGCACTTGGTGTATGTCTCAGGAAAAGCAAACGGGAAAGCCCATGTACGGATGCCCCTGACGAGCTTGATGTACTCCCCTATCCTGGAAGGGTCCGTGGCGCACGGCTTCGGGGCAGGGTCGACGGTCTCGTCGACCACGGGCTCGAAGCTGTCCGCCACACCGGTACGCACCGAACCCTCCGCCAGACAGGCGTCGAGGATCTGCGCGGGCGTTAGCTCCTGCGGGACGCCGTCTATGACGTATTCGGAATAAAGCGCTGACGTCTTTTCGTTCATGGGATGCGCAATCATGTTGTAAAAATAGCTAAATTTGAATTCAGTTCCAAGAAATCGACATGAACGAAGCACAATATCAGCACAAACTCGAAGAATTGTTCGTGCGTTTCCCATCCGTGCAGAAGACCGGATTCGGAGATGCCTACAAGCCAGGACTGGAGCACATGGAAGCCTTCGGGGCCCTGCTCGGGCATCCAAACAGGGAGTTCAGGACCGTCCACGTGGCGGGGACCAACGGCAAGGGGTCGGTAGCCAACATGCTGGCTTCTGCCCTGGCTGCGACAGGTTTGAAAGTAGGTCTGTATACTTCGCCCCACATCCTGGATTTCCGGGAGAGGATGCGCATCATCGACACTGGCTCGGACGGACCTGCAAGGATGATAGGCCGGGAAGAGGTATGGGACTTCATTTGCCGCTGGGAGGATACTTTCGACAGGCTTGACCTGTCGTTCTTCGAGATTACGACAGGGATGGCATTCCGCTGGTTCGCCGACGAGAAAGTCGACCTTGCCGTGATCGAAGTCGGTCTGGGAGGCCGTCTGGACAGCACCAACATAATCGTCCCCGAGGTTTGTGTCATCACCAGCATCGGTCTGGACCATTGTGCGATGCTGGGCGATACACGGGCGGCGATCGCCGGCGAGAAGGCCGGGATCTTCAAGTCCGGGGTGCCGGCCGTCGTCGGCACGCGCGACGACGAAACTGCACCGGTCTTTGAGGCGCGCGCCGAAGCGGTCGAATGTCCGTTGTATTTTGCGGACGCAGGGCAGGGCTGCTGCTCCGCTGATTCTTCAGCGTCCGCTAAAAGCTCCGCAGCATCCCTGCCTGCATCCTCATCTTCTTCACAAACCAAATGCTCCGCAGCATCCCTGCCCGCATCCTTCATCTCCGAGATGGATCTGCAGGGAGAATGGCAGGCGGAGAATCTGAGGACGGTGCTGACGGTGCTGGGGGTAATGGGAGTCGATCCGGACGAGGAGGTCATGCAGGCCATCGCGCACACGGCGCGCCGGATGGATTTCCACGGTCGTTGGGAGATGCTCCGGCGCAAGCCGGATATGCTATGCGACATCGGGCACAACCCCCCTGCCCTTGCACGCAACTTCGCTCAGTTGGAGGAATATCTCGCACAGGGCCGCTACGACCGCCTGGTCGTGGTTTACGGCGTAATGGCCGACAAGGACCTGGACGGCATCATTCCGTTGATGCCGCGCAAGGCAGTCTGGATCGCCGTCGCCCCGGACACTCCGCGTTCGATGAAGGCTGAAATCCTCTTTGAGCGGTTACGCGCGAACCTTCCCGGCGAAGTCCTTTTCGGCGGCTCCGTCGCCGACGGCCTTGCCCTCGCACTCGATCTCGCCCGCAGTGGATCGGCGGATAATACCTTGATTTATATCGGTGGCAGCACTTTTGTAGTATCGGAAGCTGTTGCCGCCCTTCAGGACGGCAGCGCCGAATAAAACCGACACACAATGAAAAGGATAATAGGACTGCTGTCGCTGGCGGTCATCACACTAACCGGATTCATCACAATGGGAAACAATACCGCGAACGACTCCCTCGCGCCGGACACCCCCGTCGAGAGGCTGTGGAAGGACTACGAGGCCGCACGCAGGGCCGACAGGCCCCAGAAACAACTGGACATCCTGAAGGATATCCAGAGCGCCGCCCTGAAAGAGCGGCTACCATGGGATTTCTACCGCGCCGGCGAGGAGTTCGTCGATGTCTCCTCCTCCCGCAACTGGAAACTCAGGGACAGTCTTTACAGGCAGTTCCAGAAGGACATCGAAGCCTTCGACGAGCCTGTCCTGACCTTCTATAACACCAGGCACGATCTGAACGGCAAGGCGGAGTTCCTGAAAAAGAACCGCAGCAGGCTGGAGAAAGGTCACAATACCGGCTTCTACGAGGCGGATCACTACCTTAATAACGAGATTTACTCTCCCGTCCTCAAAGGCCTGATAGCCAACGACTGGGAGTACGCTCTCTGGTCGCTCGTCCTCGGCAATCGCTGGAGTGCAGGTTCCGTCGAAGAATTCGCCGACCTGCTGAAGGAAACCCTGGGCGGAAAGTATCCCGATGCCGCTCTCCTCGAATTCACCCGCGCCCGCAAGCCGGGCGACGACTTCCGCACGAAAGAGTATATGGAGGAGTACGCCCGCAAGTACGATGGCAAGGCCGTCGCACTGATGGCGCGACAGACCCTGCTGTCCATGGAATTCGAAGAGCTGGAACGCGACGGAAAGGGCACCTCCGGGCAGTACCGCGCCCTCCGCGAGAAATGCGATGCTTTCGAGAAAGCCCGCAAGGCATTCTCCGGCTCGGAGAAGAGAATCGCGGACTGCTGCGAAGCCGTCAGGAATATGATCGGGCAGTTGGATGACCAGTTCGTCAGCTTCTCCATCGAAGACGGGCTGCTCACGGCTTCGCTGAGGAATCTCGGCGGAATAACCGTGACGGTGAAGGATTCGGACGGCAAGGACAAGGTATGGTCCACCAGGCTCGAAAACCCTGCCAGGAGTTTTTATGCCCTTGACACCGTCAAGGTGCAGTTCCCGGCTTTCGATGACGGTATTTACAACGTGGAATGCAGCGAAGGGAAGGTCTCTTCCGAACTGCAGTACAGGCGCTTCGGCCTCTCGGCGGCCCAGAAGGAGGACGCTCGGGGCTATGCCGTCTACGTCGCCCGCGCGAAGAGCGGCGAGCCTGTCCGCAAGGTCGACATCACTCTGAAAGACAACAAGGACAAGGTCCTGGCAGAACTTAAGGATTTCGCCCTCGGCGAAGGATTCACCTACCTGCCGAAAGACTTCACGGACAAGTTCCTGGAAAGACGCTACAACAACCGCCTGGAGTTCTCGATGCGGGACTCGGACGGGACTCTCCGCAAGACCCAGGAGTCCAGCCCTGCAAGTACGGACAATATCCGAAGGACCCGTGACGACGAGACATTCGCCTCAGTATTCGTCGACCGCAGTGTCTTCAATCCAGGCGAGACAGTCCGTTTCAAAGTAGTCGCGTATCACGGCGACCGCAGCGAAAGATTCAACACCCTGGAGGGCAAGGCTCTCACTGCCATCCTGTTCGACGCACAAGGCAAGGAAGTATCCTCCAAGGAACTCAGGACCAATGAATTCGGCTCCGCCGCCGGGGAATTCTTCCTGGAGCGGCGGGAGCGCGGCGGGATGTTCCGCATCTCCGTCAGGGACGGCGGGCGGAACCTCGCAAACGCGAGTATCCGTGTCGACGACGTCGTCCTTCCGACCTTCGACCTCAGTTTCGATCCCGATCCGAACCTGTATTTCCCCGGGGACAGCATAAAGGTCAGCGGCACGCTCAAGAGCTACTCCGGGCACTCGCTCGCCGCCGCCGACATCCGCTACTCCGTGACGGAGAGCGGCAGGGTCGTCAGCGAAGGCGTGCTGCGCCCGGACCGCAACGGACGCTTCACGATCGACTTCAAGTCCGGACAGGGTCAGTACCTCTATTATAACGTGCACGTGGGTGTGTCCGACGCCACCGGCGAGACGCTGGAGTGGAATACCGGACGCCAGGTACAGCTTTCCATCCCCTTCTCCGCAACGCTCGAGAACCGCGCCGACGCCGAGGTCTCGATGCAGGAGAACCACGTCTGGCGCGAGAACGAAAGTTACAGTTACGGCGTCGTATCCGACGACAAAATCCGCCTGAGCCTCCATACGGAGATGTATCGCCAAGGCGTCAACCAGAACCGTAAATCACTGAGGATAAATTATACTCTGAAATCGGGAGGCAAAACTGTCGCTGAAGGAAACGCCGTTCCCGGAGATGTATTGGAGCTCAATACCGCAGGCTCCCCTTCCGGCCTCTATGTTTTCGAAGCCGTGGCGACTGACAAGGACGTGTACGGCAACGACGTCAAGTCTACGGTCGTATTCGACATCCTGAAGGTCAAGGAAGGAGATACCGCTTTGGATGCCGATGTCAGGAACCTGTTCATGGCGTCAGAGAAGGACGGCGGCATCAGCGTACTGATCGGTTCCACGGCAGGCCCTGTCTGGGCCGTGGTGGAACTCTTCGGCTCCGGCAATGTCGTACTTGGCTCCAAGACAGTACATCTGGAGGGCACAAAAGGACGCAAGGGATCGCTGGAAAGCGTACACTTCGACTGGCCGTCCGGCGCCCCCGACGTGGTCAGGGTCAATGTACTGTATTTCAAGGACTATTCGCAGTTCTCATTCTCGCGCCAGTTCGACCGCAGCGCCAAGAGGCTCGAGCTTCCGCTCGCCTTCACGCGCTTCCTGGACAAGACCGCTCCGGGCACTGCATACAGCTTCGAGATCGCCACAAAGCCCGGAGTCGAATGTGTCGCCACGATATTCGACAAATCCAGCGAACGCATACAGGCCAACCGCTGGAGCCGCATCTATATGAGCGGCCCCGAAGGGCCCACCATCCATTTCCAGACCGTCGTCGGTACGGACAGGACGGACTATCGCGTAATGATGCGGGGAGCACGTGCCGGAGGCATGCTGTACAAGACTGCCAGCAACTCTGCCGCAGACATGGTCGAAATGGCAGCCGCGCCGGCTCCGATGCCAGAGATGGCCATGGAAGAAGAGGCTTTTGCGCTTAACGAGACAGCGGTCGTGGGATATGGCGCCAGTATGAAAGACGCCATTGCAATGGACGAAGATATGGGCGCGGACATCTCCGTGCGCGAGGATTTCGCAAAGACCGTGGCTTTCGAGCCGTTCCTGCGCTCCGACTCCGAAGGAAAGGTCAGCCTCGATTTCACTACGGCTGACAAACTCTCGACCTTCGTCGTGCAGTTGTTCGCGCACGACAAAGAGATGGACAACGCCGTACTGAGGCAGGAGATGGTCGTGACAGTCCCGGCCAAGGTTTCGCTCGTCGAGCCGCTGTACCTCTATGAGGGCGACCGCTACTTCGTGAAGGCGTCGCTGTCCAGCAGCGTGGACGAAACACTTGCCGGACGGCTCCGCATAGACCTGTACGACGGCAAGGACTATAAGAACACTGCGCCGATACGCAGTACCGTCAAGCAGGTGACGCTCGAGCCTGTGGGCGCGCTGTCGGAAGACCTCGAAATCGAGGTCCCGGAAGGCGTCAGTGAACTCGGCATCAAACTCACCTTCATCGCAGACGGTGACTACGGCTCCGACGCCGTATTCGTGAGCGTGCCGGTCTACAAAGCCGTACAGACCCTCACGGAGGCTCATTCATCCATCCTGCACAGCGGCGAATCGATGGAATCGCTGCTGGCGCAGTTGAAGGGAGAATTCGTCAATGTGTCCGGAGAAGATGCCGGGATGAAGGTCATCTCGATGCTCGATATGGTCAAGGAAGCCATTCCTTCCAAGGTCGAGCCGGCTTCGGAGAACGTTTTGGACCTCTCCGAGGCACTGTACGTGCGTTTGCTTGCTGCAAAGCTCGGTGTCCGGCAGGACACTAAGAAATCCGATTCAGAGATCCTGTCCGCACTCCTAGCCTGCCGTAACGACGACGGCGGATTCGCCTGGTTCAAGGATATGGACAGTTCGCCGGTCATTACGGCCGTGCTGCTCGACCGCTACGCCGGCCTTCGCCGGCGCGGGATCGACGTCAGTGCCGTCTCCGCCGAAGTTGTCGAATCCGCTGTCAAGTATCTTGACAAGGTATTCTTCGGAGACAACAAACGCCCGATCTGGTGCGGAGGACTGTCCGAGGAGCAATATATATCCGTCAGGGTACTGTATCCTGAGGTGGAATTCTCCACCAAGGGCATTGACAGCAAGCAGTTGCGTGATTTCCGCAAACGGATGAAGGAATACTTGACTCCGCGCAAGGAGCGCGGCCTGAACGGATATATATTGGGTAAGGCGCGGCGCATGCGCGCCCTGATGAGCCTTGCAGGCTCCGACGGGGGCCGCCGGCTCGCCGCCGCCTGGGGCATCCGCCTCGGAACGACAGCAAAACTGCGCAATTCCCTTAAGAAAGATCTCATATCCCTGCAGGAATATGCCATAGGACACAAATCCGGCGGCTGGTACTACCCCAATGCCGTGATGCCGTTCCGCGGCCTTATGGAGAGTGAAGCGTATGCACACGCATTCATCGCCGACCTGCTTCGCGACTGCGCCGCAATCTTCGATGGGAACATCGACACCTCCGATGCGACATCCATCGCCAACGGCATCAGCCTGTGGCTGATGGTACAAAAGGAAACCCAGAAATGGGACGAAGATGCAGCCTTCGTCGATGCCATTTCCAGCGTGCTGGATGCTCCGCAGGAAATACTCAATACCCGAGTCGTCACTCTGACGAAAACATTCACCAAACCTTTCATTGAAGTGGAGGCATTTGGCAATGGCTTCACGGTCGAGCGCCGCTTCTTCGTAGAGCGTACCGTGGACGGCAAGGTCTCACGTACCAGTTTGACTGATGGCGAAACTCTCGCAATCGGTGACAAGGTATTCGCCGAATACCGCATCTGGAACGAAGAGAATCGCAGTTTCGTCAAGTTGACGGCCCCCAGACCGGCCAACCTGCGGCCCGCCAACCAGCTCTCCGGCCAGTATGGCTGGTGGCTACGGCCGCTGTCCGTGGCCGGCTGGCACACATTCAGCCCTCACGGCTACCGCAGCGTCCTGACCGATCGCACCGAATACTGGTTCGATGCCTATCCTGAAGAGAATACCACAGTCACGGAAGAGTTCCTGGTCACCCAGGCCGGCTCCTTCCAGACCCCTGCGGTCAGCATCGAGTCGCTCTACGCGCCGCACTACCGCGCCGCCGACCGCGGCCGCGGTCCCCTACTCTCCAAATAGATGAAAAGAGCCGGGGTGGATCGAAATCCACTCCGGCTCTCTTCTATTATATGCTCTATTGTTTAATGAAAGTCTATTTCACGAAGCAAACAGTAACACGGTTCTCCTCAGGGGTAGCGAACGGGTTCGCGGTGTCACCCTTGAAGGTGGAGGAGATGCGGGACTTGTCAACACCACGCTTTACAAGCTCGTTGGTGACAACCTCAGCACGCTTCTCGGAGAGGAAGAGGTTCCTCTGAGCGGTACCGGTGGCCTTGTCGGCGTGGCCGGTGAGCTGAACCTTGGTGCCAGGGTTCTGAGCCATGAAAGCAGCGATCTCGTCAAGCTTGGCAACCTCGGAAGCCTGGATATCCCACTTGTTGATGATGAAGTAGATATTCTCCTGGAGCTCGGGAGCCGGAGCAGGCTGCTCGACTACGACGGGCTGAGGTGCGGGCTGAGGTGCAGGCTGAGGTGCGGGCCTCGGGGCAGGGGCAGGGGCGGGAGCCGGTGCCGGAGGTACGACCACAGGAGCGGGAGCGGCCTTCTTGGTGGGTCCAAGAGCGATCTTGAGACCTACGAGACCGGTGTACTGGTAGTCCATGTCAGGAAGTTTGCCAGCACGCTCATTCCTCTTGGAGTTGAAGTGATCGGTAAGAGCATTCACACCAGCCTCAAGGTTGAGCTTGATGGCGTCGGAGAGACGGATGTCGAAACCGAGACCGGCACGACCGGAGGGAGCGAACTTGGTACCGTCCCACAGATACTCGAAACCACCGTTGGTCTTAGGAGCAAGAGCCTGGGCCTCATCGTTTTTGAAACGGGCGTTGGCACCGATACCGAGGTAGGCATACGGGCTGAGGAGGCGGTCGAGATTGGTGTCAAAAATATTGCAGATGTCGAAAGTAGCATCGAGAGCAGCCTGGGCGAAGTTGAACTTGTAAACCTCAGTACCACCGTTGATACCACTCATAGCACCCTTGGCCTGCCATCCCAGGACGTTGCCACGGAGGCCGAACGTCGGGGTGAACTGATAGCCGAGAGAGAGATCAGCGGCCGGGGAGAGGAGGTCCTTGAAGTTGGTCTCGCCAATGGTCTCGGCGGCACCACCGCGCAGCTGGAGATACCAGTGCGGGTTGAACTCCTGAGCGGAAACGCTGATACACATCACTGCGGAAGCAAGAATAAGTATAGCTTTTTTCATATACGTCTTGATTGATTGTTAAATAATGATGTCAATTGCACGTTATTCCGGTTTCTTGTTCAGCCTGATGTTTTTCGGTGCAGGTGCCATCTCATTGATCTGCTTTTCAACCGGAAGGTCCTTGCTGGACTGCGAGCCGTCCTTGAAAGTCAAGTACCACTGGCCATCCACATAGACAGGGTTGAACATAAGCTTCATGGAAGGAGCCTGACCGTTGCGCTCAGGACCGAAGGTGTAGGAATATGATATGTCATTGTTGCCCTCGGTAGAGAAACTGTAATAGCGTCTCTCGTAGGACAGGACAGGGAACATATACTTGAACCTGCTTACAAGTTGTTCCGTATACTCCGCAGACTTTTTATAGACTACGTCGTTGTGCAAGACGTAAATCATATCAACGGCCTCTTCCACCTGACCATCCTTGAGTTTTTTCATGAAATCCTCGGCCAGATTGAGGACAGCGTCCTGGTCTGACTCGGTGAGCGATGAAAGGAACTCGGCCTCGGCATCCTTCTGGGTCTTCTCTCCGTGTGAACCGGAGTAACGTACACCACTCTTGCAGGAAGCAACAAGGACAAGGATGGAAAGTATGAAAACGATCTTTTTCATTGATATTGATTTTTGATTTGGAAAAGGCGCGCCTTCTGGACGCGCCCTTTCTCAAATCTTAGTATAGAGTTCAACTATTGCTCCTGAGTCTCACCGGTCTCCTTGATGTTGATCTCGAACTCAGCGATATAGGTACCCCAAGCATACTCGATCTCAACAGGGATCCTGATGGAGAAGGTAGCTACATAGGCCTCATCATTCCTGTAGTTGATAACGGCGCCCTTAATGTTGTTAAAGTCTTCGATATCAATCTCGTAGTAGATGTTGCCATCCTCATCGGTCTTGGACTCACTGGCGGTGAAGACACCGTCCTCGTCAACAGTACCGAGAGCAAGCTTGACAGCAGGAGTAACATCGGTGATGACACCCCACTCGCTCATGTCAGAAGCATTCCAGTTGTTACGGAGAGCCTTACCAAGTTCGACCTTGAGGGTCTTGAACTGATAGTAGGCGTACATATCAACGGTCTTGATGACATTGGCGACATAGTAGCCAGTCTCCTTACCCTGAGCATCCTTCTCAGGAACGATAACTCTCTGGTTGTTCCAGTCGGTGATGCCGTTGATGAACTTGGCGATCTCAACATTGGCACCGTCAACAGCGGACTCTTCAGCGATATCCTGAGCATTGAGGTTAATGTCAAGAGGACGGATGAAGCGTACGTGGAAGTTCTCGTCACCAGCAGGGATCTCGCACTCACCATAGGTGGTCTTGACAAGGATATTGCCATAGAGCATCTTGGCCTGGTCGGTCTCCTTGTAGCTCCAGAGGTTCAGGAACTCCTTAGCAACGGTGTCACCCTCTTCCCAGATGTAGACGATATTGGTAGCGCCATCCTCCTGAGGAGCGAGGTAAGCGATGACATTGGCGTGCTCAGCCTTGGGAACCTTGACCTTCTTGCCTTCGATCTCGATCTCCTCGGTCACCATCTCACCCTTATCATTGTAAGAAGCGACGAAGAGGGTATCGCTGTCCTCCCAGTAGTTGGTGAAGAACTGCTGTCCGTTGATAACCGGCTGGTTAGCAGCGAAGTAGTAGATGGACTCGGTCTCGATGTCCTCAACAGGCTCATCCTTGCCGTCAAAGTAAGGCTTGTAGATCTCATCAGAGTCGGAGGAGAGGGTAACTGCAGGGACATAGCCGATGAAGTAGTGGTTAAGGTCACGCTGGAACTTGGTAACATCACCACCCTTGACAGGATCGGTCTGGTCAGCGGTAGGAACAGGGACGTTGACGCGGGCAGTATTCTTGACCTCACCGTCGATGTCGTCGAACCACTCGTTGGCGATCTTGTTGGCGCCGAAGTCGAAGCTTGCAGGAGCAGCAACGGAAGCGGTGAGTTCGAAGAAGACCTCATCCCTCTCGTTGGTCTTGTTCTTGAACCTTACGAAGATGGTCTGGCTCTTTCCAGCACCGATCTTCTGAGGATCGATGGTCCACTCGAAGATATCGTTGATGGTACCCTCTACATCGTCCTTGGTGTAGATGATCTCACCATACTTGTTACCGACAGCGACATACTTGCCATCCTTGTCAAGCTCGTAAGCGCTCTTGTCATCATACTCGTAAGTAGCGGAGAACTGGTTGTACTCCATCTTGAGGTTCTCGAGCACGAAGTGCGAGAAGTCATACCAGGTGATACCGAGCTTCTGAGGATCGCAGACGAACGGAACCTTACCGAGGTCGATAGGACCAAGAACGGTGGTGGAGGAATCCTTGTTGACAATCTCAAGCTTGAAGTAACCATAGGCGGAAACCTTACCATCCCTAACGAGAGTTACGAGAACGATAGGAGTACGGCCAACGGCGGAAATACCATCCTCAGAGCCAGCAGGGATCTTGTTGCTGACGGGCTTGCCATCAACGCTGGAAACCCAGCAAGGAGTGAACCAAGAGCCCTCGATATTGCCATAATAATCCTCACCGGTAATATTCTTACCACTGGTGAAAGGAACGAGCTCGAATACGTAGTCGAAACCAGGATACTTGGCCTGGAAATCAGCAAGAGTATACTCGGAGAGACCGGTGGTCTCGTTGTCAACGTGGATAGCGATTTCCTTAGCGAGGTCGAGGCCGCCACCATTCCACTTAACGTCGATGCTGGGAACATTCTCAGCGGTCTCCTTGGCAGTCAGATAGAGGTCTTTGTCCTCAGTGAGTTCGCACTGCTCCTCAGCAGCGGTGGTATACTTGTTGGCCTTGTCAAATGCAAGGTGAGCGACGGTCTCGGTACCGGAGACAACAGCCTCCCAGTCGGAAGAGACATACTTGCCATCAGCGAGGGTAGCCTCGAGATGCATGACAGGAACGTTCTCGCCATAAGCAAGAAGCTCAGGATTCTCGATGGAATAGTTGACGGCAGCGTAAGGGATACCATTCTTGGCGACCTTGTACTCGATGCCCTTGAAGACAGGCTTCCAGGTCTTCTTCTCAGCCTTGGTGGTGGTAGGATCGGCCTCAGCCTCTTCCTCGATCACGACGGGGACATACCTCTGATCCATTCCGTGGAGAGCCCAGGTAGCGGAATCAAGCGGGAAGGTGGAAGGATTGATGTCATAGTTGGCGATGCCGACCTGACCGAGGGAATAAGCGGCCTTGGCGTTCTCCTTGAAGGAAGTGGTAGCCTCCTTAGGGAACTTGACCTCAGCCTGCTGGTGGTCAGTGGTCTCAACGGCCTCCTTAACTCTGTCATAGACAGTGAGGTCAGCGAAATCGTAGGAAGTAGCCTCGATACCGCCATAGTAGAAGTCAGGGATGAAAACGATGGAGGTCAGACCGTCACCGAGGGCAGCGTAAACCTCATCAAGAGCGGCCTGAAGGGCAGCGATCTGCTCCTCGGTGTAGCCCTTGAGTTCGTTGAGCTGAGCCTGGAGGCCATCGGTGACTGCGAGGATCTCGGTCTTAAGATTAGCGATCTTGGTCTCAAGTGCTGCAACATCATCCTTGGTGGCGGCATTTGCTACAGCAGTCTCAAGAGCAGCAACCTTGGTCTTAAGGGTACTGACATCTCCGTTGAGAGTGGAGAGCGTGGACTCGAGGGTAGCTACACTCGACTTGAGAGTAGACACCTGACCGGCCAGGTCTGCAACCTTGGCTGAAAGATCGGCGGAGAGGTCATTAACCTTCTTTTCAAGGCCATTGATATCCTCCGTGTAATCTTTGGTACAGCCCGTGTACATCAGTGTCGCGCCAGCGAGGGCGAACACCAAAGCCATTCTAAAGATTTTTTTCATAAACGAATAGATAAATTAAAAAGTTAAACTATAATAGTATTCTTTCACTTTGTTTTTCAATCAAAAACACACATTTTGTGTTCGTCAGGGCACAATACCGCACAATGGGGGTACTATACTCAACGCACAAAGTTATGGAGTTTTTTTCTCTTATGCAATAAAATACAGCTTTTTTTTCTCATAGGCGAGCACTTCCAATAAGGGCTCTACGGCATTAAGATGCGTATTTTGGACCTTTCGTTGCACGGACGCAGGACTTTTTTTCAACTTTTTTCATTTTTTATTTAAATAAAGCCACAGGTCCTGCGTCATTACCTTATTATATATACATTTATACCGCTTGACCGGGAGAAATTTTGGAAGATACAAAAATTGGCGTATCTTTGCAGTCCTCAATGAACGGGAGATTAGCTCAGTTGGTTTAGAGCACCTGCCTTACAAGCAGGGGGTCAACGGTTCGAATCCGCTATCTCCCACATAAAAGAAGTGCCCCGGAGATTGTCCGGGGCACTTTCCTTTATATCAGCTCGAGGTCCGAGGCAGGGATCCAGCCCTGACGGCCGTCAGAGAGCTCGATGTTCCACCAGCCTCCGACTTCATCAAGGATACGGACCTTGGTCCCCTCGTGCAGCACGAACAGATCCTTTGCCGACTCCGCTCCCGGAGTACTCTTGACAGATGACACCGGAACGATTACTACAGCGCTGTCGGCACGATTGTATGCGGTTTTCTGCGAGACGGAGAATCCGAGGCAGCAGAGAGCCAGCAGGAGGGCGGCGAGGCCTGCGAAGAATCCGGTCCGGCGCATCGCGCCGCCGGATCCGAGCAGGAACAGCAGCCCGCCGGCGAGTGCCAGGGCAAGGAAGAGGAAGAACAAAACAGCCCAGACATCGGATGAGAAAAGGTATCCGAGTTTGCGGGTCCAAGTCTTGAGGAAGAACTCAGGTACACTCTCGATCCTGTCCTGGACGGACTCCTTCGCGAATTCGAGGTTGAACCTGGCGTCGGAGTAGGAAGGGTCCAACTTAAGGGCACGCTCGTAATAGAGGATGGCGTGGGCATAATCCGACGACTTGAAATAGGCGTTGCCTATATTGTAATACAGCTCAGGGGACTCCAGGCCCTCCGCCTCGATGGCTCCCCACGCGGAGGCGGCTCCCTCCCAGTTGCCTTCGGAATAGGCTGCAGCTCCAGCCTCCCAGAGGGAGTCGGCAGGAGCCTGCGCGCCGAAGGCCCAGAACGGCACGGCCAGCAACAGCAGGGCCGTGACGGCCGTAGTCCGCGCGGCCGAAGCATTCTTTTTCTTCATGCTCGAATCTATCATGGATATGACGTTGACCGCAGTCTCATAATGCGCGTTCATCGCATCATGCCCGGCATCGGGGGCATACCTGGCGAACTCGCAGGCATCCAGCAGGCCGGTGAACTCCGAGACGAGAGCCTCGGGGACACCTCCGGCAGCAAGTGACGCGGCGATATTCTCCTTGGTCATATCGGCGGAATCGATGTTCAGTTTGTCGGAGATGAATCCCAGCAATGCGCGGTGTAACTCTTCATAGAAGGCGGTATAGAGGTTGTTCTTGAGGTAGCCCTGGGCCACCGCGAGGCGCTTCTGCGCCATCTTGGTGGCTGCGCGGCCGCGGGTGCCGACGACGTCGGCCCGGCGTGCGGCCCGCCGCCTGAGCAGCAGGTATGCTGCCACGGCTGCGGCCAGCAGCAGCGCCAACAGGCACCAGAACAGGCCCGAGAACACGAAGAAACTCCCCTGCCTTGACAGCGAAGGCTTCTTGGTCGCGATGAAACGTATGTCGGAGCCGAGACTCTTCACGTCCCTGCGGACGGTTCCCTGGACCATCTGGCCGCCCTGCGGGGCATCGGAATCGTTGCCGCGGGCCACATTCAAGGTTATGGGATCGCCGTGCAGGGTAACGTAACGTCCGGCGTCTATGTCGTAGTAACTGTATTCGACCGGATCCAACTTGAAGGAGCCGTGGCTGCGCGGGATGAAAGGATATTCGAAAGTCTTGGAGCCGGTCGTGCGGCCGCTGGACTTGTCGGTATTGTCCGTCACCTTGACGTCATACACCTCGAAATCGGGAGGGAAGCTGATCTTCGGAGCCTCCAACAGGGAGACGTTGCCGTTGCCGCTTATCGTCACGAGTAGAGATCCCGCGTCGTGGGTGCGCAGGGAGTCCTTGCTGAGCGAAGTCTTTATGCTGAAACTTCCGACACCGCCGCCGAAGGATGCCGGGGCACCGGCAGGCAGGCGCGAGACGTGCACCTTCGGAGACTCGGACACCACGCGCTTGCGAATGGTGCGGTAGTCCTCCTGGAAGAAACTGTCGAAGATGCTGTTGGAACTGCTGGACGGGGCCCGGACATTGACGAGGCAGACCAGTTCAGCAGGGTCTATGGTGATATCGCCGGCCTGCTGCGGGATGAGCACGTAACTGCGCAGGATAGCGGTATTGTAGATCATGTTGTTGTAGCTCTCGCGCTTGAAGTCGATGGTGGTAGGGGCCTGCACTTCCTGGCTCCAGAAGCCGTTGAAAGTCGGGAACTTGGCATCTTCGAAACCGGCTATGTTAACGCGCTGGTATAGTTTGAGGGTGGCGGTGACAGGCTCGCCGACCACGACATTGGTGCGGCTGAGCGACAGGCGCAGGAAGAGGTCCTCGCGCGGGATTTCGCCCGTCGAGGAAGACCTGGACTGGCTTCCGCCCTGGGAGGTGCTCCCGGATGAAGAAGATCCCGACTGGGCATTACCTCCGGACGAAACTCCTCCGGAAACGACCTCCACCGTGGTCCGTACTGATTCTATCTTCTCACCCTTAACCGTCGCGACGGCGGTAGGGAGCGTAAATGTTCCAGCCTTGAGCGGGATCAATATATATGTATAAGTGTGCTGGCTGGAACGAGTACGCTTGCCGTTTACGATGGTGATGCTGGTGGAAGTGCCCTTCTGGGGCCCCCAGACCAGTTGGAAATCGTCGCCCTGCGACCAGCTGAAGTCCGACGGAGCATTCTCTCCCTCGATGACGAAGGAGATGTTGAACTGCTCGTCCACGGCCACCACATTAGGTACCTGCACCTTGATCGAAGTTTGCGCCGAGACGGCCGTTGCGACCGCCAGCAGCGCCAGTATGGTTGAGAGTCTCTTCATGCTACCAATTCTTCTCTTTCTGGCGGGATTTCAGTTCCGCCGCCTTTTCCTTGTTGACCTTGTCCTGGGTCTCCTTTTCCTTCGCCTGGATGGCCTGGAGCATCTGCTGGGCCTGCTGGGGGGATATCTTCATCTCCCGGGGCTGCTCCTGGGACTGTCCCTGGTCGCCCTGGTCCTGCTTCTGATCCTGATTATTCTGGTCCTGGTCCTGGTCCTGGTTCTGATCCTGGTTCTGGTCCTGATTATTCTGGTCCTGGTTCTGGTCGTTCTGGCCGCCGCCACCTCCGCCGTTCTGCTGGTTCTGCAGCATCAACTTGGCATAGATGTAATTCTCCTTGGCATCGATATCACCCGGGCGCCTGAGGAGCGACTGCTTGAAAGCCTCGACCGCCGCGGCGTAATCCTTCTGCTGAAGGGCGATGTCTCCGGCGTTGTAGAAAACGTCGGCCGCGGCGTCCACCGCCTTCCGGACAGGCTTCGCAGCCTCGTCCGGAACGGCCTGGACATCAGCCGCGGCCCGAGCCGCAGGCTCCATCGCCTTGGCGGCCTCCTCGAACGACTCCTGCCTGTACAGGGCGTTGGAGAGGTTGTACGACCCGGCCATAGAGGTCGAATCCTTAAGTACTGCCTTGCGGTAGTCTATCTCCGAGGCCTGGAACGCGCCCTTGCTGAACTTGCGGTTTCCGGCACGCACCTCGCGGCGGTCCGTCTGGCCGGAGGCGGCGACGGACAGCAGCAGAAGCGCTACGGAGCATATCATAAAGTTTCTCATATCCTTACTGGAACAGCCTTCTCCGCGAGCGCCTGTCGCCCACGAGCATCTCGATCACGAACAGCGCCAGCGCAGCGGCGAAGAAATACATATATTGTTCATCATACTCTTCGAAGACAACGGAATTGAAGCGTTCCGCCTCCATCTTGCGTATGTCATCGACGATGGGATTGAGGCCGAACTCCTCATTGCCGGCGTGGACATAAGCCCCGCCTCCGGCTTCTGCCATCTGCTGCAGGGTACCTTCATCCAGCCTGGACACAACGATATTGCCCTCGCGGTCCTTCATCAGCTCCCCGTCCTTGGGAATTGGCTGCCCGCGCAGGGACCCCACCCCGATAGTATAGACCTTGATGCCCATCTCCGCTACCTGGCGGCAGGCGTCGACGGGATCGTCCTCATGGTTCTCTCCGTCAGTTATGACGATGATGGCACGGCTCTTCTCGCTCTGCGCGCTGAAACTTCGCGCAGCCGTCAGCACCGCATCGCCTATGGCCGTACCCTGTACGGGGACCGAAC
The DNA here is from genome assembly GCA_017519865.1 of Bacteroidales bacterium. Taxonomy (GTDB): domain Bacteria; phylum Bacteroidota; class Bacteroidia; order Bacteroidales; family UBA932; genus Cryptobacteroides. The sequence goes on along the minus strand of JAFWRQ010000031.1, from coordinate 35,074 downwards.
CGGTGTCGATGGAGTTCAGGAACATCTTTGCCGACACGTAGTCGGTGGTGATGGGCAACTGCACGAAAGACGATCCTGCGAAGACTATCAGTCCTATACGGTCGTCCTGCAGGCGGTCCACGATGCGGGATATGGCGAGTTTGGCGCGCTCAAGCCTGTTAGGGGAATAATCCTCTGCAAGCATGGAGTTGGAGACGTCGAGGCAGATCATGATCTCGGCCCCCTTGGTCTCGTGCTCACTCAGTTTCGCGCCTATCTGGGGACGTGCAAGGCCTATGACGAAAAAGAAGAATCCGAGTGCGAAGAGCACTGTACCCAGCCATCCCTTTGCGCGGGAATAGGACGGCATCAGCTCCTCTACGAGCGCCGCGTCGCCGAAGCGCTCGACCCGCCTGCGGCGGAGCCTCAGCTTCACGGCGTGCGCGATGAGGATCACCGGCACCAGAAGGAGGAGCAGAAGATACTTGTATTGTGCGAAATAGATCATGGCAGGCGTCTGAAGAAAAGTCGGAGGAGCAACTCGAGCAGCAGGCACGCGAGCGCCAGCAGGGCGTAACGCGTGAACAGTTCCTTGTAGACAGGGAAACTGTCGATGGTGGTCCGGGCCTTCTCCATACGGTTGATCTCGGAATAAATCTCGGCGAGCTTGGTGTTGTCCGTGGCACGGAAATACCGGCCGCCGGTGGTTTCGGCTATGCTTTTAAGCAGGTCTTCATCAATCTCCACCTCTACCCTCTGCACATCCACGCCCCAGGGCGTCATGACAGGATAAGGTGCTGTCCCATTGGCACCTACGCCGATGGTATACACCCTGACGCCATAGGTGTTGGCTATCTCGGCCGCCGTCAGAGGAGCAATTTCGCCGCTGTTGTTGACGCCGTCGGTCAGGAGGATGACCACGCGGCTCTTGGCGTCGGAGTCGGCCATACGGGCCACGGCCGTCGCAAGGCCGTTGCCGATGGCGGTACCGTCCTCGATCAGGTCGGTCTGCACCTCCTTCATCAGGTTGATGAGCGTGGCACGGTCGGTCGTGAGGGGACACTGAGTGTAACTCTCGCCTGCGAAGACCACGATACCGATGCGGTCGGTGGGTCTCTGGGCGATGAACTCGATGGCTATGTCCTTGGCGGCGCTGATGCGGTCGGGGTTGAAATCCCTTGCAAGCATACTGGTCGAGACGTCCATCGTCAGGACGATGTCGATACCCTCGGTGTCGATCTTCTCCATCTGGGACGAGGAGCGCGGACGGGCGATGGCCACGATTATAAGGGAAAGGGCGGCTATGCGGAGCACGAAGGGAAGGTGCCGGAGGACGGCAGGGGCGCCCTGGCCCATCCGCTTCCACGGCACGGCCGTGGACACGCGGAGATGGGGCTTGCGCCCCGTCAGCTCCCGGTAGAGATAATGCACTACCAGGAGGACCGGAATGGCCAGGAGCCAGAGAAGTTTTGGATACTCGAAGAACATCACTCGGCCTCCTTTTCTTTATCCTCCTGTCCCTGAGGGGTTTCCTCCTCGAGGGTGGACTGGTATGTGGATGTCACGAACCGGACCGACAGCGGCAGGGCCGCGGCGTTCTCCGTGTCATCCGCCACATGTTTTGCAAACTTAACGAAATCCGCCAGTTCGAAGAGGTCCTTGGTGCTGCCGTACAACTCCGCCGTAAGGCGTTTGTCGTCCTTGAGCGCATCAAAAATCTCGGCCGTGGTCATCTCCCGTGCATCTATGCCGAAAGTCCCGGCGATATACTCGCGCAGCGTGTCAGTAATGCCGGAATAGAACGCTTTCTGCTTGTCGGGAGCCCAGTATTTGTCGCTGCGGTAGCCTTCAAGCTTCCTGAGCGCTACGATATAGGCGGGATCCTTCTGAGCCTCCTCCCCGTGCAGTCTCCTGTGGCGCGAAACCAGCCAGAAGGCCAGCGCGACGAGCGCAGCTAGGAGCAGCAGGCCCAGGAGATAAGGGAGTATCTCCCTGAATGTCAGAGGATAGCGCATCTGGCCCTTGATGTCGTGAGGGACATAGGTGGTAGTATCCACCTGGATGGTAGTGACTTCCATCTCCTGGAGGTCGAACAGCAGGGTATCCACGGCTCCGCCGGGAGAAATACGCTGCACGGCAATGCGCGGCAACTGATACGTTCCGGCCTCGAAGGGCGAGATCACGACGTCGCCGCGCAGGTTGTACCTGGCGGGTCCCTTTCGGCCGCTGCGGAGCGTCTTCAGGGTATCGAGCTTCCAGTTCCTCACTACTATGAGCGTGTCCCCGAAGGCCTTGGAATAGTCCTGCAGGCGCAGTTCGGTGCCTTCTGCCACATCGTTTATGGTGAAGCCATAGCGCAACTGGTCCGCTACAAGTATGGAATCCCTCTGCTGCAGCGGCTCGAGGAACGAGCCTTCGACCTCCTTCAGGCCCTGGGCCCTGGAGGAGAACGGCATCAATATCGCCGCTACGGCTGCAGCTATGGACAATTTTCTCATTTCCTGTTGAAGAATAACATCAGGCGGCTGACATAGTCATCGGCGGTGGCGATGTCGATGCTGTCAGTCCTGTATTTCTTGAAAAGCCGGTCTTCATTCTCACCCACCGTACGGAACCATTCGGCGTAGGCGTCGCGCACCTTGCGGCTGCCGGTGTCTATCCACGCGGCTTCGCCCGTCTCAGAGTCCTTGACATGGACGAGACCGACGTCGGGGATGGCACGCTCGCGCGGGTCGTAGACCTTGAGGACCGAGAGGTCGTGGCGGTTCACCGCCACCTTGAGCGCGTCCTCGTAGCGCGGGCGGCCTTCGGCATCCACGTCCAGCATGTCGCTGAGCAGGAAGGCCGTGCATTTCTTCTTCATCGCATTGGTGAGGAAGCGCAGGGCCCCGGAGATGTCGGTGCCGTTGGACGAAGGTTTCAGGCCTATGATCTCGCGGATGATGTGCAGGAGGTGGCTGCGGCCCTTCTTCGGAGGGATGAACTCCTCGATGCGGTCGCTGAAGAAGAGAGCTCCGACCTTGTCGTTGTTGAGTATGGCGGAGAAGGCCAGCACCGCCGCTACTTCAGCGACGAGTTCGCGCTTGGTCATCGTGTCCGTACCGAAAAGGCCGGAACGGCTGACGTCGACGAGCAGCATGACGGTAAGTTCGCGTTCCTCCTCGAAGACCTTGACATAAGGCGTGCGCAGGCGCGCGGTGACGTTCCAGTCCATGTTGCGGACATCGTCGCCGTACTGGTACTCGCGCACCTCGCTGAAAGCCATGCCCCGGCCCTTGTAGGCGGAATGGTATTCGCCCGCAAAGACCTGATGGCTCAGCGCCCGGGTCCGGATCTCGATCTTCCTGACCTTCTTGAGAAGGTCTGTCGCCTGGGGGTTCTCCATTACGGGACTATCACGGCATTGATGACTTGGGAGATGATCTCCTCGGTCGTAACATTCTCGGCCTCAGCCTCGTATGTCAGGCCGATGCGGTGACGTAGCACCTCGGGGCAGACGGCGCGGACATCCTCGGGGATGACGTAGCCGCGGCGCTTGATGAAGGCGTAGGCCTTGGCGGCCAGCGACAGGGAGATGCTGGCGCGCGGCGAAGCTCCGTAGGAGATGAGGTCCTTGAGGTTGGAGAGATTGTATTCGCCGGGGGTGCGGGTGGCATAGACGATGTCCACGATGTAGCGCTCGATCTTTTCGTCCATGTAGACGTCGCGGACGACCTGGCGGGCGCGCATTATGTCCTCCGGACTCACGACCGGGCTGGCCTTCGGGAACTCGCCGGAATTGTTCATCCTGACGATCAGGCGCTCCTCATCCTTCTTGGGATAGTCCACGACGACCTTGAGCATGAAACGGTCGACCTGGGCCTCGGGGAGAGGGTAGGTACCTTCCTGCTCGATGGGGTTCTGCGTGGCCATCACCAGGAAAGGCTCGGGGAGCTTGAAGGTCTCGTCACCCAGGGTGACCTGCTTCTCCTGCATGGCCTCGAGGAGGGCGGACTGGACCTTCGCCGGGGAACGGTTGATCTCGTCGGCCAGTACGAAATTGGCGAAGACGGGGCCCTTGCGGACCTCGAAGCGCTCGTTCTTCTGTGAATAGATGAGCGTACCGGTGACGTCGGCAGGAAGGAGGTCCGGAGTGAACTGGATGCGGCTGAACTTTGCGTTGACAGCCTGTGCCAAAGTGTTGATAGCCAATGTTTTGGCAAGACCGGGGACGCCTTCGAGAAGGATATGTCCGCCGGCCAGGAGGCCGATGAACAGATTCTCTACGAGATGTTTCTGTCCTACGATGACCTTGCCCATCTCCAGGGAGAGGATGTCTACGAACGCGCTCTCTTTCTGGATGCGGTCATTGAGCTCTTTGATGTTTACACTTTCCATTCTATCTTTTTTTTAATACTTTTGCATCATATGCGCTACTTCATCAAACTGTCGTATGACGGGTCGGATTTCTGCGGATGGCAGTTCCAGCCTAATGCCGTCACGGTCCAGGAATGTCTCGAGCGGACGCTTTCGACACTCCTGAAGGAGCCTGTGCAGGTCGTGGGAGCCGGGCGTACCGACTCGAAAGTCAATGCGATAGGCTATGTGGCGCATTTTGACTATGACAGAGTCATAGACACGTCCGCACTCGGCTACAAATTAAATGCCATTTTACCTCCGGGAATCGTCGTCCATTCCGTCATGCCGGTGGACGGAGACCTCCACGCGAGATTCAGCGCAACGAACCGCGAATATACGTATTTTCTGCACAGGACAAAAGACCCGTTCATCGAAAAGAGGTCGTATTTCTGCCTCTGGGACCTTGACATCGACGCCATGAACAGGGCAGCAGCCCTTCTCAAGGGCACCCACGATTTCCGCTGCTTCGAGAAGGTCGGAAGCGACAACCGCACGTCCATCTGTACCGTCACGGAAGCGTTCTGGGCACCCTATACGCCTGATCACGTGGCCCTGATGGGCTTCGTCCCTGCGGCAACCCACCCCGGTGACCAGGCGGCAGCCCCCGCTGCAGAGCATGAAGCTGCACCTACCGGTACTTCACCCATCGAACAAACCTCCGGCCTCGCTCCTGCCGTACCGCATTACCTGTACTTCAGAATTGCGGCCGACCGGTTCCTGAGGAACATGGTCCGGGCAGTCGTCGGTTCCCTCCTCGAGGTCGGCCGCGGCCGCCGCACCGTCGACGACTTCGCCGCGCTCATCCTCCCCCCTCCCCCCGCTGACGTCCTCGCCGACACCTCCTCCAACGCCCCGGCTAACACCCCCGCCTCAGGGGCTCCTTGTGCTCCCGTCGGGCAGGCCCGGGACCGCCGGAGGACGGCAGCGGACGGTACGCCGTTCCGCTCCCTGGCCGGCGAGTCCGTCCCCGGCCACGCCCTCTTCCTCTCCCGCATCGACTACTGATTCCCCGCATTTCACCCGCAGCACTTAAGAGCCTGACCTTCAGCAAAAAAGCCAGGGGGATACCGCCTTTTTTGACTACATCCCACCTATCAACTCACTGAAGGACAGCACATTGAATGCTGCGCCTTTTTTACAGCCAAATAATCCCAGGTCTTCACATCACCCGACTACTGCCTCCCGGTTGTTATAAACGGCCTGCGGTTCTATAAAAAGAGATATTTCGTATAAAAACTTGTATTTGTGACGAATGGCGGCAAATAGTAAGCCGACGTTCCGGATCCGTTCATTACATTTGCCTGACCATTTGAACGGATGAGCTATGAAAAATAGAAATTTCAAGGAAGGCGTCCCGCAACACGTCTACGTCAGAGGGGCAGAAGGTGTTATCATCTTCTATTCCCTGGAAGACAGCATCTTCTATGTCACCCTGTATTTCTGCCTTTCCAAGAAACACGAGATAGTCACATACGCTTTCAGCCTGATGCCAAACCACGCCCACTCCCAGCAGAAAGCCAGGAGCCCGAAGTCTTTCGCAGCATTCAACAGGGAACTCCTAAGCAGATTCGTACAAACTTACAACCGCCAGCACGGCAGGCACGGTCCGTTGTTTGACAAGCCTTTCGGCAGCGCGTCGAAGCCAACGGGGAAGTTGATAAAGAGCAACATATCATACATCTGCAATAACGCTGCCGAGGGAAAACTGTCCAAGGGGATCCTCGACTACAGATGGAACCTGATCGCTTACTGCAAGGACAGTAATCCTTTTTCCGAACAGCGATCGACACGCTTGTCGCCACGCCGGTTCCAAAGAGCAGTGAAAATGGTCAAGTATTGCAGGAGCACTCTTGTTCCATTGGACTACAAACTCCAGGAAACCGTCTACAAGGGGTTGAACAAAAGCGAGAAGAAACGGATCATCGACCTTATACTGTCCGAATACAATGTCGTGGATAAGGAGGGGATGGTTGTTTATTTCGGAAGTCTTGACAATGCTCTGACGGCCATGGAGACGAACTGCGGATCGGAGCACGACATCAAGGAGGACTGGGACGACTATTCAGTGTACAGGCTTATGATCCAATACATCAGGAGGGAAGGCGTGGACATGAGGACCGTAGATTTCGAGCGAATGGATAAGAAGGGTTTGATAGAATTGAGGAAGCGACTGAAAAAGGCGACAGGAGCGTCGGACAGGCAGCTGGACAAGTTCCTCCACATGAAGTTAAAAAAGCCTGCAGCAGACAAATAACTGGCTATCAGCTAGATATAACTCTTGACATAGGCAAAACAGTCCGCATCCAAGAGTTCATCTCATTGATAATCAAAAGATTAAGTGCTGCACTCTTGATTTTATTCAGCGGGAGAGGGAGGCCGAGAGGAGAGGCAGGAATGAAGGTGGAATGGAAGCAGGGGTGGAAGCGGTGACGGGAGTGGAGGTGGAAGAGGAGTGGAGCCGGAAGAGGAGTGAAAAGGGTATAGAAACGTTTTTTCTATAAGAAAAAAGCCGGAGCGTGGGGGTTATTCCGTTTTTTTGGCTAATTTTGTAAATTGAATTAAAATGGGTCTTCAGGCGCAATTGTTGCAGTGAAGACGCAGGGAATAAACGGAAATCAAAATTACCAGATATGCTTTTCAACATCCTTCAAACCGAAATCGATTCCATGGCCGCTGCGGCGATGGAAAACGTAGCGGCTGAGGCCGGAGACGTGATGGCTGCGGCCCAGGCGCTCCCCCAGCAGCAGACCATGTCCTATTCGCTCATCGAAATGGCCTCCAAGGGCGGCTGGCTCATGCTCGTCCTCCTTGCCCTGTCGATTGTCGCACTGTACATCTTCGGCAAGAAATGGTGGATGATCCGCCAGGCCAACAAACTCGGAAAGAATTTCATGGAGGACATCCGCGACTATATCCACGAAGGCAAGATCAAGTCCGCCATCACCCTGTGCGAGAAGTATGACTCGCCTATCGCCCGCCTCGTCGAGAAGGGCATCAGCCGCATCGGCCGTCCCCTCGCCGACATCCAGACTGCCGTCGAGAACACCGCCAACGTCGAAGTGGCACGCCTCGAGAAGGGTCTTTCCTTCCTCGCCACCACTTCCGGAGGTGCCCCTATGATCGGATTCCTCGGCACCGTCATCGGTATGATCCAGGCCTTCTTCAACATGTCCCAGGCTGGCAACAACATCGACATCACTCTGCTCTCAAGCGGCATCTACACCGCCATGGTCACCACCGTCGGCGGTCTCATCGTGGGTATCCTCGCATACTTCGGATACAACTACCTCTCTTCCAGGATCAACAGCCTCGTCTTCAAGATGGAGAGCGCCACGATCGAGTTCATGGACCTCCTTCACGAGCCTGCAGGCGAAGACGAATAACCCGGGACGCTTATGGCTATCAAAAGAACCACGAAGGTGCTGTCGGAACTCTCGATGTCGTCAATGACCGACATCGTGTTCCTGCTGCTCATCTTCTTCCTCGTGACCTCGACGCTAGTCAACCCCAACGCCCTCAAGCTCCTCCTCCCGAAGAGCACGGGCCAGGTGTCGGCCAAGGCCACGGTCAGCGTCTCCATCAAGGACTGGGGGGACGACACGTACACCTACCACATCAACGGCAACGAGCGGCCCGTCAGTTACGAGCAGGCCGAGGACGAGATCGTGGAGCTTCTCCAGAGCGAGGAAGACCCGACCTTCTCGATCTATTCCGACGAGACCGTCCCGGTCAAGGAGATCGTCGCCATGATGAACATCGCCAAACGCAACCATTACAAGGTCATACTGGCCACGCAGCCGGAATAGCATTATGAAAGAGTACATCCGCGAAAGGGAAAGACAGGAGAAGACTTCCAGGATGGTCGGGGGCGCATTGGCCCTCGGCATCTCGGTCTGTGCCGTCCTGTTCTGCTCCTTTACGGGATTCAAGTACATATACCCGCCGCCGCAGGAGAACACCTTCGTGATCGACTTCACGGAGGAGATCGAAACGGTGGTGCAGCACCGTGACGGCAGGCAGCCCCAGGCCGAGGAGATCGACCTGTCCAGGCCAGTCGAACTGGTGCAGAGGAGCGATTCGCCCTACGAGGCGAACGTTTCCCGCAACCTCACCCCTGCCACGGCACCGGACACCCACGGTGACGTGGACGTTCCCGTCCCTCCTGAGGAGCCAAAGCTCGACCCCAGGGCGGCTTTCCCCGGAATGGCCAGGAAGGACACTTCCCTCACCGCCCCCCATTCGGCATCCGAGGCCTCGGCCACGTTCAAGGCCGGTCAGCCTGACGGCAACACCGACAGGGGCCAGACAACGGGCGCTCCCAACGCCCACCTCAAGGGCCGCAATGTCGTGGGGACACTGCCCAGGCCCGCTTACGGAGTCCAGGAGAGCGGCACAGTCGTGGTGACTATCTGGGTGGACAATTACGGCAACGTCACCAAGGCCCAGGCAGGTGCCGAGGGCACGACCGTTACCAGCAAGGAGCTTTGGACCGCCGCAAGGAATGCGGCCATGAAAGCCCACTTCAACCAGAAGGCGGACGCTCCTGCACTGCAGCAAGGTACTATAACCTACATATTTACATTGAAGTAGTGGTGTGAACCACGAAGGATCATCTTATTAAAATTGCCGAAAGGCGCAGAAAAATGGAAGACAACAAGAATGGCGGCTATTCTGCAGAAGGCAGGAAGCTCAGGCCGAGAAAGAAAGTCTCTTTCGCGGGAAGCGAAAGAAGGAATGATTACGGTCACAGGACCGGTAACGACGAAAACAGGAGTCAAGACAGGGGCGAGCGCAGGTCTTACGGCCCGTCCGACAGAAATCCTTACAACAGAGAGAACAGGCCCTACGGTGAGCGCAGGAGCTACGGCGACGGCGAGCACAGGGCATACAACAAACCCTACGGCGAGCGCAGGAGCTATGGCGAGGGCGAGCACAGGCCCTACAACAAGCCTTACGGCGAGCGCAGGAGCTACGGCGAGGGTGAGCACAGGCCTTACAACAAACCCTACGGCGAGCGCAGGAGTTACGGCGACGGCGAGCAGAGGCCTTACAACAAGCCCTTTGGCGAGCGCAGGAGCTACGGTGACGGCGAGCACAGGGCATACAACAAGCCCTACGGCGAAGGCAGGAGCTACGGCGAAGGTGGTAAGCGTCCCTACGGCGGCGGAGGCCGCAAGCCGTACGCAGGCCAGCGTCCCGAAGGGCCCAAGCCCGCTGTACGCGGCAAGGGCCGCAAGAAATTCGACGCCCAGTTCGACGAGAGTGCCGATTCCGGCATCAACCGCATGATCGAGCGCAGGCCCAATATCGACAATGCCAGGTTCTCTGACAACGACTACGTACCTACGCCCATCCAGAACGAGATCCGCCTTAACAAATTCATCGCCAACTCCGGCGTCTGCTCCAGGCGCGAGGCCGACACCTTCATCCAGGCCGGCGTCGTCACCGTCAACGGCGAGGTCGTGACCGAACTCGGAACCAAGGTCAACGTCCTCACGGACGACGTCCGCTTCAACGGCGAACGCCTCAAGGGAGAAGAAAAGGTCTATATCGTCATGAACAAGCCCAAGGGCTATGTCACCACCTCCAGCGACCCCCATGCCGGCAAGACCGTCATGGACCTGCTGAAGAACTGCGAGACCCGCGTATTCCCGGTCGGACGCCTCGACAAGGCCACCACCGGAGTGCTCATGTTCACCAACGACGGCGAAATAGCCGAACGCCTCACCCACCCTTCATACGACAAGAAAAAGATCTATCAGGTGATACTCGACCGCGAACTCTCGCAGGAGGACTATGACAAGGTCCTCGCCGGCGTCGAACTCAGCGACGGCGAGGTTTCCGCTGACGAACTGGAATACATCGACGCCACCGACCACCGCAGGCTGGGCATCGAGATCCACTCCGGCAAGAACCGCATCGTCCGCAGGATCTTCGAATCCCTCGGCTACAGCGTCAAGGCCCTTGACCGCGTATATTTCGCCGGTCTCACGAAGAAAGGCCTCACCAAGGGAGAGTGGAGATACCTCACCGAGGGCGAGGTGAACGTTCTGAAGATGGGCGCCTATGTCTAGTCACAAGTCGGGTTTCGTCAACATAATAGGCAATCCTAACGTCGGCAAGTCCACGCTGATGAACGCGATGGTCGGAGAGAAACTCTCCATCGTCACCGCCAAGGCGCAGACCACCCGCCACCGCATCATGGGCATCGTGAACGGTGAGGACTACCAGATCGTCTATTCCGACACGCCCGGCATCCTGAAGCCCAACTACCGGCTCCAGCAGAACATGATGAGCTTCGTGGACGCCGCCATCGGCGACGCGGACATCATCCTTTATGTAACGGATACCGTCGAGACAGCTGACAAGAACGCCGACTACGTCGCCAAGCTCCAGCGTCTCGACTGTCCCGTCATAGTGGTCATCAACAAGATCGACCTCAGCGACCAGCCAAAGGTCGTGGAGCTCATGGATTACTGGCACGGCCAGCTCCCCAAAGCCGACATCATCCCCGCTTCCGCCAGGGAGCGCTTCAACCTGGAGAGCATCTTCGACAAGATCGTCGAGAAACTCCCGGTGAGCCCGCCCTGGTACGACAAGGACACCTTTACCGACCGCAACCTCCGCTTCTTCGCGCAGGAGATCATCCGCGAGAAGATCCTGCTCAACTACAGCCAGGAGATCCCTTACTGCTGCGAGGTCAACGTCGAATCATTCAAGGAAGGTTCCGAGCGTTACGAGATAAGCGCGGTCATCTACGTGATGCGCGACTCGCAGAAGGGCATCATCATCGGCAAGAAGGGTGCAGCGCTGAAGAAGGTCGGGACAGAAGCCCGCATAGACATGGAGGATTTCTTCCAGAAGAAAGTCTTCCTTTCACTATACGTAAAAGTGGATCCGGACTGGCGCGAGAGCCGCAGGGAACTCCGCAGGTTCGGATACGAAGAATGACAGTGGGCGCACCAGGCGCGCCCGGAGGTTTTTATGGACGAAGAGTACAACGACGAGATCATGGACTCCCAGGAGCCCATCGGAGAAGGAGAGGAGATGGTGGACGAATCCGCCGTCCCATCGGGGAAATATGACAAGCTTCTCGGCGATGACAGCCGCAAGTTCAAGCTTTCGGGAATGTTCAAGGACTGGTTCCTGGACTATTCTTCATACGTGATCCTTCAGCGCGCCGTCCCGCACATCGTGGATGGCCTGAAGCCGGTCCAGCGCAGGGTCCTACACGCCATGTACAGGATGGACGACGGGGCCTACACCAAGGTCGCCAACATCGTGGGACAGGCCATGCAGTATCACCCTCACGGTGACGCCTCGATACTGGGCGCCCTCGTGCAGCTGGGTCAGAAAGGCTATGCCGTGGACTGCCAGGGAAACTGGGGAAACATCCTTACGGGCGACTCAAACGCCGCCCCCCGATACATTGAAGCTCGCCTTAGCAAATTCGCCAAGGAGGTGATCTTCGACCCGAAGGTCACGAACTGGATGACCTCCTACGACGGCCGCAACCAGGAGCCTACGGAACTCCCGGTCCGTTTCCCCCTCCTGCTTGCGCAGGGCACCGAAGGCATCGCCGTCGGTATGGCCTCCAAGATCCTGCCCCACAATTTCAACGAACTTCTTGACGCTTCGGTGGCCATACTCGAAGGGAAACCTTACGAACTCTACCCCGATTTCCCCACCGGAGGCTCCGCCGACTGCTCCAAATACCTCAAGGGCCGCCGCGGCGGCGTGGTGAAGGTGCGCGCCAAGATCGACAAGATCGACAAGAACACCATCGCCATCACCGAGATCCCGTACAGCAAGACCTCTGGCATCGTCATAGACTCCATACTCAAGGCCAAGGACAAGGGCAAGATCAAGATCAAGAAGATCGACGACATGACCACGGACCACGTGGAGATCATCATCCACCTCCCGAACGACGTGTCCCCCGACAAGACCATCGACGCCCTCTACGCATTCACCGACTGCGAGATCAACATCTCTCCCAACGCCTGCGTGATCAAGGACAACAAGCCCCAGTTCATGGACGTTGACGAGATCCTCGAATATGACACCTACCATACCCGCGACATACTCGAACGCCAGTTGCGCATCAGGCTCGATGAACTGGAGAACGAATGGCATTACAGTTCGCTGGAGCGCATTTTCTTTGAAAACCGCATCTACAAGGTCCTGGAACAGGACCAGAAGAGCTGGGAAGAGCAGATCGGCGACGTGTTCGAGCGGATGAAGGAATACCAGGACCTTCTCACACGCGAGATCGTGATGGACGACATCCTGAAACTCGTGGAGAAGCCGGTGCGCAAGATCTCCAAGTTCGATACCAAGGCCATAGACGAGAAGATCCGCGGCATCGAGCAGGAGATAAACGACGTCAAGGACAAGATAGCCCATATCACCCGGTACACCATCGACTGGTTCAAGGGTCTCAAGAAGAAATATGGCAAGGCCTTCCCGCGCCAGACAGAGATCACCAACTTCGAGACCATCGCCGCCACCAAGGTAGTGAACAACAACGCCAAACTCTACGCCAACATGGCCGAAGGCTTCGTTGGCATCGGCCTAAAGCGCGACGACAACGGAGAATATATCTGCGATTGCTCCGACCTGTCGGAGATCATCGTCATAGGCAAGGACGGCAAGTACATCATCACCAAGGTCACGGACAAGGCGTTCTTCGGAAAGAATCTGCTGTACGTGGGCGTTTTCCACCGTGGAGACACCCGCACGATCTACAACGTGATATACCGCGAGGGCAAGAGTTCGGTATCGTATGCCAAGCGCTTCGCCATCACATCCGTAACGCGCGACAAGGAGTACGACATTACCACCGGGGCCCCGGGGTCGACCATACTCTGGTTCACGGCCAACCACAACGGTGAGGCGGAGTCGGTGCGCATCTACCTGCGGCCGCGCGCCAAACTGAAGAAATCGTCGATGGAATACGATTTCTCGACCCTAGCCATCAAGGGCAAGACTTCGCGCGGCAACCTCGTGTCGAAGTTCCCCATACAGCGCATCCAGCTCAAGAGCAAGGGCGTGTCGACGATTTCCGGCAAGGACATCTGGTACGACGCCGATATCCAGAAGTTGAACGAGGACGGCAGGGGCCTGTACCTCGGACAGTTCGAGACCGACGACAAGGTCCTGGCCATTTTCAAGAACGGCACTTTCTACACCACGTCCTTCGACCTGGTGAACAAATATCAGGGCGACGTTCTCAAAATCGAGAAGTTCGACCCGAACAAGACCTACACCGCCCTGTACTGGGACGCTTCAGTCAAGGCATTCTATATCAAGCGTTTCTCATTCGTCCTCAGTGACAATACCCCGGTTTCGTTCATAGCCGAGGGCAGGAGTTCTTACCTGGTGGCGCTCAGCGACGACAGGCATCCCCAGGTGCAGGTCACATTCGCCGGCAAATATGCCCACCGCGAGCCCGAGAAAATCGACGCCGAGGAGTACATCGCCAAGAAGGGCATCGCCGCCAAGGGCAAGAAATGCCATTCCTGGGACCTGAAGAAAGTGGAGTTCATCGAGCCTCTGGTGAAGCCCGAGGACTTCGAGGAAGAGAAGCCCGAGGCCGAGCCGGAGAACCTTGCAGGCGAGATCGACATGTCCGACATCATCGACGCTCCGGACGAGATCGTCATCCCGGACATCGACATGAGCCAGATTAACGTCCCCGAAGTCGATGACGGAGAGGACCTTACCCTTTTCTAGGATGATAGTCGCACTGACCGGTTTCATGGGATGCGGCAAGAGCAGCGTCGGGAGGGAACTCTCGACGCTGCTCGGCATACCCGTCGTCGACCTGGACCGGTATATAGAGGAGAGAGCCGGAATGTCCATCCCCGACATCTTCGCCCAGTCGGGCGAAAAGGCCTTCCGCGACCTCGAGACAACAGCCCTGAAGGAATTGCTATTCGGGGGAAGTGCCCTCCGAAACGTCCTTCGGACCCCCCCCAAGCGCGCTTGGGTCCCCCCCTCTTATGTTGCCGAGGGTGGCACAGTTTCCGAGGACACTTCCCCCGAATTGAGTTTCATTTTGTCACTGGGGGGCGGGGCGATACTGAGGCCGGAGAACGCCGCCTTGATCCGGGAGCATTGCACGTGCATATTCCTGAGGGCCACCCCGGAGACGCTGCGGCTCCGCCTCGGAGGGGAGCAGAGCCAGCGGCCGCTGCTGAAGGGCGGCGGCTTCGAGGCGCTCCTGCAGGAGCGGACACCGGTCTACTCCGCCGCGGCCGATTTCATCATCGACACAGACACCCTCTCCCCTATGCAAATTGCCGGAATTATAGCGAATCTCATATCATAAAGCGCTTAAATTCCGCAATTTTTATTATCTTTGAAAGTTGAACTTAACACAGACCTGCACATGAAACCGAGATTCTGGCTTCTTACCCTTGTATTGCTTATGTCATTCCCCATTCTCTCCAACGCGCAGAACCGCGGCGGAGGCGGCCCTCCCGGAGGGTTCAGGGGCGGCGGCAGGCCCGGCGGCGGCAACCAGGCGATGACCGCCCTGCAGCAGCGCGCCAGGGCAGCCCAGGCATCCCTCACAGGCAATGTCTACCTCATCGAGGACGACGCCGAGCAGGCGCCGGGAGTCGGCGTCACCGTCATCGTAGTATCGCCTAAGGGAGAAGGAGAGAAAGCCGACACCACGTATGCGGTTACCGGCCAGAACGGAACCTTCACCATAAGGAACCTCACCGCAGGCAACGCCATCGTCACGTTCAGCATGCTCGGTTTCCAGGAGCAGTCCAACCCCATAACCCTAGTCCCCGGACAGAACAGGGTCATAGCCAGCCTCAAGACCGAGAACATCGCCCTTGAAGGCGCGGTCATCAGGGAAGCGGCCAATCCCGTGTCCATCAAGGAGGACACCATAGCATTCCACGCTTCCGCCGTCAAACTCAACAAGGGCGAGATGGCCATCGACGTCCTCGAGCAGATGCCCGGCGTGGAGGTTACGAACGGCGGCGTCACCGTCCTCAACGAAAACATCAGCACGGTATACATCGACGGAGCCCTGCTCTTCGGCGACGCTCCCATGACTGCACTCAACAACCTCCCGGCAGAGGAGGTAGTCACCATCAAGTCCTTCCAGGAATACGCCAACAAAGACCCGAGGCACCAGATCAGCATGAATGAGACCAAGCGCAGGGTCCTTGACATCGAGACCAGGACCAAGCCGAAAATGGTCACCAACGGCAACTTCCTCGTCGGAGGCGGTTACGACACCGACACTACCTTCCATAAATTCCGCTACACCGTCGGAGGCGACGTCACGTTGTCTTCGGAGACCCTGCAGGTGGAAGGCTCGTTCAACATGAACAACATCAACAACAGCGGCAACCGCCAGCGCGGCAACACTTTCCGCGCCGCAGGCGGCGGCGGTGCCGCCGACCTCAAGGCCAAGTCCGCATCGGTCAGCGTCAGGCGCCAGTGGATGAGCCCCACCACCAGGAATTTCGTGCTGGGCAGCATCGGAGCATCTTACGACTATTCCACGTCGTACAACGTGTCCGAGTCCAAGAGCGAGAGGATCTACTTCCCCAACGCCCAGTACTACTCCCGCAGGAACATCTCCTCGTCCACATCGACGACCGACAACGGCTCGCACCGCTTCTCGGTGAACGGCAGGAAGTCACTTCCCGACGGCAACGTCGGCCTCAACGCATCCCTGTCACTTACGGACAACAGGTCATTCTCGCACAGCAGCGACTACAACTACCAGGACGACCTTCCCCGCCAGGGAACCTCCTCGTCGACCGACCGTTCCACCACCGGCCTGTCATACAGCATCGGAGCCAATGTAAATAAAGGTTTCAACAACAAGCTGAGGCTGGCCGGGTCCGTGAACATCAACAACTCTAAGAATGACGGAGTCAGTGCAAAGATTGACACGACCACCTCGACCATCACCCGCACTGTCCTCGACATCGACACCGGTTCTGACTCTAGGAGTTTCACCGCGCAGACCTCCGCAGCGTATGAACTGAGCGAACGCAGCACCATAGGCATAGCCTACAACTATTCCAACTCCAAGTCCAGTACCATCCAGTGGGCTTATGACATCACCGATGCCAAGAGCGTGATCGACACCGTCAACACCTACAGCAGGACCAACGACAACTACAACAACACCGTTTCCCTGAGTTTCAGGACGGCTTTCGGCAAGGATGTCATCCTCTCGGCCGACCTCGGATACAGGATGACCGGACTGAACCGCGGCGACGCTTTCCCGGAGGAGGAGCCCATCTACTCCAGGAAGTTCCAGTCCGTGGTCCCCTCGCTCACCATAGGAAACAATTCCCAGATGAACCACTGGCAGTTCAGCTGGTCCGTGTCCAACAGCACCCCTTCCATCGAGCAGTTGAGGCCGAGGATCAACAATACCAACCTCTATTCCGTTTCTTCCGGTAATCCCGACCTCAAGCAGAGTTCCTCCAACTCGTTCAGGCTCTCCTACAGCACCGTCCTGGGCAAGGAAGCCAGGAACGCCCTGCTCGGGACAGCCCTTGGTGACGACAGCGGAATACCCCGCACTATCAATTCCAACCTCACAACCTTCAGCATCAGCGGTTCGTTCACGGCCGGAAGGGACGCCATCGTCAGCCGACGTACGTACTTTACCAAGGAAACCTATCTCCCTAAGTATAACTACACGATGCCGGCGCAGTCCTCCTTCACGAGCTACGAGAATGCCTCCGGCAATTACAACGCCAACCTCTCCGTATCGTTCGGATTCCCCATCCTTGCCATTGGAAGCATCATTTCCACCGGCGTTTCCGGAAGCTGGGACATGAGCCCGTCCTATGTCAACGACGAACTCATCTCCACGCAGAACCTGCGCCCGAGCGTCAATCTCGGCATCCGCAGCAATTTCTCGCGCGACATCCGCTTCAACCTCAACGGCAACGCTTCCTATGTCGATTCGTGGAACAGCACCGGCTCAAGCACGGAATACTTCACAGAGTCGCTCAGGGCGGGATTCGAACTGAACAATATCTTCAAGGTAATGTACCTCGGAGGCAACTACACCAAGACCTTCATGCAGGGAGTGGAGTACAACGCCATCAACGACAACATCCTCGACCTGAACGGAGGCTTCCGCTTCGGCCCCAGGAACAACGTCGACCTCTCCGTCACGGTCCACGACCTCTTCAACAAGACCAGGGGCTTCAGCACCTCCATGAGCAACGACTTCGTCACCAACAGGTGGACGCACAACTTCGGCCGCTACGTATTGGTAACGCTGGCCTACAGGTTCAACTCGATGAGAGGAGGTAGCGGCGGCGGTCCCGGAGGCAGGCCAGGCGGCTTCGGAGGTCCCGGAGGACCCGGTGGATTCGGAGGTCCCGGTAGATTCTAGGAAGGCTAAGCGCCTGCGAGGACGGTCAGATAATGTCCTCGCGCTCGTGCATGTCCTTGATGCGCAGCTGGATGTTGGAACTGCCCCGGTAGTAGTTCTCGACTATGGCGTAGCAGACATCGAAAGGATTGCCGGCCTTGATGTAATCATAGAAATCCGACATATTGAAGGCTATCGCCGGAATCTGGTGATAGGGCTGTGACTCCTGGAGCAGCTCGAGTTTGACGTGTACGCCTCCGGCTCCGACCTTGCGTGCATTGCCGTCGTCGTAGACGTTCTCCGTGATGAACAGGGGATTGTTGTTGCCCGGGCCGAAGGGCTGGAACTGCTTGAGTATGCGGAAGAACTTAGGGGTGATGCGGGCAAAGTCGAGTTTTGCGTCGATGACTACCACGGGAGTAAGCATCTCCTCCGTGATCTTCTCTCCGACAAACTTGTCGATCCGGGCGCTGAACTCCTCCAGATTCTCCTCCTTGAGGGTAAGTCCGGCGGCATAGACGTGGCCTCCGAAATTTTCGAGGAGGTCGGCACAGCTTTCGATGGCCTCATAGAGGTCGAAGCCCTGGATGCTCCGGGCCGATCCGGTGACGAAACCGTTGGAGCTGGTAAGAACGATCGTAGGCTTGTAGAACGCTTCGACGAGGCGCGAGGCGACGATGCCGACCACGCCCTTGTTCCAACTGGGATTATAAACGACGGTGGCATTCTTCCACGCGAGGCTCTCCCCTCTCTGGACCATCTCCAGGGCCTCCTGGGTGATCTCGCGGTCGATGCTCTTGCGGTCGTTGTTGTTTTCGTTTATCTTCTCGCCGATGGTCATCGCCTCGTCAAGGTCTGAGGCGGTAAGGAGTTCGACTGCGAGACGGCCGGTCTCCATACGTCCTGCGGCATTGATCCTCGGACCGATCTTGAAGACGATGTCGTCGATGGTGATGTGACCGAGTTCAAGCTTGGAAAGCGTGATCATGGCCAGCAGTCCTGCCCTGGGCGCTTCATTGAGCTGCCGGAGGCCGTAGTGCGCCAGCACGCGGTTCTCGCCCACCACGGAAACGAGGTCGGAGGCGATGCTGACGACAAGGTAGTCCAGCAGTGGTACGAGGCTTTCGAACGGCACTCCGTAACGCTGGGAATAAGCCTGGACGAGCTTGAAGCCTACACCGCAGCCCGACAGGTCGTCGAAAGGATAGTGGCAGTCCTCGCGCTTGGGGTCTAGGACGGCCACGGCAGGAGGTAGCTCCGTGTCGGGAAGGTGATGGTCGCAGATGATGAAGTCTATGCCGCGTTTGGCGGCATAGCGTGTCTTTTCGATGGCCTTGATGCCGCAGTCGAGGGTGATGACAAGGGAGAAGCCGTTGTCAGCGGCCCAATCCAGGCCTTTGATGGACACCCCGTAGCCCTCGTCGTTGCGGTCGGGGATATAGAAGTCGACCTGGTCGGTGAAACGCTTGATGAAAGAATAGACAAGCGATACGGCGGTCGTGCCGTCGACGTCGTAGTCGCCGTACACGAGGATCTTCTCGTGTGTGACGATGGCTTTGCGGAGACGCTCGACGGCCTCGTCCATATCCTTCATGAGGAAAGGGTCGTGCAGGTCGGAAAGCTGCGGACGGAAGAAGGAGCGGGTCTGCTCGAAAGTCTCGACGCCGCGCTTCACCAGAAGTTCGGCCAGCACCTTGTCGATGCCGACTTCAGTAGCCAGCCTCGACACCTTGGCGGGATCGGCCGGCTCCTTGACAACCCATTTGCACTCCTTTGCCATATTCGTTCAAAGTTACGTTTTTTTCTTCAAGAACCGAATTTTTATTCAATAAAAATGCCTGCCATGGGGCAAATACGGATTAATTGTGCTATTTTTGTGGACTTTAAAACAAAAAAGTATGAGCAATATTGAATATAGTGAACAGGAAGTACTGAGGAGGGAATCGCTCGCCAAGCTCAGGGAACTGGGCATCGAGCCTTATCCGGCCGCCCTCTATCCGGTCAACGAAAGCGCCCAGGGCATCAAGGACAAGTATGACCCCGAGGCGGGCAATCTCACCGACGTCTGCATTGCAGGACGCATAATGTCCCGCCGCATCATGGGCGCCGCTTCATTCATGGAGCTGCAGGATGAGACCGGCCGCATGCAGGTCTATGTCAAGCGCGACGAGATCTGCCCGGGAGAGGACAAGACCATGTACAACACCGTGTTCAAGAAATTGCTCGACATCGGCGACATCGTGGGCATCAAGGGTTTCGCCTTCATCACGCAGACCGGTCAGCTTTCCGTCCACGCCAAGGAACTCACCCTGCTCAGCAAGTCGCTCAAAGTGCTCCCGATAGTCAAGACCGATGCCGACGGAACCGTCCACGACGGTTTCTCGGATCCGGAACTGCGCTACCGCCAGCGCTACGTGGACCTGATCGTCAATCCCCAGGTCAAGGAAACCTTCATCAAGCGCGCCCAGATAGTGGCTACGATGCGCGAGTACTTCAACGAAGCAGGTTGCCTCGAGGTGGAGACCCCTATCCTCCAGAGCATCCCGGGAGGCGCTACCGCACGTCCTTTCATCACCCATCATAACGCACTGGACATCCCGCTTTACCTGCGCATCGCGAACGAGCTTTATCTCAAGCGCCTGATCGTGGGCGGCTACAACGGTGTCTACGAGTTCGCTAAGGATTTCCGCAACGAGGGTATGGACAAGACCCACAATCCCGAGTTCACCTGCATGGAGATCTACGTGGCGTACAAGGACTACATCTGGATGATGGAGTTCGTGGAGAAGATGCTGGAGAAGATTTCGATGAAGGTCAACGGTTCGACCAAGGTGCAGATCGGCGGGCACGAGGTGGATTTCAAGCCCCCTTACCGCAGGCTTCCGATCCTCGATGCGATCAAGGAGTACGCTGGAGTCGACGTGTCCGGTATGGACGAGGACGAACTCCGCGCCACCTGCAAGAAGTTGAACGTGGAGGTGGAGCCTTCCATGGGCAAGGGCAAGCTCATCGATGCGATCTTCGGCGAATATGCCGAGAAGAATCTCATCGACCCGACCTATATCATCGATTATCCCGTCGAGATGTCCCCTCTTACCAAGCGCCATCGCAGCAATCCTTCGCTCACGGAACGTTTCGAGCTTTTCGTGTGCGGCAAGGAACTGGCAAATGCGTATTCCGAGCTGAACGACCCGATCGACCAGCTGGAGCGTTTCGAGGAGCAGGCCCGGCTCAAGAGCAAGGGCGACGACGAGGCGATGTTCATCGACTATGATTTCGTGCGCGCGCTCGAGTACGGTATGCCGCCGACCTCAGGTCTAGGTATGGGAATCGACCGTCTGACGATGTTCATGACAGGACAGACCACCATACAGGATGTCCTGTTCTTCCCGCAGATGAAGCCGGAGAAGACCGTGAAGAAGGAGGAGGAGAAGGAGCAGTGAGATTCGAGTCGGTCACATCGGCGCAGAACGCCAAGGTCAAGACGCTTCTTGCCCTTCAGGAGAAAGCCCGCCTCCGCAAGGAGATGGGGCTTTTTGTCGTGGAAGGGCGCAGGGAGCTGGAGCATTGCGTCCGCGCCGGGTTCGAGATTGATACGCTTTTTTACTGCCCGGAAATAGTCGGTCTGGCAGTCGGACATTCTTCCGCTATCCGCTACAGTGCGCTGACGCGCAACGCGGACCCTACCCGGGTAAAAGCTCCAGAATGTCCGCTGCCAGACCTCGACGTTCTTTCTGCCGCCAGGCAGGTTGTAGAGGTGCCGAGGGAGCTGTACGGGAAGATTGCGTACAGGGGCGGGACCGAAGGGATGATAGCGGAGGTGAAAGTGAAGGAGAGGACGCTCGGGGAGCTGAGGCTGCCGGAGAATCCGCTTGTGGTGGTGCTGGAGGGCGTGGAGAAGCCCGGAAACCTGGGCGCCGTGCTGCGGAGCGCGGATGCGGCCGGGGCGGACGCCGTCCTGATCTGCGATCCGCTGACGGACCTGTACAACCCCAACCTGATCAGGGCAAGCATCGGGGCCGTCTTCACCGTGCCGGTCGCCTGCTGCACCTCAGACGAGGCCATCAAGTGGCTTAAGGACAACAACATAAACATATACACGGCACAACTGCAGGATTCGTCCTGGTATTACGATACCGACATGAGGGGCGGGACCGCCATCGTCATCGGCACTGAGGCCACCGGCCTCACGGCCGCATGGCGCGAGGCGGCGGACGCCCACATCCGCATACCGATGCTCGGGGAACTGGATTCCCTCAACGCATCGGTGTCCGCGGCCATCCTGCTCTTCGAAGCCGTACGACAGAGAAATGCCTGAATTCGGTCTCATAGGACATCCCATCGAGCATTCGCAGAGCCCGAGGCTCTTCGATGCGGCATATCACGGGAAATACTCATACGACCTCATACGCGGTGAGTATTTCGAGGAGTCGTATTCCAGGTTCCTCAAAGGATACATTGCCGTCAATGTCACGGCCCCGTTCAAGGAGAAGGCCTATGCCAAAGCCGACATCGTGTCCGGGCCGGTGGCCCTGACGGGGGCTGCCAACATACTGGTCAAGACCCCGGAAGGGGTCAGCGCCTATAATTCAGACTTTACGGGAGTGATCCTGACCGTGGGAGAAGCGCTGTTCCCGGGCATCGTCAGGGAGTTCTACTCCACTTTCGGAGCGAACGCCCATATAAAGGTCCACCAGTTCGTGCGGGCGCAACTCACGGAGCGCTTCGGCCGGAGGCCGGCCGCGCTCATAGTAGGGCTCGGCGGAGCCGGCAAGGCGGCGGCCGTCGCCGCGGCCGAGATGGGATTCGCCACGACGGTCATGAACCGTACCGCATCCAAGGCTGAAGTCTTCGTCAAGGGCCTGCCTGAGTACGGCTTCAAGGTAGCGGATATCAGTTCTTTCAAGGATGGACTGCACGGAACCGATCTCCTTGTTTATGCGCTTCCGGCAGCCCTGGAATGCTTCTCCGGACTGACCGGAGAGGACTTTTCCGTAAGCAAGCCTTTCATCCTGGAGGCCAATTATCGCGACCCGGCATTCTCTGGCCTGCTGAGGGCAAGGATGCTGGATGCCGGAGCCAGATACCTGCCCGGGAGCGAATGGCTGGTGAACCAGGCGGTCTCCGGCTACTCCGTAATGACGGGTGAGGCTCCCGACATCGACGCACTCATTTAGACAGTCTGCAAGGAGTATCTCCGGGTATGAAGTATCTTCGCAACAGCAGCACAGACCCGCATTTCAATATGTCGTTCGACGAATACTGCCTCGAGCGGTTCCCGTCGGACGAGACGGTATTCTACCTTTGGCGCAACGCACCTTCCGTCATCATAGGGCTGAGCCAGAACGCCTATGCCGAAGTCAATCTCCCCTACCTCGAAGCCAACGGCATCATACTGGCCCGCAGGGTCACCGGAGGCGGAGCGGTATATCATGACCTGCAGAATCTCAACTACACCATCGTAGGACGCTCCAATGACCTGGACCGGGACTATCCGGGCTATATGCACATGATGCTGGAGGCGTTGCGCTCGCTGGGGGTCCCCGCCGAGATCAACGGGCGCAACGACATCACCGTGTACGGACGCAAGGTCTCAGGTTATGCCAAGAGGGTTTACAAGGACCGCCTGATGGTACATGGCACGCTGATGTTCGACGTTGATATAGAAAAGCTTACCGCAGCCCTGGCCGTTCCCGGGAGCAAACTCGAGGCGGCGGGCATAGCATCGGTCCGCAGCCGCGTCGCGAACCTGAAAGACTACCTCCCGCAATTCTCTGATATCGGGGAGTTCAAGGACGCCTTGGAGCGCATCCTTTCCCGGGACTATTCCGATCTGCAACTGTTCCTCACCCCGGGACAGGAAGAGGACATCCGGAGGATTTGCAGGGACAAGTTCTCCACATGGGAATGGAATTTCGGCCATTCTCCCAAGGCGCAGTTCACGCAGGCACTGAGACTGCCCTGCGGAACCGTACAGATCAACTGCGGCATAGTTCACGGCAGGATAAAAGAGGCGTCTTTCGGCGGAGACTTCATAGGAAGCCTGCCGGCCGAAGGGATCGCAGCGGCGCTCGAAGGATGCCGCTTCGGGCGCGCCGCCGTCCTGGAGGCCCTCCGGGGCCTTGATGTCGGCCGCAGCTTCGACGGCACCTCCGCTGAAGAGCTGGCGGATCTCTTCTCGACCGGCGGCATTGCGGGTTGATTATTTCGTTTTCTTTTGCTATATTTGTCATAAGGGCTTCCGAAGGAAGTCCATCATTTTAACCTAACCATTATGTCACTGAACAAAGTCATGTTGATCGGTAACGTTGGCAGAGACCCCGAAGTACGTTACCTCGAAGGCAATTCCGGCGCACAGAACGCCACCAAAGTCGCATCTTTCACCCTGGCCACCACGGAGCGGTACAGGGACCGCAGCGGAGAGCTCCGTGAGAACACCGAATGGCACAACATCGTCGCCTGGAGGAATTCCGCAGACCTTGCCGAGAAGTTCATCCGCAAGGGAATGCAAGTCTATATCGAAGGCAAGCTCAGGACACGTTCGTGGACTGACCAGCAGGGAGTGAAGAAGTTCACCACGGAAGTGGTAGTCGACAATATCCAGCTGCTGGGCAAACGCAGCGACAATCCCGCAGCCGACGGACAGGACGGCTTCGTGCAGCAGCGCACCCAGGGCTATCCCCAGCCCACGCCGGCGCCGCAGGGCTTCAACCAGCCGGCAGGCTTCCAGCCACGCCCGGCCGGCGCCCCGCAGCAGCCTGTCGCTCCGGTACAGACAGCACCCATCGACATTATGGGCGAAGGGGCCGACGACCTCCCGTTCTGAGAAAAAACTTGAAAAAGTTGGAAAGACGGTGCAACGCCACCGTCTTTCCTGCGTTATTAAGGCAGAGAACAACCGGAAATGACCCGTCAGGAAGCCACAGCATTCTACCGCACCCACAGCAAGGCCATATACAATACGGCCTTGCGCATAGTCCGCGACAGCGCAGAAGCAGAGGAGATAATGCAGGATACCCTGATGCGTTACATCGACAGGGGCGTACGCAGCGCGACCCCTGCCCAGGCCGCCTCATGGCTCAGGACCACCTGCATCAGGATGTCCATCGACGCGCTGCGCCGCAGGAACAGGGCCGCTGACGCACTGGAGGGCCTTACGGTCGACGAAGTTGAGGAGGAAGAAGCCGAAGCCGTGACGATGGACGTCATGAGCATCCGTGCAGCGATGGAGCGCTTGCCGCATCCATACGCCCTGATCCTGGACCTGGTGCTCATAGAGGGGATGGACTACTCCGGGATAGCCCGGTTGACCGGACAGAAGGAAGTCACGCTCCGCTCGTGGTTTTCGCGTGGCAGGGCAAAACTCGCAAAGGAACTGAAAACATCGATGATATGAACAGTTTGGAAGAATATATTCGCAACAATGCCGCAGGCTTCGACACGGAGCTTCCCCCGGAAGGGGCTGAAGACCGCTTCCTCGGGAAGTGGGAGGTGGTCGGCAGGCGCAGGGTCCGGATTTTCCGGACCGTCCTGCCTGCGGCCGCGGCCGCGGCGCTCGCCGTCCTGCTGCTCCTGCCGAAGGCAGATCGCAGCAGGGACTGGCTCCGCGGCGCGGAGAACACCCCCGAGGGCATCTACCGCAGTTACATCGCCCAGGTCACGAAGGCCTGGGAGAAAGCCGGTCCCGACGAAAGCCGTTCACAGCAGTTGCTCGGCCTTACCGACGAGGCCATCCCCCTGGCCGACCAGCTTCCGGACGAACTCAGCGAAGCCGAGAAGACCGCCATCCTCCGGGAGCATTACAACGCACTGCTCGACGGAGTCCACCTCCTCCTGAAATGACAAATAGATGCAAAAGATATGAAAAAGACCATTTTAACCGTACTGGCCGCAATAGCAGCCCTGGTCCCGGCACTGGCCGGAACAATCGACAGGTCATACTCCCTCAGGGGATTCACAGGAATCCGCGCGTCGAACGCGTTCCAAGTACACCTCACCCAGTCCCCGGACTACTCGGTAAACGTCGAGGCTCCCGACTACCTGGAGTCTTACATCAAGGTGGAAGTCAGCGGCAGGAACCTCGTCCTCAGCCTGGCCAATCTCCCCGCCTCGGTGCAGCGCAAACTCTCTTCGGACAAGGACGGAGCGATACGCGCCGAGGTCCACATGCCCACCCTCGAGAGCGTCTCGCTCAGCGGGGCGGCAAGGCTCAAGTGCGACGGTGCCTTCCCCGCCCTGCGTGACCGCACTTTCCTCCTTGACATGAGCGGAGCCACTCACGCCGACGGACTCTCCGTCCCGGCACCCAAGGCCGACATCAGGCTCAGCGGAGCATCCCAGGCATCCCTGGAAGGCCGTTTCGACACGGTCTCCCTCGACGCCTCAGGAGCCTCAAAGATCAAGGTTGACGTCGATACATCATTGCTGGAAGCCGAACTTACGGGCAGCGCCCACGCCAACATAGGCGGCGCCCTGAGGCAGGTCAAGCTCCAGACTTCCGGCGCCTCCAGGGCGGAGTTCGTCTCCTCCTCCGCGCTCCAGGCCCTCGATGTAGAGGGCTCCGGAGCGGCCTCCATCGACGCCAGGAGCGCAAAGTCCCAGGACGTCAGGGTACGGCTGTCCGGTGCTTCTAACTGCAGGGTGTCGGCCGTGCGCGCCATCGAGATAGAGGCCAGCGGAGCATCCACCTGCCAATACGAAGCCGCCCCCGACACCAAGGTCAATGTTCTCCAGGTTGCCAGGGGCGCTACGGTCAGGAAGCTCTAGGTCATTTCCCCGCAGGGGCGTCCAGGCGGAGTCCGGGATTACGGCGCGATATACGCGAGAAAAGCAGAGCTATGACGACGGCCGCTATACAGAGGCCCACGAACATAAGTTCAACGCGTACCGGACCGCTGACGGCACCGGCGGCAGACGCTCCGAGGATGATTCCGGCCAGCCATTTGAATGACAGGAGTCCCAGGTTCTGGACCCAGTAAATCAACGAATATGTCGTCCCCAACACCTTGTCGGGGACGATTTTCGGTACTGAAGGCCACAGCGCCGCGGGGACGAGCGAATAGCCGAATCCGAGGAACACCATACTCAGATAGCCGTAGAACGGTACCCCTTCAGGGGCGAAGGCGAGCAGAAGGTGTGCGATGAGCGCCAGAACCGAGCCAAGTATCATCCAGCGGGTACCCTTGCCGCGCTTGTCAACGAGCAGTCCGAAAAGTGGCGCGAATATCACGGTGGAGAAGGGAAGCATCGAAACCATCCAGCCCGCAGTGGCTGCCGGGATCCCGAATCTCGGGATCAGGATGGCGCCCGCGAACTTCTTGAACGCTACAATGCTGCTGTAGAACAGGACGCAAAGCAGTCCAAGCATCCAGAAATTCCTGCTTTTCAAAACCTTCCACACGTCGGAAAGCCTGAACGCATCCTCTCCGGATGCTGCGGCCACGGCTCCGTGGGCCTTGTCGTGACGGGCGTCCAGAGCCACGAAGATGGCCCACAGGATGAGTCCCGCTGCCATAAGTCCGACACCGAACACCGCCGGACGCGCCGTTTCGGACAGGCTGTAGACGTGTCCGGCATTCTCGACCACAAGGCGCGGCGACAGGACCAGCGCCACGGCCGTTCCCAGGCGCGCGATGGCCAGCTGAAGTCCCATGGCCAGCGCCATGGGGCCTTCCCTGAACCATTTCGCTATGGACCTGGTCACGGCAGTGCCGGCTATCTCGCTTCCGAGTCCGAAGAACATGCACCCTACATAAGCAAGGCGCAGCGAATTGGCCGGGGCATAGCCCGCGGTTATGGCGTGCAGCACCAGCAGGGCTCCTGCGGCCATCATTCCGACGAAGATTGAGCCGGTGATGCGCACTCCCCACTTGTCCAGCAGGATGCCGCACACGACCAGGCCGCCGAACACGCAAAGGACGCTGTATCCGCTGGTATACAATCCGTAACCGGCCGCATCCCAGCCCAGCGCGGTCATCGACGGGTCCTCGAACAGATACGAGATCGTCGAGAACATGTCGTCGAAGAAATACGACGCGAACATGGGTACCACCAGGCAAGCCAGTGCCACCCATGCCAGGCGCGTATAACGGCGTTTCACAGCCTCAGCCATACTATTCCGTGATGTTGGGTTCCTCGAGTCCGAGATGCTTCTTCCTGTCGACGACCTTGAGGTAAAGGCCGATAAGCATCGCCGCTACGCCGAGGCAGGCGAGCATCACCAGGGCCCAGGTATAGTTGAGCTGGTCGGGAGGGGTGCCGGGAGCGTTGGTGCTGGTGAGCACGTTGCCGATCAGGATCGGGAAGAGCCAGAGGCCGATGTTCTGTATCCAGAAGATGAGGGCATAGGCCGAGCCGATGACCTTGGAGTCCACCAGCTTGGGCACCGACGGCCACAGGGCCGCAGGCACGAGCGAGAAGCTGGCGCCGAGGACGAGGATGGTGAGATACGCCACGACGGTGCCGCCGACGGCGCTGCCCTTGAAGAGCGGCAGGATGAAGGCGAAGGTCAGATGGCAGAGCACAAGGAGTATCGATCCGATGAGAAGCATCGATGCGGCCTTTCCCTTGTGGTCGACATAGTTGCCGAGGATAGGCGTGATGGCCACGGCCAGAAGCGGGAAGACGGCGAAGATGGTCTCGGCGGTGCCGCGCTTGAAGCCCATCAGACAGTAGACTACCAGGGCTATGACGGCGACGGCCATAAGACCGAACTTAAGATTCTTGTTGTTCTTGATGAAATTGCTGGCGAAAGAGCAGACCGCGACCACGAGCATAATGATGTACTGTATGATCGTGATGGAGTCTCCGGCCCAGAACGAACCGGCTGCGGGCTCGGTCAGGGTCAGGTTACACTGCAGCATGTTGACCGCATACTTCTGGAACGGGAAGATGGCGGAGTAATACAGCACGCAGAGCAGGGCGACGAGCCAGAAACCGAGGCTGGAGAGGATCTTGCCGATGTCCTTGACCTTGAAGGGATCGTCCTTCTCCTCGGCCTCGCCGGTCTGTGCGTCGAGTTTCCTGTCCATGAAGAAATACACGATGAACATTATGAGGGCGATGCAGAGCAGCACTACGCCGAATGCGACGGAACGGCTGACCTCGATGCTGCCTCCGAGCTTGGCGAAGTAGGGCGAGAAGATCATGCAGGTCGCCACGCCAAGGCGTGCCAGGGCCATCTCGGAGCCCATCGCCAGGGCGGTCTCACGCCCCTTGAACCACTTGACGATACCGCGGCTGACAGTGATGCCGGCCATCTCGCAGCCGCAACCGAAGATCATGAAGCCGATGGCCGCAAGCTTGGCCGAGGCGGGCATCCCATGGTAGAACGGCAGGACGTCGTCGATGAAGCCGACGCCCGTGTGCCAGTTAAGGTGTTCGGTGAACCAGACCTCGAGGCCGGAACCGATGAACGAAGGACTGATGGCGAAATACTTGATGAGACCGCCTGCAAACATCACGGCGCCCGAAAGCACCGCCGTGAAGCGCACGCCCATCTTGTCCAGGATGATACCTGCAAAGATCAGGAAGAATACGAAAACGTTGAGGAATGTCTCAGCACCTTCCATTGTACCGAAGGCCTTGGAATCCCAGCCGCGGGTGGACTCCATCAGGTCCTTGATGGGAGAGAGGATGTCCATGAAGATGTAGGCGCAGAACATCGCGAGGGCCAGCAGCAGGAGCGCTGTCCAGCGCATCGCCGCAGAGTCCCTCAGAGTCGTTTTTTTGATGGTTTCTGTCATGACTGTTCTTATTTTAAACTATTATTTCCGTCAGAATCCGGCAATCGGCAGCAGGACCGTAGGCAAAAGTAGCACAAATCCCGCAAGAATCAATATCAAAACGTATTTCCACACCCATTTGAGCCATTTCCCATAAGGTACCCTGGCCATGGCGAGGGCCGCCATGAGCACTCCCGATGTGGGCGTGAGCATGTTTGTGAACCCGTCTCCGAACTGGAAAGCCATCACCATGGATTGCCGGGAGAGATGGATGAGGTCGCAGAACGGGGCCATTATGGGGATGGTGACCGCGGCCTTAGCCGTGGCACTGGGTATGAGGAGGTTGATGACGGTCTGGGTGCCGTACATCAGGGCCAGCGAGCCGGTCTTGCCGGCATCGCCGAGACCGGACTCGAGCCCGTGCAGGATGCTGTCGACTACGTGTCCGTCCTGGAGGATGACGATGATGCCGGAGGCCAGGCCGACCACGAGGGCCGCGGAGAGGATATCCTTCGCTCCGGCCACGAACTCGTCGGCAATGCGGTTGGCGCTGAAGCCTCCAAGGATGCCGACGACTATGCCCATCACGAGGAAGAGCGCCGAAATCTCGGCCATATACCACTTGAAGCAGGTCACTCCTACGATGAGCATCACGACGGTCAGGAGAAGAACGACGAGAATGGCGGTGTGCCTCTTCCTTTCAGACCGCCCTTCCCCGCTGTCGTCCACGACCTGCACGCGGTTTGCGGAAGGGGCCTTGCGTATCCTGGCCGAATACCAGAGTATGAATACTATCAATACCGCCGTGAGGACTGTCCAGCAGATCAGCCTGTAACCCATTCCTGAAAACAGCGGAAGTCCGGACATCTCCTGGGCGATGCCTACCGTGAAGGGATTCAGGAAAGCAGCCGAAAAGCCAATGTTGGAAGCAACGTAAACTACCAGAAGGCCGGTAATGGCGTCGTAGCCCATCGCTGTCATCAGAGGCACGACTATGCCCACGAAGGGTATCGTCTCCTCGCTCATCCCGAACACTGCACCGCCGAGAGAGAAGAGCAGCGCCAGGCCGGCGAGGACCAGGCGGTCGTACTTCCCCGCCCCGGCTATGAAGCGGTTGATGCCGTACGAGACGGCCCCGGTGGCGTTGAGCACCCAGAAGGCGCCGCCTACGATGAGAATGAATGCGATGATGCCGGCCTGCTTGATGAAGCCGTTGTAGAGTGCCGAGAAGACCTGCCAGGTCTGAGGGGCACGCTCCGCCCTTTCATACACGACGGAACCGTCGGCCGCAGTGACGTACTGTCCCGGGGTCACGAAGAGGGTGGCCAGGGCGCAGACCAGGATGATGGCCGAGATGATTACGTATGTATTGGGGAAATGGCTTTTACTCATCGCTTCCGTTCCGGTATATGTCCTGCGAATTTAACAATTATTGAAATAAAATCGTACCTTTGCCTTCCCAAACGTGGCAAGATGTACAAGATACTCGACCATATAGGATCCCCTTCCGATCTCAGGAAGCTCGATGCGGCGGAGCTCAGGGAGCTCTGCGCCGAGGTGCGTTCATACATGGTCGAATGCTGCGCCGTCAATCCCGGCCACTTGGCTTCCAGCCTTGGAGCCGTGGAACTCATCGTGGGACTACATTATGTATACAATACTCCCGATGACAAGATCGTCTTCGACGTAGGCCATCAGGCCTATGCCCACAAGATCCTGACGGGCAGGAAGGAAGCCTTCAGGCTGAACCGCACGCGGGAAGGCATCAGCGGATTCCCCAAGATGGACGAAAGTCCCTACGACGCATTCGGAGTCGGGCACTCTTCGACTTCCGTTTCCGCCGCCCTGGGACTCGCCGAGGCCGCCAAGCTCAGGGGGAGCAATGAGAAGGCCGTCGCTTTCATAGGCGACGGCGCTCTCACCGGAGGCCTGGCCTTCGAAGGCATCAACAACGCCGGCGACAGTGCCGCGGACCTGCTCATCGTCCTCAACGACAACAACCAGTCCATCGACAAGAACATCGGTGCCCTGCACGAGCATCTCCTCCGCATCACGACCAATCCCGCCTACAACCGCTTCAAGGGCAAGGTCTGGAACAGGATCGGCGACAGGAGGCTGCGTACCGCGATCCAGCGCTGGCTGCGAAGCCTGAAATCCTGGATGGTCAAGGGAACCGGCGGCGACCTGTTCGAGGCTCTCGGATTCAGGTACTTCGGGCCCATTGACGGCAACGACATCGACCAGGTCCTGGAGACCCTCAGGAAGATCAAGGACCTCCGCGGTCCACGCATACTCCACTGCATTACTCAGAAGGGCAAGGGATATACCCCCGCGGAAGCAGATCCCACCGTATGGCATGCCCCCGGCAGGTTCGACCCTGCCACCGGCAAGTTGCTGCGTCCTGCCTACAGGGAGGACCGCTACCAGGACGTGTTCGGAGAGGTCCTCTTCGAACTTGCCGAGACAGACTGGCGCGTAGTCGGCATCACTCCGGCCATGGCCACGGGCTGCGGCATGAACTACTTCGCAGAGAAGATGCCCTCGCGCTTCTTCGACGTGGGCATCGAGGAGGAGCACGCGGTCACATTCTCCGCAGGACTTGCGGCAGGAGGGCTCAGGCCTTTCTGCAACATATATTCCTCTTTCGCGCAGCGCGCGTACGACCAGATCATCCATGACGTCGCCCTCCAGCACCTTCCGGTGACGCTGTGCTTCGACCGGGCGGGAGTGGTCGGCGAGGACGGCCCCACGCATCACGGTGCATTCGACCTCGCGGCATACCGCAGTATACCCGGGCTGGTCATAGCCGCGCCGTCCGACGAGACGGAACTCAAGAACCTGATGTACACCGCACTGCACCAGGACAGCCCCATGATCATCCGCTACCCCCGCGGCAAAGGCGAGGGGACGGACTGGCGCGGGGCCGGATGGAGCATCCTGCCCGCAGGACGGGCGACGCGCCTGGCCGAAGGCAAGCGCATCGCCGTCCTGGCCCTCGGCCCCGTCGTGCACCGCGCCCTCGAAGCCGCCGGAGATTTCCGCGAAGAGTTCGGCTACTCCCCTGCCGTCTATGACGTACGCTATCTCAAGCCCATCGACACCGACATGCTGGCCGAGGTCGCTGCCGGCTTCGAAGCGGTGGTAACCCTGGAAGACGGGGCGCTTATGGGAGGACTCTTCGGCGCCGTTTCGGAGTACATGTCAGCCCAAGGCTGCGGCATCACCGTCAGGGGTGCCGGAATCCCCGACAGATTCATTGTCCAGGACACTCAGGCGGCTGAATGGAAGGAATGTGGACTCGACCGGGGAAGCATCCTGTCGATACTGCGCGAACTTGTAGAAAAAGATTGAAAAAAGTTTGCATTCTCCAAAATAATGTCTACCTTTGCAGTCCCTTTCAGCGATTGAAGGACGCTGAACCCGCCGATATAGCTCAGTTGGCCAGAGCACGTGATTTGTAATCTCGGGGTCGTGGGTTCGAATCCCTCTATCGGCTCGAAAGAAAAAAAGAACTTGGGAGGTTCGCATAGTGGCAATTGCGGCGGACTGTAAATCCGCTCCCTCAGGGTTCGGTGGTTCGAGTCCACCACCTCCCACGGAAATTAACTGCGGAAGTAGCTCAGTTGGTAGAGCATCAGCCTTCCAAGCTGAGGGTCGCGAGTTCGAACCTCGTTTTCCGCTCCAGAAAGCCGATGTAGCTCAGGGGTAGAGCGCATCCTTGGTAAGGATGAGGTCATGAGTTCAAATCCCATCATCGGCTCTTTTTTTAGGTCCAAAAGGACCTTTACTGTGATTGTAAACACTTAAAAAACATAATATTATGGCAAAAGAAACATTCCAGAGAACCAAACCGCATGTCAACATCGGCACGATCGGCCACGTTGACCACGGTAAGACTACTCTGACCGCTGCTATCACCACCGTCCTCGCTAAGCAGGGACTTTCTGAGGTGAAGAGCTTCGACCAGATTGATAACGCTCCCGAAGAGAAGGAGCGTGGTATCACCATTAACACCGCTCACGTTGAGTACGAGACTGCAAATCGTCACTATGCTCACGTTGACTGCCCTGGCCACGCTGACTATGTGAAGAACATGGTAACAGGTGCTGCACAGATGGACGGTGCTATCCTGGTCGTCGCTTCCACCGACGGTCCTATGCCTCAGACCCGTGAGCACATCCCGCTCGCCCGTCAGGTGAACGTGCCTAAGATCCTCGTCTTCATGAACAAGGTAGACCTTGTGGACGATGAAGAAATGCTGGACCTCGTAGAGATGGAAATCCGCGACCTCCTCGCTTTCTACAAGTTCGATGAGGATTGCCCCATCATCCGTGGCTCCGCACTTGGTGCTCTGAACGGTGAGAAGGTTTGGGAAGACAAGGTCATGGAGCTCATGAACGCTGTGGATGAGTACATTCCGCTGCCCGAGCGTCTGGTTGACAAGGACTTCCTGATGCCTATCGAAGACATCTTCTCCATCACCGGTCGTGGTACTGTGGTTACTGGCCGTATCGAGTCCGGTACCATCCACGTGAACGATCCTGTGGAACTGGTTGGCTTCGGCGACGAACCTCGCACCTCCGTCGTGACTGGTGTCGAGATGTTCCGCAAGCTCCTCCCTCAGGGTGAGGCTGGTGACAATGTAGGTCTGCTCCTCCGCGGTGTTGACAAGAAGGAAGTGAAGCGTGGTGAGGTTGTTGCCAAACCCAAGTCCATCACTCCTCACACCGAGTTCAAGGCTCAGATCTATGTGCTGAAGAAAGAAGAAGGTGGCCGTCACACTCCTTTCCACAATCACTATCGTCCTCAGTTCTTCATCCGCACCCTGGATGTTACCGGTGAGATCCTTCTCCCGGAGGGTGTCGAGATGGTGATGCCTGGCGATAACGTGGAAATCACTGTGAAGCTCATCACCCCCGTTGCCATGAATAACGGTCTGCAGTTCGCTATCCGCGAAGGCGGTCGTACCGTGGGCGCCGGCCAGGTGATCGGCATCATCGAGTAATTTTCTCGAAGCCATTTAAAAAGTGAGTGTCCCAAGTGGGCACTCACTTCCCACAGGGGAATAGAACAAGGGTAGTTCAGCGGTCTCCAAAACCGTCGATGTGGGTTCGAATCCTGCTTCCCCTGCCAAAATATCAAAGGTTACGATTTGGTAAATGTTTAACGAAGACACCGGATTCCCGCTTCCAATTTTTCCGGCGTCCATTGTAAGCAAAGATGAGTAAGTTCATTAACTATCTGAAGGAGTCCTACACCGAACTCACGCAGAAGGTGACGTGGCCCTCCTGGGAAAAGCTGCAGAGTTCTGCACTGCAGGTCCTGGTGGCTACCATCATCCTGGCTGCCGTGATTTGGGTGATCGACTTTGCTTTCCAGCATCTGATGGAGTTTATTTACGCACTGTAACTGATTAACAACCCTTATGGCTGACAAGAAATGGTACGTACTTCGTACCGCGGGAACCAAAGAAAAGAAAGCCGCCGAATACCTGGTCAAGGAAATTGAAAGACACGCTGAGCTGCAAGCAATTGTGGATCAGGTTCTGGTGCCTGTCAAGAAGGAAATCGTGACAAAGAACGGCAAGCGCAAGGAAGTG
>JAFWRQ010000030.1 GCA_017519865.1 Bacteroidales bacterium | reverse complement strand
GAATTGGGCGACGTGTCGATGCAGCCGGCGCTCGGCGTCAGCTACAAGGGCTTGAGCCTCTCGGCCTGGGGCTCGGTGGGCCTGTCCGACCCGGCCGATACGAAGGAACTGGACCTGACGCTTGCTTACTCGGTCGGAGGTTTCAATATCGGCGTGACGGATTATTGGTTCAATGCGGGTCTGGACCCGCTGAACCACTACTTCAAGTACGCCGCCGACTATACGAACCATGTGTTCGAGGCGAATGCCGGTTATGACTTCGGCTTTGCGTCGCTGCAGTGGTACACCAACTTTGCAGGCAACGACCTGGTGGAGGCTACCGGAAAACTCGCTTACAGCAGCTATTTGGAAATCAGCGTTCCGTTTAAGCTCGGCGATGTCGATTGGACGGCCACGGCCGGTGCGGTCCCGTTTGCCACCGGTTTCTACGGTACGGACAGATTCGCCGTCACCAACCTCGCATTGACGGCGGCGAAGGACATCCAGGTTACGGATACTTTCTCCATTCCGGTTTTCGCCCGGGTGGAGGCCAACCCTTATTCCAAGTCTGCCTTCTTGGTATTTGGCATCACGTTACAACCGTAATTATTCTAGATATTCACAAAGCCCCAGTTAAAGACACACATATTCTAAGATGGAAAATTACGGATTCATAAGAGTGGCAGCATGTTCACCTCGTGTGAAGGTGGCCGACATTGCATTCAATACAGCGGAAATCCTTTCCGCTATTACCGTCGCTGAAAACAGGAAGGTGTCGCTTCTGGTCTTTCCCGAACTCTGCGTCACAGGATACACCTGCGGCGACCTTTTCAGCCAGGATATCCTCATCGCCGAGGCGGAGAAGGCGATAGCAGCGATAAGGGCCCATACAAGGGCCAAGGAAGTGACGGTAGTGGTCGGAGTGCCGGTTAGGCATCTGGACCGCCTTTATAACTGCGCCGCCGTCTTCCGGAACGGGATGCTCCGGGGACTTGTCCCCAAGGTGTACGTACCCAACTACGGGGAGTTCTATGAATCGAGGTGGTTCTCTTCAGGGGCGGATTTCCTCTCACCCGGAAACGTCTCCACCGGTAACTTCCATGACGACGGCAAGGACTACTACCGTGAAGGTACCCCCTGCACGATGAAGTACGCCGGATTCAGGACGACGATTTCCCCGAACCAGATTTTCTCGATCGGGGAGGCGACCTTCGCCGTGGAAATCTGCGAGGACCTGTGGATGCCCATCCCTCCTTCGTCGTTCCACGCCCTGGGCGGAGCCAGAATCATCGTCAACCCTTCCGCAAGCAACGAGGTGCTCCTAAAGCACGTCTACCGAAAGGCTCTCGTAGCGAACCAGTCAGCAAGGACCATAAGTGGGTACATCTACTGTTCGGCTTCCTACGGTGAATCCACCCAGGATATGGTTTTCGCGGGATCATCGATGATCTGCGAGAACGGTTCCTTCCTCGCCGAAAGCGAAAGGTTCTCCACGAAGACCCAGATGATCCTCGCGGATCTCGACATGGAGAAACTCTCCATCCTGCGTCAGAGGGAGACGACATTCTCTGCCATAATCCCCGACGGAAGGACTTCCTCCGACATGCGCCGCCGCTACGGCATCGTAGACCTCGGCAAAGCCGCTTCGACTTCATTCGACGAAGAACTTATCCGGAGTATAGAACCACATCCATTCGTTCCCGGCGGAGATCCCGCCGAAATTGACCGCAGGGCCAAGGAGATTACTTCGATCCAGGTCCTCGGCCTCATGTCCAGGCTCGAGCACATAGGCTGCAAGACAGCCGTCATCGGAATATCCGGAGGATTGGACAGCACCCTGGCGCTTCTTGTAACGGTGATGGCCTTTGACGGTCTGGGGTATGACCGCAAAGGCATCATCGGAATAACGATGCCCGGCTTCGGTACTACTAACCGTACATACAGCAACGCAGTCGACCTTATGACTGTACTCGGTGTCACCCAGAGGGAGATTTCCATAGTCCCTGCCGTCAAGCAGCATTTCGAGGACATAGGACATGACCTTTCGGTCCATGACATCACCTACGAAAACAGCCAGGCGAGGGAAAGGACCCAGATTCTGATGGATGTGGCAAACAAGGAAAACGGTCTTGTCGTCGGAACGGGAGATCTTTCGGAACTGGCTCTCGGTTGGGCCACATACAACGGAGACCATATGTCAATGTACGGAGTGAACGCCTCAATCCCAAAGACACTCGTGAAGTACCTCGTGAAGTGGGCGGCGGAGAACAACTTCGGTGAGGCTGGGGACGGGGACAGAACCGCCCGAGAAATCCTCCTCGATGTCGTCGACACCCCCATCAGCCCAGAACTCACCCCGGCTGACGAGAAGGGTAACATAAAGCAGAAGACAGAGGATCTCGTCGGACCTTACGAACTCCACGACTTCTTCCTATACAATATGTTCCGTTTCGGATACTCTCCTTCGAAGATATACTTCCTCGCGAAGAAGGCCTTCCTCGGAAAGAGGACGGACGCATCAGTTTTCGTGGGACCGGAAGGAAAGTCCAACGACTATGACAAGGAGACAATCCAAAAGTGGCTCAAGAAGTTCTACTGGAGGTTCTTCAGCCAGCAGTTCAAGCGTTCCTGCCTTCCCGACGGACCGAAGGTCGGTTCGGTGTCCCTTTCTCCGAGAGGGGACCTCAGGATGCCTTCGGATGCGAAGGTGGCGCTGTGGATATCGGATCTTGAGATGATTTCGGAATAAGGCGATAAAAGACTTTAGGACCTGCTTCAGAAGAAGTGATGGCAAGAAATGCAGAGAAAGCCCCTTGTCATTATTTACCGATGTAGGAAAGAAGAATACGCTCCGGAAATCATTCCTGATGCCGGGGCGGTTGAAAAATCTAAAAACGATTTATAAATTTTTTAAAAAAATATCTTGCATTTTAGATTTCCGCTGACTAAATTTGTAACAGAAGAACAATCGAAATGACAAACCTTTTCATCATATCCGCCAATTTCAAGCAGCAGCTTGTCTCTGAGAATTCACAGAATTCCCAGAATAATAAGCTGTATCTTGTCTTGCCGGTCGGATAAGGTGATTTTTGTGGTATAAGCATAATAGGGGACCGGTTCGAGAGAGCCGGTCTTTTTTTTGTTTCCCTCCATCCCCCCCGAAAAAGGAAACGCATAACTTAACAAATAAACACGAATACCATGTGTGGGATCTCATGTATTTTCAACATTCGCGAACAGTCCGACGCCATGCGCCGGAAGGCTCTCGGAATGAGCCGCAAACTTCGGCACAGAGGGCCGGACTGGAGCGGCATCTGGTGCGGCGGGAGCGCCGTCTTGGCCCACGAGCGCCTGAGCATCGTGGACCCTGAGTCCGGCGGGCAGCCGCTCCTCTCCCCTGACGGGAAGCAGGTGCTGGCCGTGAACGGTGAGATCTACAACCATCAGGAGATCCGCCGGCGCTACTCCGGGAAATATGATTTCCGTACGGGCAGCGATTGTGAGGTCATCCTCGCCTTGTACCGCGACAAGGGGCCGGATTTCCTGGAGGAGCTGAACGGGATTTTTGCATTTGCGCTCTATGACGCAGAGAAAGATGCTTTCCTGATCGCCCGCGACCCCATCGGAGTCATTCCTTTGTATATCGGCTTTGACGATGCTGACGGAAAGGTCTATGCAGCCAGCGAGCTGAAGGCGCTGGAAGGGCAGTGCGAACGGTACGAGCCCTTCCTGCCCGGCCATTTCTACTGGAGCCGCGAGCCCGGAATGAAGCGCTGGTATAAGCGCGACTGGACCGGATATGAAAATGTCAAGGACAATCCCGCCGACCCGGCACAACTCCGTGCTGCGCTGGAGTCCGCGGTGAAGCGCCAGCTGATGTCCGACGTCCCTTACGGCGTGCTGCTCTCCGGCGGGCTCGACTCTTCCGTCATTTCTGCAATTGCCGAGAAGTTTAGCGCAATGCGCATCGAGGACGATTCAAGGACGCGTGCCTGGTGGCCGCGGCTGCACTCTTTCGCCGTAGGGCTGAAAGGTGCACCGGACCTTGACAAGGCGCGCCTGGTCGCCGAGCACATCGGTACCGTACACCACGAGATCAACTATACAATACAGGAAGGTCTGGACGCGATACGTGACGTCATCTATTACACTGAGACTTACGACGTCACGACCATACGCGCATCGACGCCGATGTATCTTCTGGCACGCGTCATCAAGTCGATGGGCATCAAGATGGTCCTCTCAGGAGAAGGGGCCGATGAAGTCTTCGGCGGCTACCTTTATTTCCACAAAGCGCCAGATGCACGCGCCTTCCACGAGGAAACGGTCAGAAAACTCTCCAAGCTCCATCTCTACGACTGCCTGAGAGCCAACAAGAGCCTTTCGGCTTGGGGCGTCGAAGGACGCGTACCGTTCCTGGACAAGGAGTTCCTGGACGTAGCCATGCGCTTGAATCCAGCAGCGAAGATGTGCCCCGGGCAGACAATTGAAAAGAAGATCGTCCGCGAGGCGTGTGCAGACCTGATACCTTCTGAGATAGCCTGGAGGCAGAAGGAGCAGTTCTCCGACGGCGTCGGCTACTCCTGGATCGACACGCTCAAGCGCGTCACGTCCGAGGCCGTAAGCGACGAGCAGATGGCGCATGCCGCCAACCGCTTCCCCATCCATACCCCTCAGAACAAGGAGGAGTATTACTACCGCAGCATTTTCTCCGAACTGTTTCCGAGCGACTCCGCTGCACTCTCGGTGCCCAGCGAAGCCAGTGTAGCCTGTTCCACTGCCATCGCTCTGGAATGGGACGCCGCTTTCAAGAACCTCAACGACCCCAGCGGCCGCGCGGTCGCCGGAGTCCATATCCAAGCATATTAACCTTATAAATTCCCCATAGTATGAGCAAGCTTAGATTCGATGTTGTCCAGGATGCCTTCAAGAAGAGGGCTTTGGACGTGACTGCTCCCGCTGAGAGACCTTCGGCCTATTTCGGAGAGCTGGTGTTCAACCGCGAAAAGATGCGCAAGTATCTTGATATCAAGACCTACGAGGCCTTGGTCGACTGTATCGACAACGGCCGTTCACTCGACCTGGCCACGGCTGACAAAGTCGCCGAAGGCATGAAGGAGTGGGCGCTCGGACACGGCGTTACGCACATCACCCACTGGTTCCAGCCCCTTACGGAAGTGACTGCCGAGAAACACGACTCCCTGATGGAATACGACAGGAAGGGTGGCATGATCGAGTCCTTCAACGGCAAGTCCCTGATCCAGCAGGAGCCGGACGCCTCGTCCTTCCCCAGCGGCGGCATCCGCGCCACCTTCGAGGCGCGCGGCTACACCGCCTGGGACCCGACTTCTCCTGTCTTCATCCAGGACGACACCCTCTGCATACCGACCGTGTTCATCTCTTACACCGGCGAGGCACTGGACTACAAGACACCTCTGAAGAAAGCGCTCAAGGCCGTTTCCGACGCTGCGGTACCTATCTGCAAGCTCTTCGACCCAAAGGTATCCAAGGTGCATTCCTACCTCGGCTGGGAGCAGGAGTATTTCCTCGTGGATGAGGATCTCTATGCAGCAAGGCCCGACCTCATCCTCACCGGACGCACCCTAATGGGCCACGCCTCCTCCAAGAACCAGCAGCTCGAGGACCACTACTTCGCGGCCATCCCCACCCGCGTCGCTGCATTCATGAAGGATCTCGAATACGAGGGCTACAAACTCGGCATTCCTCTGAAAACCAGGCACAACGAGGTCGCTCCCAAC
The DNA here is from genome assembly GCA_017519865.1 of Bacteroidales bacterium. Taxonomy (GTDB): domain Bacteria; phylum Bacteroidota; class Bacteroidia; order Bacteroidales; family UBA932; genus Cryptobacteroides. The sequence goes on along the minus strand of JAFWRQ010000030.1, from coordinate 136,834 downwards.
CAGTTCGAACTTGCTCCGATCTTCGGGGAGTGCAACCTCTCCAACGACCAGAACCAGATGATAATGAACGTTATGAACAAGGTCGCGCGCAAGCACGGCTTCGTAGTGCTCCTGCACGAGAAGCCTTTCGACGGCATCAACGGTTCCGGCAAGCACAACAACTGGTCCCTGGGTACTGACACCGGCACCCTGCTGCTTGCTCCCGGCAAGGATCCTGCAGGAAACCTCCAGTTCGTCACATTCTTCGTCAACATCCTTGCCGCGGTCCAGAAACATAACGCCCTGCTGAAGGCCAGCATAGCCAGCGCCACCAACGCGCACCGTCTCGGTGCCAACGAGGCTCCACCGGCAATCGTCTCCGCCTTCCTTGGCCGTACCATGACTGAAGTGCTCCACAAACTCCTCGAGCTGCCTTCCGGCACCCCCATCGAGATTGCCGGCAAGAAGGAGACATCTGTCGGCATCGTGGAAATCCCAGAGATCTTCGTGGACAACACTGACCGCAACCGTACCTCGCCGTTCGCTTTCACAGGCAACCGATTCGAGTTCCGTGCTGTAGGTTCCTCCGCCAACTGCGCCGGCGCTATGACTGCGCTCAGCGGCGCCGTCGCCGAGCAGCTACTCATCTTCAAGAAAGCCCTTGACAAGGAGCTCGCCTCCGGCAAGGCTCTTGAAGTCGCCGTAATGGACGTCCTCAAACCGATCATCAGCTCCATCATCGACGTCGTCTGCTTCGACGGCAACGGCTACACCGACGAGTGGAAGGAGGAGGCAGCAAGGCGCGGACTCGACACCGAGACCAGCGTTCCGGAGATGATCAAATCCTTCACTAAGCCTGAATCCGTCGAAATGTTCACCTCGCTGGGCATCTACTCCCCGAAGGAACTCGAAGCCAGGAACGAGGTCAAATGGGAGATGTACACCAAGAAGGTGCAGATAGAGTCCCGCGTGATGGGCAGGATGGCCATCAATCACGTCATCCCCGCCGCGCTCGCATATCAGAACATCCTGCTCAAAAACCTGAAGATGATGAAGGAAGCCTTCCCCGATTCCTATCAGGAAAAAGCGGCCGTGACCATCACCCTCATCGAAAAGATCTCTCACAGGATAGATCAACTCCAGAAGGGCGTGGCAAAGATGATCGAAGCCAGGAAGAGCGCCAACACCATCGAGAACGAATATGAGAAGGCAAAGGCCTATCACGAGATAGCCGAAAGCCTGTTCGCGATCCGCAGGCCCATCGACAAGCTGGAAGAGATCGTTGACAACGACATGTGGCCGCTTCCCAAGTACCGCGAACTCCTTTTCATCAACTAAGACTATGGAAAGAACCTTATACGATCCGGCATACGAGCACGATGCCTGCGGAGTGGGATTGATTGCCGACCTGAACGGCAACAAGACCCACCAGCTGGTGTCCGATGCCATTACCATGCTGGAGAACCTGAAGCACCGTGGAGCCGAGGGCGCCGACGCCAGAACCGGCGATGGCGCCGGCATCATGGTGCAGATCCCCCACGAATTCATCCTGCTCCAGGGCATTCCTGTTCCGGAGAGGGGCAGGTACGGCACCGGCCTGATCTTCCTTCCGAAGGAGGGTAAGGCAGGTGAGAGCTATTTAGGAATCCTCAGGGAAGAGACGCAGCGGGAGGGACTTGTCCTTTCCAATGTCAGGGAGGTTCCGGTGAACAGTGATATCCTGGGCGAGACTGCGAGCGCCTGCGAGCCGCACGTCGTCCAGGTCTTCATCACCGGCGCCGACTCCGCGCCGGAAGGACTGGAGACAAGGCTGTACCGCATACGCAAGCACGTTGAACAGAGGATTTCCGACAAGGACTTCTATGTCGTTTCCCTCTCCGGCAGGGTGCTGATATACAAAGGTATGCTGACATCCACGCAACTGAAGGAGTATTATCCGGACCTGTCCAGCCCGTTCTTCACCTCGGGTCTTGCCCTGGTCCATTCCCGTTTCAGCACGAACACTTTCCCGGCATGGTCCCTTGCCCAGCCGTTCAGGATGATGGCCCACAACGGAGAAATCAATACCATCCGCGGCAACCGCGGATGGATGGAGGCCCGCGAGGGCGTGCTTTCGTCCAAGGCATTGGGAGATGTCCGCGACATCTCTCCCATCATTCAGCCGGGTATGAGCGACAGCGCATCTTTTGACAACACTATGGAGTTCTTCTACCACTCGGGAATGGAACTGCCGCACGTGATGTCGATGATGATTCCTGAGTCGTTCAACGAGAAGAATCCCATAGGAAGCGATCTGAAAGCCTTCTACGAGTACCACTCCATACTTATGGAACCGTGGGACGGCCCCGCGGCCATCCTCTTTTCCGACGGACGTTATGCCGGAGGCATGCTGGACCGAAACGGTCTCCGCCCGTCGCGTTACTTTATCACGGACAAGGGCCTCCTGGCAATCGCCTCCGAAGCCGGATGCCTTCCCGTCGCAGCAGGTTCCGTTGTCGAAAAGGGGTCTCTCCAGCCGGGAAAGATCCTCATGGTCGACACCCAGACCGGCCGCATCTACCGCAACGACGAAATCAAACAGGCTCTCGCTGACGGTCATGACTATGGCCGTTGGCTTTCGAACGGTCGCATCGAACTGGCAAAGCTTCGCAGCGGCCGTAAAGCGGAAAACTCCGTACCGGACTTCGAGAAGAGGCTCAGGGCATTCGATTATACCCGCGAGGACATCGAGCGCATCATCATCCCGATGTGCAGTTCTGCTTCAGAGCCGATCTCATCCATGGGTAACGACACGCAGCTGGCAGCATTGTCCGAGCGCCCGCAATTGCTTTTCAACTATTTCCGCCAGCAGTTCGCCCAGGTCACAAATCCTCCCATCGACCCCATACGCGAGGATCTGGTGATGTCCCTCACGGAGTATATCGGAGCAGTCGGAATGAACATTCTTACCCCTGACGAAGACCACTGCAAGATGGTAAGGCTCCCCCAGCCCGTCCTGACGAATGATGAGCTTGACATTCTCTGCCATATACGCTACAAGGGTTTCAACACTGAGGTACTTCCCATCATCTTCGAGAAGTCCAAGGGAGAAGTCGGGATGAAAGAAGCCCTGGACAGCCTTTGCCGCGAGGCAGAAGCCTCCGTTGACCAGGGAATCAACTACATCATCCTCAGCGACAGGGACCTTGACGAAACACACGCTGCCATACCTTCGCTACTGGCCGTTAGCGCCATCCACCATTACCTCGTCAAGGTCCAGAAGCGCGTCCGGACAGCCTTGATCGTGGAGAGCGGAGAGATAAGGGAGACTATGCACTCCGCACTTCTGCTCGGTTACGGAGCCAGCGCAGTCAATCCGTATATGGCGTTCGCCATCATCGACGACCTGGTAAAGAAAGGAGACCTTCAGCTCGATTTCGAGACTGCAAGGAAGAACTATATCAAGGCGGTTGACAAGGGCCTGAAGAAGATTCTCAGCAAGATGGGTATCAGCACGATACGATCCTATCGCGGAGCAAAGATATTCGAAAGCATCGGACTGGGTGCCGACCTCCTCAGGGAGTATTTCGGCACCCCATCCTCTACTGTCGGGGGCATCTCCCTGTCCAGGATAGCACAGGACGCCGCCAGCATGCATGCGCAGGGATTCGACTGCGAAGTGTCCAACATCCTTCCACATATCGGGCAGTACTCCTTCAGGAAGGATGGCATTCCCCACTCGTGGACACCCGAAGCGATCGCTGCGCTGCAGCTGGCTACCCGTTCCGGCGACTATAGGAAATTCAAGGAGTTCACCTCCATCGTGGACAATCATAGGGAGCCCATGTTCCTCAGGGATTTCTTCAGTTTCAAGCACAATCCCATCCCAATCGATGAAGTCGAGCCCGTAGAGGAGATAGTAAAGCGCTTCGTGGGAGCCGCAATGTCCTTCGGTGCCATCAGCCAGGGCGCCCACGAGGCCATAGCGGAAGCCCTGAACCGCCTCGGTTCGCGCAGCAACACCGGTGAAGGTGGAGAGGACCGCGAACGCTTCCATTCGCCCAAGAACAGCGCTATAAAGCAGGTTGCTTCCGGACGCTTCGGCGTAACTACCGAATACCTCGTCAACGCGAAGGAGATACAGATAAAGATCGCCCAGGGTGCAAAGCCCGGAGAAGGCGGTCAGCTACCGGGATACAAGGTCGACGGCATAATCGCCCGCACGCGCCACTCCATCCCTGGAATCTCCCTCATCTCTCCTCCTCCCCACCACGACATCTATTCAATCGAGGACCTGGCGCAGCTGATCTTCGACCTTCGCAATGTCAACCCCGATGCCCGCATCAGCGTGAAACTCGTCGCTGAGAGCGGAGTAGGGACAGTTGCCGCAGGTGTAGCCAAGGCCAAAGCCGACTTGATAGTCATTTCCGGTGCGGAAGGAGGCACCGGCGCTTCTCCGATGTCCTCGATACGCTATGCGGGCGTTTCGCCAGAAATCGGGCTTTCCGAAACCAGGCAGACATTGATCCGTAACGGTCTCCGTGACAGGGTGACGCTCCAGACGGACGGGCAACTGAAGACCGGCCGTGACGTCGTCGCCATGGCCCTTTTGGGAGCGGACGAATTCGGCTTCGGCACGGCTCAACTCATCGTGCTCGGCTGCGTCCTGATGCGAAAGTGTCACGCCAATTCCTGCCCTATGGGCATCGCGACCCGCAATCCACAGCTGCTGAAACTATACCGCGGATGCAGCGACGCCTTGGTCAATTATTACCGTTTTCTTGCACAGGAAGTCCGAGAGTATCTCGCTGACATGGGATTCCGCAAATTCGAGGACATCGTCGGGCGTACGGACCTTATCACCGTGGACGTTGCAAAGGTCGGCACGAAAGCGGCATCGTTGGATTTCAGCCGTCTCCTTTTCCAAGAAGGAGACAGTCACCTCCACGCAAATCCCGAGTATAGGAACAGTCTTGGAGACGTTCTGGACAAGCATATACTTGCCGCAGCAAAGCCCGCCTTGGAGAGCGGTCGCAGCGTATCGCTGCACTATGGCATCGCTAACACCGACCGAACAGTCGGTGCCCTACTGTCCGGCCGCATAGCGGAACGCTACGGTGAGGATGGATTGCCTGACGGAACGGTGAATGTCACTTTCCACGGGTCGGCCGGACAGAGTTTCGGCGCCTTTCTGATGAAGGGAGTCAGCTTCAGGCTCGAGGGCGAAACGAACGACTATCTGGGCAAGGGCCTTTCCGGAGGCCGCATCATAGTCCGGCCCGACCCTGACGCCCATTTCGACGCTTCTGAAAACACGATTGCCGGAAATACGCTGCTCTACGGCGCGACGTCCGGCTCGCTGTTCATGGCCGGCCGCGCCGGCGAACGCTTCGCCGTCCGCAACTCCGGCGCCATTGCCGTAGTGGAAGGAGTCGGAGACCATTGCTGCGAATATATGACCGGCGGACGTGTAGTGGTCCTCGGACCCACCGGGCGCAACTTCGCAGCCGGTATGTCCGGCGGTCTCGCATATGTCTGGGACCCCGACCACAATTTCGACTACTATTGCAACATGGAGATGATAGAGCTTGGACTGATTGAGGAGAAAACCAGAATGGAAGAGCTCAAGTGCCTAATAGCGGAGCACCGCAGGCTGACTGGCTCGGCCCTTGCCGCCAGGATGCTGGAACACTGGTCAGAATACGCCGAGGACTTCATCCAGGTCACTCCTATCGAATACAAGCGCGTCCTCCACGAGGAGCAACTGCGCAAGCTTAACGAAAAGATTGACAATGTACAAATGGATTATTAACGGACACGGAATATGGGAAACCCGAATGCATTCCTGACCATTCCCCGTCAGGAAGCCGGCCACAGGCCGGTATTTGAAAGAGTCTCCAATTTCGGAGAAGTGGAGCAGACCCTTAACGAGGGCGACCGCATGCTCCAGGCTTCCCGGTGCATGGACTGCGGCATACCATTCTGCCATTGGGCCTGCCCTCTAGGCAACCGCCAGCCCGAATGGCAGGACGCCGCCTGCAAAGGCAAGTGGGAGCTTGCGTACAAGCTCCTGTCGCAGACCAATGACTTTCCGGAATTCACAGGGCGCATCTGTCCCGCGCTATGCGAGAAGAGTTGCGTGCTCAACCACGCCATGGAAGCACCCGTCACCGTCCGCGAGAACGAATGCTCGATCATAGAGCGCGCATTCCGCGAAGGATATGTCCACCCGCATTCCTATTCCCGTAACGGGAAGAAGGTCGCAGTGGTAGGAGCCGGCCCCGCCGGACTCTCCGCGGCCGTCCAGCTCAACAAGCGCGGATATGATGTCACCGTACTTGAAAAGATGCCCTCCGCAGGAGGCCTCGTCCGTTACGGCATACCCAACTTCAAGTTGGACAAGTATGTCATTGACAGGAGAATATCCGTACTGGAGCAGGAAGGCATCACCTTCCGTTATGGAGTGACGGTGGATACTGAAAATCTCCCGGAAGGATTTGACGCATATGTCATTTCCACGGGGACGCCGACCGCACGCGACCTTCCCATTCCCGGAAGGGAACTCAAGGGCATATACTTCGCCCTGGACCTGCTTACCCAGCAGAACCGCAGGCTGGCGGGTGAGCAGTTCAGCAAGGAAGAGACGGTCTCTGCCAAGGGACGGACCGTCCTGGTGATCGGCGGAGGCGATACTGGCAGCGACTGCATCGGTACGTGTCACCGGCAGGGCTGCAGGAATGTCACCCAAATCGAGATCATGCCCAAACCGCCGAAGGGGTACAACCCCGCAACACCATGGCCGGCGTGGCCTATGATCCTCAGGACTTCCACGAGTCACGAAGAAGGCTGCGACCGGCGGTGGAGCCTGTCCTCGTGCCGCTTCCTCGATGACGGTAAAGGCCGTGTGGCCGGCGTGGAAGTCGAGGAAGTCGAATGGCTTCCGGCTCCGGACGGAGGACGTCCGCAGATGAAGCCTACGGGCAACAAGAGCATTATCGAGTGCGACATGGTGCTGCTGGCAATGGGCTTCCTGAAGCCCCAGCACCCGGAATTCGGGCCGAACGTCTTCCTCGCAGGCGATGCCAAGACCGGCACCAGCCTGGTAGTGAGGGCATTGGCCGGAGGAAGGGCCGTAGCACAGGAAGTTGACGACTACCTAAAAGGACGCGTATGAGACAGATAGCATTCACGAAGATGCACGGACTGGGGAACGACTACATCTATGTCAATACTATGGAGTATCCCCTTGAGAACCCGTCAGAAATGTCTGTAAAGTGGAGCGACAGGCACAAGGGAATAGGCTCCGACGGACTTATCCTGATCGGCAGTTCGGACAAGGCCGATTTCAGCATGAGGATCTTCAATGCCGATGGCTCCGAGGCCCTGATGTGCGGCAACGGTTCGCGCTGTGTCGGACGCTACATCCACGACAAGGGGCTGTCCGACAAGACCGAACTCAGGCTCGAGACCCTGTCCGGCATCAAGGTGCTGCGATTGCGTCTTGACAAAGAAGGACGGGTTCTCGACGTTAACGTGGAGATGGGCAAGGGTATTCCGCTCGAAGTCAACCTTCCCGACGGAAAACGCGGGAACTGGATACTTGGAGACCTCTTCGCCTGCGGGAAGCGTTTCCGCGGAACTGCCGTGGATGTCGGCAATCCCCATCTCGTCCTCTTCGTACCCGATGCCGAAACCGCGCCTGTGGCCGATGCCGGGCCACTGTTCGAGAAGGACCTGATGTTCCCTGACAGGGCAAACATAGAATTCGCTCAAGTGATCGACGAGAGACACATCAGGATGCGCGTCTGGGAGCGCGGTAGCGGCATTACGCAGGCCTGCGGCACAGGCGCCTGCGCCACGGCCGTTGCTGCCGCCATGGCCGGCTATACGAGACCTGATGGATGCACCGTCATAATGGACGGAGGATCCCTGGACGTATCGTGGGACCCCATCACGAAAGATATACGTATGACAGGTACGGCAACAAGTGTTTTCGAAGGGACTATTGAAATGGAGGACTGAGATATGGTGCAGATTAAAGAAGGATTCTGCCGGCTGGAGCACCGGTATCTTTTCCAAGAAGTCGCCCGCAGGGTCGCCGCGTTCCACGAGGCTTCTCCCGAAACGGACATAATCAGGATGGGCATAGGGGATGTGACACTTCCTATAGCCCCGGCAGTCGTCCGGGCGATGCACGAAGCAGTGGATGACCTCTCCGTGCAGGAGAGGTTCCACGGCTACGGCCCGGAGCATGGTTACGGCTGGCTCCGGGAAGCCGTCGTCCAGGGGGACTACGCCTCCCGGGGCATCACCGTCGATCCGGAGGAAGTCTTCATCAGCGATGGAGCGAAAAGCGACCTGGGAAACATCCTGGACTTGTTTTCGGAGGGGAACACGGTAGGTATCATCGACCCCGTCTATCCCGTATATGTGGACACGAATGTCATTGACAGCAGGCGGATCAAGTTCATCCCCTGTACTGAAGACGACGGTTTTACGGGAGAAATTCCCGATGAAAAGCTTGATATTGTCTATCTTTGCTATCCGAACAATCCTACCGGCGCCGTGATATCCCATGCCAAGTTGGAGGAATGGGTGGACTATGCCCTGCGAAACGGATCGCTGATCCTGTACGATTCTGCCTACGAGGCTTTCATACAGGACCCGGAAGTCCCGCACTCCATCTATGAGATTGAAGGTGCCAGGCAATGTGCGATGGAATTCCGGAGTTTCTCCAAGACGGCAGGTTTCACGGGCATCCGCTGCGGCTACACCGTCATCCCGAAGGAACTCCGTGGCAAGAACCGGGACGGCAAGGACATGTCCTTCAATGCGCTATGGGAGCGCAGGCAGGGATGCAAGTTCAACGGTGCTTCATATGTATCGCAGCGCGGAGCATATGCAGTATATTCGCCGGAAGGACGGGAGCAGACCCGCGAAAGCATCCGATACTATCTCGGCAACGCTGCGGTCATTCGCAAGGGACTGGAACGGGCGGGGCTGCACGCCTCCGGCGGCGAGAACGCCCCGTACGTCTGGGCCCGGACGCCTGACGGTATGGATGACTGGGAGTTCTTCGATGTCCTGTTGAGAAAGGCAGGAATCGTAATCACTCCGGGATCGGGTTTCGGCAAAGCCGGGCGCGGATATTTCAGGCTTACCTCCTTTTCGGACAAAGCCAGGACAATTGAAGCTATGGACAGGCTGTATAATTGCATAAATGAATTGTAATCATTGCTTTGACGAGCTGCACGAGGAGTGCGGAGTACTGGGAATCTACGGAGTAAAGAATGCCTCGGAACAGGCCTTCCTGGCGCTGCAGGCGCTGCAGCACAGAGGACAGCAGGCCTGCGGAATCGCGGTATATGACCAAGACGGGGCAATTCGTGTCCACAAAGGCGAAGGTCTGGTCAAGGACGTTTTCTCGGAGACCGCTTTGGCCGGCCTTTCAGGCAACACCCTCATAGGCCACGTAAGGTATCCTACGACCGAGGTGGGCGGAATGGAGAACATCCAGCCGTTCAGGATGTCCTGCCGGGCAGGTTGCTTCGCACTTGCCCATAACGGGAACATAGTCAATGCCGCCAATATCAAGGGACGTCTCGAAACGATGGGGCACCTGTTCCATTCCACTTCTGACAGCGAACTGTTCGCACATCTCATAGGAGAACAGAAAACCGGAGACTGGAAAACCAGAATCATGGCTGCCGCCAACCAGCTTGACGGGGCTTTTTCCACCGTCGTCCTGGCCGATGGTATCCTATACGCGTGCAGGGACAAATATGGATTCCGTCCACTGTCGATAGGACGGCTTGGCAGAGGTTATGTCGTCGCCAGCGAAACCTGCGCCCTGGATGCCCTAAGAGCGGAATTCATCAGGGACGTCGAACCCGGGGAACTCATCAGCATTGGCCCTGACGGGCTGAAGAGTTTCAGTCATTCGCAATGTTCAGGCAGGCGGATGTGCGCAATGGAGTATATCTATTTCGCCCGGCCTGACAGCATTATCGAAGGATGCGGAGTACACGTATTCCGCAAACGGACGGGGAAGATCCTGTATGAGGAACACCCCGTCCCGGCAGATATCGTCATAAGCGTTCCCGAGTCGAGCATGAGCGCGGCCATAGGCTACGCCGAAGCCGCCCGTCTGCCTTTGGAAATGGGATTGCTGAAGAATATGTACGTAGCCAGGACCTTCATCCAGCCGGCCCAGTCGATGCGTGACATCGGGGTAAAGATGAAACTGTCCCCCGTACGGAGCATAGTGAAAGGCAAACGTGTAGCCGTCATAGATGATTCCATAGTCCGCGGGACTACATCAAGGCAGATCGTAAGGATGCTTCGCGATGCAGGAGTCACGGAGGTCCATATGCTCATCGCCAGTCCGAAATACGCCTGGCCCTGTTTCTATGGCATCGACACCGGCACGAAAGAGCAGCTGATCGGCTCGGACCACACTGTAGAGGAAATCTGCCGGTACATAGGTGCAGACTCCCTTCACTATCTCTCCGAACAGGCCCTTTTCAAAGCTTCCGGCCGCTCCGGCCTTTGCACCGCCTGTTTCAACGGCGACTACCCGACGGATTTATATAACCTGAAAGGGATATAGGGAGACCTGCGGCCCCGGCGTATTACCGGAACAGGAGTGCCATGCCTATCGCGAACAGGAAGCCCAGGGCAAGGAGCAGAAAGGCAATTCCTCCGGCCTTGAGGCCTTCCGACACCTCCTTGTCCACGGAAGCATCTTCGATGGGGTGACGCCTCCGCTGGACTATCAGGGAGCAGATCAGGACGACTGACAAAACAATGAACAAAGGACCGAGGATCAACGATAAGAGATGGTAGTCTCCGTCTCCGTTGATGCCCATGACGAGCCACATTATACCCAGGGCAAGGTTGATGACCGGCGAGATCATCTGGATCCAGAACTGCTTTCTGGTGATTCCTTTCTTTTCCATCTTGTACCGTCAGAAAAAAAAAGACAAGGAAACTAAAGGGTGAAGGCAATGGTGACGACAACGCCGACCAACATGAGTCCTATGGCGCAGAGACCGATGATGGTCAGGATGCCTGACAGCCTGAAGAAGGACTTGGTGTTTCTCAGGCCTTCCGTCAGGTCGGCATCGTCATCGCTCGTCTCCCACGTCTTGAAGGCCTTTGCGGAACGAAGGAGATAGACGGCGAAGAAATAGTAAAGCACGGCGAACAGGAGATACATGATGCCGAGCAGGGCTCCGGTTATCTTTCCCAGGACTTCGGATTCCATGAAATCCTCTCCGTCAACGAATCCGATAACGAAGAAAAAGATGCCGAGCAGGGCGATCAGGATGCTGCTGATCATCATGACTACTCCAAGGAGCTTCTGCCAGCGGGCGGATTCGACCAGGAAACCTTTCTGAATGTTATTCATAGTATTTGGGAATTAATGGGTTGTACAATATTCAAATATAGCAAATTCTGCCAATAACACAAAACATGCCGGTCCCTTTCGTGCAAATGACGGTACCGTACGGCAGGATTCAGCGAAGGGTGAAACCACCGGATGCCCACTCCGTCATGGTACTTTCCGCATCGTAGATAAGATACCCTTCCAGGTCGGAACGGGACTCGATGAAGGCTCGGGCTTTGTCGAAGCCCAGCACCATGCAGTACGTCGCGTATGCATCGGCCGCGGCGGCAGTGGAGGCGACCACCGTGGCGCTGAGTAGAGAATCCTCCACAGGGAAGCCTGTGCGGGGATCTATGGTGTGGGAGTATTTGCGGCCGTCACGTACGTAATACTTGCGGTAGTTGCCGGATGTGACGATGCCGCAGGAACGTCCTCCGGAAAGCCAGATGCCGTCGAGGTCAGCGCCCGGGGTATCGTTACCGTCCACCGGACGGTCCACCCCGATGCTCCAGTCGCGCCCTGAAGGATTGTGCCCGGAACAGAAAATCTCGCCTATGTCCACCAGCATGTCGGTCACTCCGACGGAGCGGAGATAGTCAGCAACCAGGTCGCAGGTATACCCCTGCGCTACGGCATTGAAGTTCAGGAGTGCCGGAGCCTTCCCTTCAGTCACGAGGGAGGAGGCGTCGAGGGGGACTCCCGGGGCGATGGAATCGCCGAGGCGTCCCATCCCGCAAGCCTCCAAGGTCTCCCGGACCTTGTCGTCGGAGGGCAGTGAATCGGTCGAGAAGCCGAAGCCCCAGATATCGAAAAGAGGCCCCGCAGCCACATCCACGCATCCTCCGGTATCCTCCCAAATGTCCCGCGAGAATGAATAGATGTCGGAGAAAAGTCTGTTCGGAACGATGGTTTCACCGGCGTTGAAACGGCTCAGCTGCGAAGATTTGTTGTACCCTGAAAGCGTGGTGTCGACGAGCGTAAGGATGGAGTCGACGGCCGCAGCGATGCTCTCTTTGGAAACGCGCAGGCCGGCGGTATTGAACTTGACGGAGTAAGTCCCTCCCTGGGCATACCCGGTCACGGCGACATAGCGGCCGCGCCCCGAACACGCGCACAGGGCCAGCAGCAAGGCGGCAGCGGCTATTTCTCTTACCCTCATATAAGGAACGGCAAAGTATTTGCACAAAGGTAATGGTTTTACGCCAAAAATGACGATATTTGCACGTTAAATGATTACGAAAGGCATCTATATGCATATCAACAGAATCCTCCTCATTTCAGCCGTCGCCGCATTGGCGCTGACTTCCTGCAAGGGAGACGAGACCGAGACGCTCAAGTACCTCACCGGAGAACCGGAATTCACCATCCCGGCTTACGGAGTTTCCGGAGACAGGTTCGAGCTCCCGTCCAAGGGAGTGACCGCTGAAGACGGCACGACGGTGAAGTATTATTGGTATGCCGAGCCCATCAGCACGCACAGGGACACCGTTCCCGTCTATTATGTTAACCTGACCGACTCGCTCTGCACGGTCACCGTCCACTGCGTGGCGTTTGCGGAAGGTTACAACCCCTCCTCTACCTCCCATACCATCACCATCGTCAATTCCGACAGGAAGAAAGGCAGCATCAAAGGACTGGATTTCGACCAGTCGAAGGATTTCAGTTTCACCGACCCGCGCGACGGCCGCGAATACTGGTGCACGACGGTCAAAGGCACCGACTGGTTCAAGGAAAACCTCGCCTACAGGGGTGCGGGAGTGCCTTTGGAGAACTGCGAATCCACTTCTGACGTGTTCGGTCGCTTCTATACCTGGGACGAGGCTGTGAAGGCTTGCCCTGAAGGATGGCGCATGTCAAGCCTCGGAGACTGGAGCGATGCCGCCTCGGTTATCCTCGGAGAGAATCCCGATCCCAAGGACAGGTTCCTTTCCATCGCCGGCGGATTCATGGGCAACATCTATTTCAACGGTCAGAGGATGTGGGAGTACTGGCCAAAGGTCAGCATTACCAACGATCTCCGGCTGTCGATGACGCCCATGGGCTATGCCGTCAAGAGGGAGACCGGCACGGCATTCAAGTCCCAGTTCGACTATGCCGCATTCTGGACTGCCGACGAAAAGGACGGCGAGCAGGCCTACTACCGTTATTTCTACGACGAGAGTCCCGACCTGTTCATCGGGTCAGCGGCAAAGTCCTCGTTCGCGGCAAGCGTCCGCTGCGTCCGGGACCATCAATAGACTTTTAGATTTTCAGCACGGCATCTGCGATGCTCGTGACAGACTCGCGGTGGGTAATCCAGAGAATGGTTTTCCCGCCGCTTACTTTTTGTGACAACCGCCGGAGAAGTTCATCCTCGGTCTCACGGTCCAGTGCGGAAGTTGCTTCGTCCAGGATGAGCACTCCGCCGGAGTGCAGGAGTGCGCGGGCGATGGCGATGCGCTGGGCCTGGCCCTCGCTGAGGCCGCTGCCCTTTTCGGAGCAGACGGTGTCCAGCCCGTCGGGCAGCGCCAGGACGAAGTCGGCCACTGCCAGATGCAGTGCATCCTTCATCTCGTCCTCACTTGCCGAAGGATTGGCCAGCAGGAGATTGTCGCGCACGGTTCCGCTCATGAGGCTGTTGCCTTGAGGGACATAGCGGAAATTGCAGCGCGTCGCCGGGCTGGCGGGCACGGCACGCACGCCGTCGTACAGCGTCACGCTGCCTTCGGCGGGGCGCAGCAGCGCCAGCACGAGCCTTGTCAGCGTGCTCTTGCCCACTCCGGTGACGCCCATTATGGCAGTCACCGTTCCCGGTTTGAAATCATAGGAGAAATGCTCGAAAACCTTCTGCGGCTCCATTCCCTCGGGGACATCGGTATATCCGAAGGTCACGTCGTCGATCCTGATGCCAGGAGCCGCGTCGAACAGGATATCCCCGCCCTTGTCCTCGAGTTCGAGGTCGGTCAACTCAAGGAGGCGCTCCACTGAAGTGAGCGAATGGATGAAGGCCGGGATATGGCGGCTGATGTCCGCAATTGGCCTCTGGACCTGACCTACGAGCTGAAGGAAGGCGGTCATCATACCGAAGGTCACGGCGCCGCTCCTGATGCCGAAGACACCCCACAGGAACGCCGCGGCATATCCGGCCATGAAACCGACGCGCAGGAAAGCGCGGGCTCCCGCATTATAGTTGAGCCTGCGGATGGTGTTGCCCATGACATCACCCTGCAGGTCGTCGAGACGGTCCAGTACGCGGTCCTCGCAGCCGAGCGTCTTGACGAGGACGCGCTGCTGGAGATTCTCCTGCATGTGCCCCTGGATCTCACTGTCCTTGGCCCTGATCAGCGAAGTGAGGCGGCGGATGGTCTTGAAGAACATCTTGCTGCCGATGGCCGCGACGGGCATAAGGATGAGGAGGACCCACAGGAGGGAAGGCTCCAGGACGAAAAGAAATCCCGATGCCGCCACAAGCTGCACCAGGGTAACGATGAAATCGGGTACACGGACGCAGAGCAGGTCGACAACCACGCGGGTGTCCTCCTCGAGGCGGTTGACCATGTCTCCCGAATGGAAGGCCTCGCGGCCGTGCCACTCGCTGGCCAGGACGTGGCCGAAGACCTCGGCACGGAAGGAGTTCTGGGTCTTGGTCACAATCATCCCCTCCCACCAGCTGAAGGCCGTGCTCAGGATGACCTGAGCAAGCATGATGCCGATCATCAGGCCCACATAGAGGCCCAAAGGCTCGGAGGATTCGCCTGTGGCGATATCCACAAGCGCCTTGCACACCCACACGAAAGCCATCGAGGCGGCAATCCTGAACACGCCGATGACACAGCTCACGAGGATCCTCCCCCGGAGCGGACGGCCCATCGCGGCCAGGCCCTTCATGCAGGTGCGGAAATCTTTCATGACGGATTACGCTTCGGCGATGCCGGCTTCGATCCACGTACGGGCGATGGCCTCGGCGTCACGGCCGGCAATCGCCTCGTCGACGTCATATCGGTCGAGCAGGAGGCGCTTGAGGTCCTCGGGAGAGAACTCCTTGCCCTCTACGGATTTCCACAGATATGCAGCCGACGAATTGAGCGAGATCATCTTGTTGAAATTGATCTGCGCGACGCTCTCCGGCGTCACGATGAACTCCTTGCCCAGGGGGCGGAGCCTGAACCCTTCGATAAGTTTCATAAGAAAAGTCTTCTATAAAAACCGAGGATGATACGGCGCAAAGGCATGAGCCTGCGCCAGTTGCGTGCCCTGCGGAGGGCCTTGCGGCTCCTGCAGTCCACTTCCTTGGCACCATCCTTCAATATTGTCATTGCCGTACCGGCTATGTCCTTGCGCCGGTATACTTCCACTCCGCGGCGGTTGCCGTCACCCATCAGGGTCACGGTGTCGCCGTCCACTCCTATCACCCGGTGGAGCACGTAGGACCTCTCACGTATCTCCGCAAGGACTATGTCCCCCATTTCAAGGGTATCGAGCCTGCGGAGGTTGACGCTGTCGCGACCTCCGCGGATGAAAGGGAGCATGCTGTTCCCCTTGGTGGGGATCACCACGTCCTTGCCCTCTGCCAGCAGCGACTTCACCTCGCCCAGGAGGATGGCATTCGGTACGACGACCTTATGCATCGCCTCCCTCCTTACGGACCTCCGCTGCGCAGACCCTGGCTGCTTCCTCGTCGGGGAGGCAGTCCAGTACATAGCACGGCACATTCAGGGCTATGTGCTCGAGGGTCTCGTGCTGTCCGTCCGCCATCCCGCGGTCGGCCTTGAAGCCGGAGCAGGAGGAATAGACCGAAGCGTAGGACTCGATGACGCTCTGTCTGGTGATCGTATTATGCTTGGCCTGATGGATGCGCACAATGGCGCCGACCGGGGCGCTGATGTTGCGGTAGCACGGTGTCTTGCCGCTCCAGGGGGAGCCGTAAACGCGCGTCACTCCGTCATCGCCGACCCGAAGGACGGGATTGTCGTCGTTCATCAGTTCACTGCCTTCTATATGTTTGAGCCAGAGGCTGCTGTGAGTACTCTTACCGGTGCCGCTCCTGCCCAGGAAGAGATATCCCTTCCCCCCGTTCAGGATGACCGAAGCATGCATCTCCAGGGTCTTGTAGGGTGCGCTGCAGAAAGCGAATAGGAGCATCAGGGAGTTGTTGACCGCGAACACGGAGGACTGTAACGAATCTCTAAGGAAAGCAAGTTCTCCCCTCCTGTAATCCTTGGAGGCCAGCAAGCGGGCGCAAACTGGAAGTTTTGCAATCGGCGCCATCTCAACCAGCACGCCGTCTGCACAAGAATAGAGGTCCAGCCTGGGCTGGCCTTCATCCTCGGGTTCGACGACATAGAGCGGTTCCTTTTCGCGCTCCGGAATCTCCTCCACGACCCGAAGGATGAAAAGGGGGTCGTCAACCGGATCGGTTACGAATCCTTTGTACTGCGAAAGGAGGGGCAGTACCGGGGATCCGTCCGGAAGGTCGAGGTGGAACGTATGTCCTGCTACGCAATAAGCCTGTAACATGCCTTTGTCTTTGATTTCAACCTGCTAATTTACACATAAAAAAACTCTTTGGCAAATCGGAGTTCTTTTATAGGATTAACCACTGATAAGTCGCGGTTTTTGATTATCTTTGTAGGTTAAGTAAAATTTATCGTCATGGAAGCCAACAACAATACCATCAAGCTATATTACAACACCGAAAGGGAGAAACTCCGCATGCCCGAATACGGGCGCAACGTGCTGGAGATGGTCGAGCAGCTCAGGGACATAGAGGACAGGGACAAGCGCAGCGAGCAGGCCAGGGCCGTGGTCAAGGTCATGGAACTCCTGAACCCCCAGGTCCACCAGCAGGAGAACTACGAGCAGAAACTCTGGGACCACCTGTACCTCATGGCAGGTCTCGACCTCGACATAGATGCTCCCTATCCCGCCCCGGTGGTCGAGGACCTTCAGGCCCGTCCGCAGGTGATCCCCCTCAAGGGCAAGCCCGTCAAGGCCACCCATTACGGACGCAACATCGAAAGCATCATCGACCTCATAGCCGACGAACCTGACGGTGAGGTCAAGACCGCCATGATACGCTCCCTGGCCATCTACATGCGCCAGCAGTATCTCATCTGGAACAAGGACAGCGTCGCCGACCAGACCATCTTCAACGACATCGAGAAACTCTCCGACTACAGGATCAAGGTCCCCGAGGGCATCAGTCTCTCCAAGATCGCCGACTCCGCATCGTTCTCCCGCCCCGGTATGAGTATCAACGTCGGCGGCGCCCAGCAGGCGCAGAACCGTAACTGGAACAACAAGAGAAGAAAGAACAACCGCAAGAAATGATCAGACTGCCCAAACTCAGATTCTGGAACAGTTGGGACGACCGCCAGAAGACCAATGCTGTCAGGTGGACAGGTGCGCTCATCGCCCTGTTCGCCCTCTTCACGCTGCTTGCCATGGTCTCCTTCATATTCACCTGGAAGCAGGACCAGAGCCTGCTGAGGGACCCGGCGATGATGGACCAGGCCGTTGGCGTAGCCAATCTCGGAGGCAAACTCGGGCTCAAATGGGCTAATACTCTGATTGTCAAATGGTTCGGCCTTGGCAGTTTCGCTTTCCTCATCCTCCTGTTCGCCATGGCCGTGCGGCTTCTTGCCGGCAGGTGGCAGCGTTCGTTGCTCAAGACCACCCTCGTCACCCTGAGCGGCGCACTGATCGCCGCGCTCGTATGCGCCTTCATCGGACGCCTTACCGGCGTGCAGACGCTGTTCGGCGCAGGTCCCGGCGGAGAGTGCGGCTCGCACGTCACGGGCTGGTTCATCAACCTCTTCGGATCAGCTGTGACCGGCATACTCCTGTGCATCCTGGTCGTCGGTTGGCTCATCCTGTGCAGCCGCCGTTTCTCGAACTGGTTCGGCACGCTCGGCGCGGAGAGTGACGGAGAGGAGGCGCCTGCCGCCGTGGCCGAGGAACCGCTGCGCGAGCGCAAGCCGTTCCTCAATCTCAGGCGGCGCAAAGCCGAAGAGGCTCCTGCGGAACCTGAGCCAGAACCCGAGCCGGAACCTGAACCGGAGCCTGAGCCCGTCCCCCAGCCTGTTCCCGTCATGAAACCGGTCCCCAAGCCCGTGTCCTCCGCAGTCTCCGCCGAGGCCGAAGCGGCCGAAGGGAACTTCGAGATCGACAGGGGCGAGGATCTCGATACCGAGATAAAGACGCAGCTTCCGCGCATCGACGTGCGCCTGGATCCTCCCGAGGGCCTTCCTTCATACAAGTTCCCCAGCCTGGACCTCCTCGAAGACCATGCCTCCGGCACCCAGATCGTTTCCGATGAGGAGCTGAACCGCAACAACAACAAGATCCGTTCGACCCTTAAGAACTACAAGATCGACATCGTGGACGTCAAGGCTGTCGTAGGTCCGACCGTAACCCTTTACAAGGTCTACCCCGCCCCCGGCGTCAAGATAGCCAACATCCGCAGCCTCCAGGACGACATCGCCATGTCCCTGAATGCCAGAGGAGTGCGTATAGTCACCCTGCCCGATTCCGTCGGCATCGAGGTTGCCAACGACAAACCGTCCATCGTACCCCTCAAGGGTCTCCTGAACGACGAGGCCTTCCGCAACAGCAAGGCCGACCTCCCGGTGGCTATCGGCTGCACCATCACCAAGAAAGTCAAGGTCTTCGACCTGGCGGATGCCCCCCATCTCCTGGTGGCAGGCGCCACCAAGCAGGGCAAGTCCGTAGGTCTTAACGTCCTCATAGCCTCCCTCCTCTATTCCAAGCATCCCGCGGAAATGAAGATGGTTTTCATCGACCCCAAGATGGTGGAGTTCTCCGCGTACGGCAGGCTGCTCAAGCACTACCTCGCCGTGCTGCCCACAGCCGCAGATGAGGAAGAGGAAGCCGAGACCGCCATCGTCAAGAAACCCAAGGAGGCGGAGAAGATCCTTCGCTCGCTCTGCACCGAGATGGACGAGCGCTACGGACTTCTCAGCAAGGCTTTCGTCAACAATATCAAGCTCTACAACGAACGGTACAAGGACCGCAAGCTCAATCCCGAGCACGGGCACCGTTTCCTGCCGTATCTCGTGGTCATCATCGACGAGTACGCCGACCTTGCGATGTCCGGAGGAAGCGGTTCCGAGGCGAGGAACATGCAGAAGAGCATCATGGGCTCGATCGTACGCCTTGCCCAGAAGGGACGCGCTGCCGGCATCCACGTCGTCATAGCCACCCAGCGCCCGTCGGTGGACGTCATCACCGGCCTCATCAAGGCCAACTTCCCCGCAAGGATCGCGTTCCGCGTATCCACCAGAGTCGACTCCAACACCATCCTTGACGCCACCGGTGCCGAGAAACTCATCGGCCGCGGCGATATGCTGTACTATGCCGGAGTCGAAACCGAACGCATCCAGTGCGGATTCATCTCCAACGATGAGATCAACGCCATCACCGAGTTCATCGGAGGGCAGCAGGGCTACAAGAAGAGCTACAATACACCTTATTACCTCCCCGCTCCGGAACCTGCAGAAGGCGAGGGCGGCGGAGGCGGCATGATAGACATGAAGGACCTCGACGACCGCTTCGAAGAGGCCGCCAGGATGGTCGTTATGTCACAAAGAGGCTCGACTTCGGACCTTCAGCGCAAACTCGGCATGGGTTATGCAAAGGCTGGTCGTGTAATGGATCAGCTCGAAGCCGCCGGCATCGTGGGACCGCAGGAGGGTTCGAAACCCCGCCAGGTACTCGTAACGACCTTCGACGAGCTAGACACGATCCTCAAAGCCTTCATGAAATGAAAAGACTGACTGCACTCCTTTTCCTGCTCGTGGCACTTAATGCCGCCGGGCAGAACATCGTGGCCGAGTTCGCCAAAGACCTGGCTGAGGGTTGCGCGACGTTCGGATACAGCTACTCGATGACCGGAAACGTTCCCCTGAGCGGTTCCGGGACCATACGCCTTCAGGGAGACGCCTTCTCCATGGAGGGTGACGGCCTGGAGGTCTGGTGCGACGGCACCACCCGCTGGACCGTGGACACCGTAGCCGAGGAATGCTACATCGAGGGCGTCAAGCCCGGAGGCCTCGATTACGAGGCCAATCCCGCGCTGCTCGTCGGCGCGGTGGACAAGGCCTTCAAACTGAAGAAAACCTCTTCCGCCACTTTCAATTCGCAGAAAGTGACAGAGGCTGTGCTGGTGCCGCTCACTGACGGGGGCAACATCACCGAACTTTCCCTTATGCTCACTGCTGCCAGGAAGCCCGCAGGACTCCTGGTCAAGACTTCCGAAGGCAATCTCATCACGGTAACCGTAAAGGATTTCGCCATTGGAGGCAAATCCGACGTCAAGGACTTCAGTTTCAACACCAGGAAACTGTCCGGAGACTACATCGTCACGGACCTCAGATGATACCCGACATAAACCAACCAAAATAACCATCCATGGAGAAATCCAAAGTCTATTTTACCGATTTCCGTACCAAGGCCTACGGCGAGCCTATACCCAATAAACTCCAGAGGCTCATCAAGACCGCCGGCATCGGCCAGATCGATTTTGACGGCAAGTTCGTCGCCATCAAGATGCATTTCGGCGAACTCGGCAACATAAGTTTCCTGCGTCCCAACTTCGCCAAGGCGGTGGTGGACGTAGTGAAGGAGTTTGGTGGAAAACCTTTCCTCACCGACTGCAACACCATGTATCCGGGCTTCAGGAAGAACGCCCTGGAGCATCTGTATTGCGCCTGGGAGAACGGCTTCACGCCGCTGACCGTCGGCTGCCCCGTCATCATCGCTGACGGCCTCAAGGGCACTGACGACATCGACGTCCCCGTCAGGGGCGGCGAGTATGTCAAGGCCGCCCACATAGGCCGGGCCGTGATGGATGCTGATATCTTCATCAGCCTAAGCCACTTCAAGGGACATGAGGAAGCCGGCTTCGGCGGAGCCATCAAGAACATAGGAATGGGATGCGGCTCCCGGGCCGGCAAGAAGGACCAGCACAGCGCCGGCAAGGCGCAGATCGACGAGGTCCTTTGCCGCGGATGTCGCAAATGCCAGAAGGAATGTGCAAACGGAGGGCTTGTATACGACGCTGAACGCCGCAAGATGACGGTATCGGAGCATTGCGTGGGCTGCGGCCGATGCCTGGGAGCCTGCAACTTCGACGCCATCAGTTTTGCCGACAACGTAGCAAACGAGATGCTGGGACGCCGGATGGCGGAATACGCCAAGGCGGTCGTCGATGGAAGGCCCAATTTCCATATCTCCCTTATCGTGGACGTATCGCCCAACTGCGACTGCCACTCCGAGAACGATGCCCCGATCATACCGGACATCGGCATGCTCTGCTCGTTCGACCCGCTGGCCCTGGACCAGGCCTGCTCGGACCTTTGCAACGCCGTACAGCCTTTCAAGAACAGCCAGGTAGGAGACAATATGGCAAAGCCCGGTTTCGTGAATTATCATGAACTGTTCAAGAACAACCGCCCGACCACGGATTGGAAAAGCTGCCTGGGGCACGCGGAGAAGATAGGGCTCGGGACACGTGAGTACGAACTCGTAAAACTATAGGCAGACACATAAAAAGAAATGGGAAAAATCTCACGACTTTTCCCACCCTGATAACTAAACTCTTTTAATCGCCTTTAACCATTAGCGATCTGTCTTAAATCAGCGTTCTTTGGAATCAGTTGGAACTGCACAGCTCTTCGTGACTCCGGAACAAAGGAACTCAACCCTGTTGTTACAATCAATGCCCAAATGGGTATTATTCAAAATGCTGCCGATTCCGTAACAGAATCGGCAGCATTTGTATTAAAACGGGAGGGTTGGTCAGATATTCTCTACATGATCGTCGTGCAGATACCAGACGTGTCCGGAGACATCGGGATAGCCCATCTGCCGGTAAAGCCGCACATACCGGCGCACCTGGAACTTGTACGAATCGGAACGTTCACCGGTCTTATAGTCGATGATGAAGGTATGTCCGGGGGTGACGACCACCCTGTCGGGGCGGAACTCCCGGCCGTCAGAGTCGAAGACTGTGTGCTCATTGAGCACGCCGGTGCCTTCGGCCGGGAACCAGCCGCGCGCGGAGGCGGAGGCGATGCGCTCCCGCAGGAGCGCGAAATCCGCCTCGCCCTCAGCGACGGTGATACGGCCGCCCAGGACGGCGGCGTCGACCGCTGCCCGAAGGTCAGACGGACGGATGACCGACGCAAGGATGTCGTGCAGGACGATACCCCCCAGACGCCTGGAGGCAGAAACACCGGCGGTACCGTCAGGAGAGAAGAAATCGGAGGCATCTGCGCTCAGGCGCAGGCGGCCAGCGAGAGGATATGAACGGAAAGCGACCGGGAAAGGTTTCTCTTCCGTCTGCTTCGACCGTTTCATACTTTTGAAATCGTACGGCGTCCCGTACTCGAAGACATCGGGCTCATCCTCCGAGGAGAGTCTTTCCACCATCAGCGGGCTCGAGCCGGCGTATACCCGGAGGACCTGGGAGAAATCGGCAGGGCTGTCCTCCTTGAACGACGCAGGTGGTCTGCAGGCTATAACGTGGAGCGACTTCTCCGCGCGGGTAAACGCTACATAGAAGGTATTTATATTGTCCACGACCTGCAGGTCCCTCTCTTTATCGTAGTCGCCGGAGAAAGCCGTATCCGAGATGGAACTCGTGAGATTGACCGGGAAGATGGCCTGGGAAGCGTTCGGGAAAGCATCCGACGCGCCCTCCGGACGGCACCAGTGCCAGTCCCCTTTGTAGAACTTGACTTTCTCGGCATAAGGGAAGATGACGAAGGGGAACTCAAGGCCCTTGGACTTGTGGATGGTCATGATCCGGACCGAATCACCGTCAGCCGGAGAACTGATGCATGGCTCATTCTCGGGATCCAGGTCGTTCCAGTCCTTGAGGAAGCGCATCAGGTTGTTTCCGCCCTTGACGCACCAGTCCTGAAGGTAATCCAGGAAAGACTGGACATACAGGGTCTCCCCTTCGAAGGATGAAGGGTCCTTTTCATACATCTCTCGCAGAAGGGCCTCACAGAGATCGGGCAAAGAATGGTACACTTCAGGGAATCCGACATCCATCGAGGATGCGAGGTAACTGCTGACGGTATCGCCGGGATTCTCCACGCAGGAGAGCAAGGAAACCAGGCGGCGCACTGCAGAGGAGGACTTCAGCTTGAGCGAATCATCACTGATGACAGGTATATGCTCGCGCATCAGCAGGGCGGCGACGTGCCCTCCTTCCGCCTTGTTGCGGACAAGCACGGCGATGTCTCCGAAACGGGCTCCTGCGCCGCGTGCCTCGCGGATGCTGTCCAGGACCAACTGCTCCTCCTCTTCAGGAGCGCAGAACGACAGCCTGACATAGCCCTCCTGAGCATCATCCGTCCTGACCTTCTGCTCCACGTCGGCATAAATGCCACCGACTCCGACCGCCTCGGCGGCATGGCGGAAGAAAGCATTGTTGAACCTGACGATGGCCCCGCAACTGCGCCAGTTGGAGTCGAGAGTGTGAACCTCCGCCCCGTGGAACTGCCCGGGGAGGCGATCGGCCAAAAGTTTCCAGTCGGAGCCACGCCAGCGATAGATGCTCTGCTTGACGTCGCCGACCACGAGGTTGGGACGTCCGGAAGCATCGCTTTCGCGAAGCAGCGGAAGGAAGTTCTGCCACTGGATGGTGGAAGTATCCTGGAACTCATCCAGCAGGAAATCCTCGAAGCGGACGCCCATTTTTTCGTAGACGAAAGGAGCGTCGCTACCGTCGATAATGTCCCTGAGGATGGTATTGGAGTCGTCGATGCCGAGGACATTCTTCTCCTTCAGCAGGGCATCGAACTCCCGGTAAAAATCGCCGGCCAGCTTGAGGCTCAAGCTCTGCTCCTTCAGAAGGACGGCCGTGCCGTACATCTTGAAGGGAACGTCAAACATGGCGCAGAAGTCCCCCAGGGGACCTTCCAGTACACCTTCCACCAGAGGAAGGTATTTCTTCGCCTTGGCACTGGAAAACCATGACGAATTGTCGGCCGCCCTTTCCAGGAAAGCCGGTTTGGGTTTCTCGATCACCTGGCCCGGAATGGGTTGGAGATACTTCTGGACCTGGGTCAGGAAGCCCCTGTAAGACTCCTCAGGCGGGACTCCGGCCGCGGCCATGATGTCCGAGACGGCCCTTGCCGCGGCGGCCAGCGCGGTGACGAACGCGTCGATGACGCGGTCGCACTCCGCGCCCACGGCCGCGAGGTTCTCCTCGGAGAACGCTACCGCAGGATCGATGCCCAGGGTTTCAGAGCGCTCGCGGCGCTCCTCATTCTTGAGCCTGTCCGCCATGTCGTAAAGACCTCTCTCGAGATTGACCCTGCGGCCCTGGCGCAACTGCTCCATGACACCCTCTTCGAGGCGGCCGATAAGCCCTTTGGACTCCTCTGTTATGGAATCGAGCATCCGGTCCACAGACTCGTGGATCAACGCTTTGCGGTCAAGTTCAATCTGATAGGAGGCAAACTGCCCGGCTTCGCGTGAGAATGCCTTGAGGGTCATCTGGAAGAACCGGTCGATGGTACTGACATAGAAGGAGCCGTAGTCGTGGAGGATGTCCGTAAGGATCCTGCCGGACTTGGCGCGCAGCGCTTCCGCGTCCGGGCAGAGCCCTGGGACGAAGTCCTTGAAATATCCGGACGAGGCAGGGTCCGTGCCCAGCACATATAACTCCTTGAGTATTCGTGACTTCATCTCGGCCGTAGCCTTGTTTGTGAAGGTCACGGCGAGGATATGCCTGTAGGCATAGCGGTCGGTGCTGCCCAGCAGGATGGAGATGTATTCCTTGGCCAGGTTGTATGTCTTGCCGGATCCGGCGGATGCTTTGAGTATCTTGATCATCGGCCGCAGATGGTTTTGAAGTCACACATGGAACAGGTCTTGGTATCTTCCGTCCTGGAGAACGGTACACCGGGGTCGGCCATCTCGCCGAGAAGGTCCGAAAGCCTTTCCTTCATTAGGGAGATGAAACCGCCGCTGGCCGGGACGTCCTGCACTTGCGAGACGAACAGTTTGGCAGGGGCATACACTGAGTTGGACAGGACGGTGCCCAGGCCGGTTTCCTGCTCGGCGAACATGTCGTAAAGGAAGAGTTGCAGGGCTATCTTCGGACGTTTGGAGTTGTCACTCCCGAACAGTTTGTCGACTATCTTGGAGGCATTGTGGTCGAACACGTTGATGTCGTCATCCTCGACCTTTCCGGTCTTGTAGTCCACAACGCGGGCAGTCCCCGGGAAGAGGCTGTCCAAACGGTCGATATAGCCCTTGAAACTGAATCCTTCATAGGTCCAGAAGCATTCTTTTTCCAACCCGAGTATCTCGAAGGAATCGACTCCGGCGCGTTCCAGATGCTCCAGGTCACGCTCCAGCACCTTCATGACATACTGGAACACTACGTCTTCGAAAACGAGGTTGCGCCCGCTGACCTCGAAGGTATTGAGTTCGGCCTTGATCAGGGAGCGTATGCGCGCCCTGACGGCCGCGGGACGCGACATCCACGACTTTATATAGTCCCGCGTCACGGTGCGCAGGGCGTCGCTCCTCCGGCTCTCCAGCGATTTCCTGTCCATAGGGAATGACGGATCCATCGCGAAAGGACCCGTGTACAGGGCGCACATCGTATTATGGAAGACATTGCCTATCATCCCGGCATCGAGCGACTCGGCCACGTCTTCGTCGGGCCTCAGCCTCCTCACGACGTGGTAGTAGAACTTGGCCGGGCAGGCAAGATATGCCTGGAGCGAAGATGCCGACAAGGAGGCTGCACGGATGGCGGCGATATCCTCATCAGTCTTGACGATAGGCTCGTCCTCCTTCTCGACGGACACCGACGCCTTGGCTACGTGCCGGACCAGCCCGGCGCGGAAATGCAGTTCAAGCTGCTTGATGTAGCGGCTCTCCTCCCCCGCCTTGAGGCCTTCGGTCCTGGAATCGTAGAGCATCCAGACATTCTCGGCACGGCTTATCATGCGGTAGAAATAGTATGCCCAGACCGCATCCTGGTACTCGAACGTAGGCAGTCCGAAGCCTTTGCGGAGCTCCGGAGGGATGAACGACGAGGAAGTGGAACGGCGCGGGAACATGCCCTCGCCGGCCGAGAGGATCACGAGGTTGCGGAAATCAAGGGCCCTCGTCTCGAGCGGTCCCATCACCTGCAGCCCCTTGAGGGGCTCTCCTGTGAAGGGGACCGTGACCGTTGAGAGCACCTGCGAAAGGAGCCTGACGAAAGTGGCCGGCAGCAGAGGCAGGTCCTCGTCGGAAAGCCTGTTGACCGCGAGATAGCATTCCTTGGCGAAATCCAGTTCCACAGCCATGTCCGGCACATCCTTCAGCAGTGGAGCGACCGTCCTGATGACATCGCAGAGGTACAAACAGAAACTGTGGATGACGCCGGCGTCGGCTTTGCGGGGATCCTCCACCACGGGGCGGAAGACCGCCTCCAACACCGGGTCTCCCGCGAGCTCCGCCTGCGGGATGTAATACTTCGAACCGGACTTGACACGCGCAGCGATTTCGCGCCCGGCTTCTCCCGCAGCGGCCTTGAAGATGCCGTTCGAGAAGATGCCGTACACCTGCCGATGATAGAAATACCAGCCGTCGTCACGGCGGCGCAGATGCATCTGCATGGTGCATATCTCGGTCAGGAATGTGTAGAAGCAGCCAGCCTGCATGGGATAGCCCATAGTGACGTTGATGTCGCCTATTTCGGGCGGGATGGCGTTGAGCACGGGCATGAGAAGGCTCTCGTCCGGAAGGACGACGGCCGTATCCATGCCCAGGCTCCCCATCCCGCCTCCGGTACGCCCGGCGAGCGCGGCCAGGACAGCAGGCAACTGCATGGCCTGGCCCGCCGACGAAGGTACGGCGAGCACGTCGATGCCGGGAGTATGGCCTCCCAGGCCTTCCAGCGGGAAGGCCTGGGGGAACTCCCGGAGATTGTCGCGCATGAAGAGCGACGATTTGTTCTGCGGATCGCTCATCCAGCCGTCTGACCAGTCCCAGCAGAATGACGCCAGCCCGGCATCCCTCATGCGCCGCATTACGCGTTTCTCACACTCGTTCAAGGCGTTAAGCCCGACGAAAACGAAGTGATAGGCCTGAGGGAATGCCGGAGCGAGGACGTCTGCCGCAGGCTCGGCAGCGAGCCGCTCGGCGAAGGCGCGGTAGACCTGGCCCTCATAGGCCAGCCCGCGCGCCTGCAGCGCCTCGCGGAACGACCGGTACAGCGGCAGGAGGATGTTCCAGACCTGCAGGAAACTGCCCTTGACATCCTTTTTCCCGTCCTTGAGGCGGTCTCCCCTCTGGAAATGCCCGAGGAAACGCTCCATCGCGGCCCGCTGGGTTTCGGAGAGATAGGAAAAGCCGTCGCGCATGTCCTTGAGTTCAGAGAGGTTGGTGAACAGCTGCGCAGGATCTATGAGATACTTGTCCAAGTCCCCGAAGTCCGCAAGGAGGACATCGCCCCAGAAGATGAAGTCGTCCAACGACTCGTGACCGGGATAGACCTTGCAGTAGCATCGGTAAAGCTCCAGCAGCAGCGCCACCCGCGAAGCTTCCGACGCACCGGTCACCTGATAGAAAAAGTCCTTTATGGTAACGAGTGCCGGAGCCTCTACGGGGACGTCGCTCCGCTTTGCGACAATCTCCGAAAGATACTTGCGGAAAAACGCCAGGGAGCGCTTGTTCGGGAAGATGAAACACATCTTCCTGATATCCCCGGCAGCGTACCAGTGCTCCGCCACTTGTTCCAAAAAAGCTTTCATGCTGCAAATATACCTAAAGCTTGTGCCATAGCAGCGATACAAGCTAAAGAATTTTTCTCTATTGCTTACGTTTTTTTATCCGCACAACCCTTGATTATACGAAAAATAAGAGGTATCTTTATGAACTTATTTGGAATTACTCAAAATAACACTTAAAACTTCAGTCATGAAAAAGAAATTCAGATGTCTGGTATGCGGATACGTCCACGAGGGCGACACTCCGCCCGAGCAGTGCCCCGTATGCCGCGCCAAAGCGGAGAAATTCGTCGAGATCAAGGATGAAGGCCTGAACTGGGCCTGCGAGCACAAGCTCGGCGACGGCAAAGTCGAGGACGAAGAGATAATGCAGGGTCTCCACGACCACTTCACGGGAGAATGCTCCGAGGTCGGAATGTACCTCGCGATGAGCCGCCAGGCGGAACGCGAGGGCTATCCCGAAATCGCCGACGCCTTCAAGCGCTATGCCTTCGAGGAGGCTGACCATGCCGCCCGCATCGCCGAACTTCTCGGAGAGGTTGTCTGGGACACCGAGACCAACGTCAAGAAGCGTATGGAAGCGGAGTGCGGCGCCTGCGAAGGCAAGCTCGCCATCGCCGTCCGCGCCAAGAAACTCGGCTACGACGCCATCCACGACTCCATCCACGAGATGGCCAAGGACGAAGCCCGTCACGGCGCCGGCTTCCAGGGCCTCTACAACCGCTATTTCAAGAAATAGTTCAGACTACGGAATTGCAGGCGATAGCACTGACTCAGCGGAAAATGCTCCGTCAGTGCTATCGCTTGTCATTCACGTCAGTCTCCCGACCTGCGGTTCCCGGCTAATCCTCTTCTCCGGGAGCGGTCGTCTCACTCAACGCAAAGAGGACGGATATCAACGGGACCAGTATGATCGAGGTCCCTGCCAGAATGAAGAAATCGCCCCACGAATAATCCTTACCGGTCAAAAGCAGCAGGATGGATACTGTCGCGACCAACAGGACCGCGGTGAACACGCCGTGCTTGAGGCCGCCGGCGATCCTCCGTTTCTGAATACCGGCTGTTTCCTGGGTGACCTCAGCGGGTTTCATACGGATCGCCCGGGCAAGAAAGAACAGTTCCATAACCAGTCCTGACGTCCATATAATCGTAAAGATAACGGCCCTTGTCCCCGGGAGACCGCTGACCGTATCGATCAGTTCATTGAAGAATACGGCAAAGAACAGGACGCTTTTGATGATGCTCCATGTCCTCGGATCATTCAAACGGATTTTCATAGTTGCAGATAATCAATTCATTGAAAAACCATTAAGAAAGCCTGACGGCTGTCCCGGAAGCGGTCACCATAAGCATACCGCCATTCTCTCCCAGCACTTCATAATCGATATCGATGCCAACGACGGCGTCAGCGCCGAGCTTAACCGCCCTTGAGGCCATTTCGTCCAGGGCCTGGGAACGTGCCTTGACCAGTTCTTCTTCGTAGGACCCGCTTCTGCCTCCGACAAGATTCCTTATGTTCGCAGCGAAATCCCGTAAGAAATTCACCCCGGAGATTACTTCGCCGAACACGATGCCCCGGTACTCTGCAATTGTCCGTCCTTCGACGGTAGGTGTAGTGGTAAGTATCATAATTCCGTACGTTTACATTATCCGATCAATATTTCCGAACCTCGAACATCGAGAATGCTAGAAATCCGGTGGGAGCAGGATTGTCCTGGAATACGGCCGCTGATTAAGAAAGGTCCGCCAGCATCTCAAAGTTAAGGATTATTTTCATTTATTCAATGTCCCGCTCCCCTCTTTCCCTCCCGGCAACAACCATAATACTCAGCGATCACCACGCTTTCCCTGGCCTCAATCAGGTCTTCCGCAAATCGTCGCGAACATGACCATTTCGCCTGCATCGGAGTCGAGGCCACTGTCCGCATCGTTGTATATACCGGCTTCTCCCGAAGGATGCGACGGTTTTAGGCACAACCTTCGGGAAAAGCCCGAAGGAAGCGGCGGTTTTGAGCACAACCTTCGGGAAATGCCCGAAGGATGCGACAGGACGCGAAAAAAGCAGTATCTTTGCAGCGCAATGAAGAGACTTTTGAGCGTAATACTGCTGCTGGCAGCGATGTCGGGCCATATCGGGAGTATGGCGAGGCAGGCGCCGGAGGGAGTGGCGCCGGAGGGGCGCTACACCGTCAGCGGACACGTGAAGGATGCCGCGACGGGCGAGGTGCTGATCGGAGTGGCGGTGTACCCTTCCGGCAACATCCGCGCCGGGAAAGCCACCAACGCCTACGGCTTCTACTCCCTGGAACTGCCTGCAGGGGAATATACGATAGTCTGCGAAGCCATCGGATATCGTACAGACTCGTTGCAGATAAGCCTGAAGGGCAATCTCCGCAAGGATTTCATCCTGGAAGAGGACTCGTTCGCCATCGAGGGTTCGACCGTCACGGCCGTCTCGAAGCGCGAGAAACTGCTCCGCCCGGAGACAAGCCTGGTCAATCTCTCGGGCGATTTCATAAAGAAGGTCCCCGTCCTCTTCGGCGAGACGGACATCATCAAGGTCATCCAGATGATGCCGGGCGTGCAGGCGCCGAGCGAAGGCTCGACGGGCTTCAGCGTCCGTGGCGGCGGCGTTGACCAGAACCTCGTCCTGATGGACGAGGCCCCGGTCTACAACGCCGGCCACTTCATGGGCTTCTTCTCCGTCTTCAACAACGACGCCGTCAAGACCGGCGACCTCTACAAGGGCGACATCTCCGCGAAATACGGCGGCCGCCTGTCCTCGCTGCTGGACATCCACACCATCGACGGCAATATGACTGAACTCGGCGGCTCGCTGAGCCTCGGCCTCATCTCCTCCAAGGCCCTCATCGAGGGCCCGATAGTGAAGGACAAGGCCAGTTTCATGGTCGCCGCACGACGCACATACATCGACCTGTTCTTCCCGCTGTTCGGGGCATTGAAAGGAGACAGGATGTTCTTCTACGACGTCAACGCCAAGGCCAACTGGATCATAAACGACAACAACCGCCTGTACCTGAGCGTTTTCAACGGCAAGGACGTTTTCGCCATGAAAAACTCCGAGGCCGCCGACCTGAACCTCGACATGGGCTTTGCCAACAATACACAGTCCCTGCGCTGGAACCATATCTTCTCCCCGAAACTGTTCTCCAACTTCACCCTGCTGAACTCACACTATGACTTCAATACCTTGCTGGAATTTTCGGCTACGGACGTGGACATGGGCTCAAACCTCCACAACCAGGGCTTCAAGGCAGACTTCAACTGGTTCCTGAACGCTTCCAACACTGTCAGCTTCGGCTTCCAAGGCAACCGCTACGTCATCAGTCCGGCCATCTTCACCCCGAGGAGCGAGGGCATTTTCAGTGAATATACCTATCCCGAGACCATGGCGTACGCCCCGGATTTCTACCTCCAGAACGAGCAGAAGATAGGCACAAAGGTCACGCTGCGCTATGGCCTGCGCCTGTCTAACTTCGCCACCGTGGGCGAGCGCACGCAGCGTTACTACAACGATGAGCACAGGCTCGACCACACCGAGGATTTCGCCAAGGGCGAAACCGTCAAGGCATGGCACGCCCTCGAGCCGCGCTTCTCCTCCTCCTTCAGCATCACCCCCTCGATGTCCTTCAAGGCTGCCTGGAGCCGGAATGTCCAATACATCCAGCAGGCAATCTACAGCATTTCAGGCTCGCCGCTGGACATCTGGTTCTCGGCCTCGCCCAACATCAAGCCTCAGGTCTCGGACCAGTACACCGTGGGATTCTTCAAGAATTTCTTCAACGACGCACTGGAAACCTCGGTAGAGCTTTTCTACAAGGACAACCGCAACACAATAGACTTCAAGGACCACCCCAACGTCATTATGAACGAGGATCTCGAGGCGGAGATCCGCACCGGCACCTCATTCGCGCGCGGCGCGGAATTCATGGTCAAGTACGAGAAAGGGAAATTCGACGGCTGGATAAGTTACACCCTCTCCCAGGCCCGTTACAAAATACCGGAGATCAACGGAGGCAAGCCCTACGACTCCCCTATGAACCATAAGCACAGCGTCTCGGTGATAGGAACCTACCGGTTCAGCAAGAGACTTTCGACATCGGCCGACTGGGTGTACTACAGCGGCGCGCCGACAACGTACCCCTCCGGGGTCTACGAGGTCGGCGGCTCGCGCGTGCCCCTGTACTCCGACCGCAACCGCGACCACTTCCCGGACTACCACCGCCTCGACCTGTCGCTGACGCTCCAGGGCAGGCGCGTGCCCGCCGGCAAACGTGGCCACGGCGAGTGGAACTTCTCCGTGTACAACGTCTATTCACGCCACAACGCGTGGGCGCTTGACTTTCATTACAACGATGATACAGAAGAAATTACGGCCCGGAAAGTCTATCTTTTCACCGCGATCCCTTCAATCTCATATACGCTGACCCTATGAGAAAGTTGCTCCTGATACTGACGCTGCTGGCGGCCGTCTCCTGCGTCGAGGACTTCGTCCCCGACATCAAGGAGTCGGACGTGCGCCGCGTCGTGGTGGACGCGGTCCTGACCACGGACACGACGGCGCACTGCGTCCGCCTCAGCGCCTCGGCGCCCTACGGGACGCCTTCGGAGCGCATCCCGGTCATCACCGGAGCACGTGTCAGGCTCTCGGACGGCACACGGGAGATCGATCTCGAAGAGGAACAGGGCACCGGATGCTACTATACTCCTGAAGATTACGCCGGAGAAGTCGGCAAGACCTACACCCTTACCGTCGACGGAGAAGACGAAGGAGAAGCCTTCCACTTCGAAGCTTCGGACACCATGCCGCCTGCAGGCGTACGCGGCGACGATTTCGATTACTACAAGATGTCCGATTCGCTGTGGTGCTTCGCTATCTGGGGCCAGGACCTGCCGGGCATCATCAGCCACTACGCCGCGGACCTCCGCGTGAACGGCGAGGCCCACGGCTACGGCAAATGGATATCCATCGACGGCTACCAGATGTTCGACGGGAACTACCTCAACGGAGGCGAATACTTCTTCTACACCGCCTTCGACATCCTCGGGACAGGAGAAGAAACGCCTCCCCTGAAGGAAGGCGATGTAATCGAGCTCTATACCTACTCGATGTCAGATTTCTTCTACTCGTATATGACGGCTCTGATGACCGAAAGCATGGCCCACATGCCGCTGTTCTCGCCACAGCCTGCCAACCTCCCGACCAACATCCGGGGCGGCGCGGCCGGTGTCTTCGCCCTGGCCCACTGTTTCAAGATGAGCCTGGTGATCGGCAACCCCAACCGCACCCGCATGGAAATGCTCGCCGACCACGGGATGCTCCCTCCGGGATTCTAGTCCAGGGTCTCGAGCATCAAGGCGTGACGGACCTCGGCGGCCTTCTCTTCGCCCTTGATCTTCTTGAGAATCTCGAGTCCGAAGGCGATGGCGTGGCCGGCGCTGCGGCCGGTGATGACGCGGCCGTCAGTGATGGCCGGGCGCGGTTCGAACTTGGCGCCGGCCTCCTCCAGGATGCCCTCAAAGCCGTCGAAGCAGGTCACGCGCTTGCCGGCTATGCCTTCGAGCTGCGAGAGGACGAGGCCGGGGGCAGCACAGATGGCGGCTACGGTGCCTCCCTCGTCATAATGCTCCTGCATCATGTCCATGAGCATTCCGTTGCCTGCGAGGTTACGGGTGCCGGGCATTCCCCCGGGGAATATCATCACGTCCCGCTCATCGGCACCGCGGTCCAGATGAAGGGCGAAATAATCGAAAGTCTGGTCGACTCCCACCGCAACCCGGTGCGAGGACACAACGAACGGTTCGTCGCCAAGCGAGACGAGTTCTACGGGAACGCCTCCCCTGCGGAGGACGTCGGCAGTGGCGAGGGCCTCGACATCCTCGAAGCCTTCAGCCAGGAAAATATAAACTCCTTTCATCTGATTTGACCGGTTTGGTATTCTTGGCCAAGTTACGATTTTTTGTTTACTTTGTAAAAGGAATCATTGAAAATATGGAAGAACCCAGGAAACTATATCCCTTCAAGTTCCTGCCCATCGGCGAATCCTTCGCCTGGGGCGGCCGGAAGCTTGAAAAGAATTACGGCAAGTCTTTCGTGACCAGCGACGGCAAGGGCCGCCTGAGCAAGTTGGAGAAGGGAGGCCCCGTGGCCGAGAGCCACGAGATCGCCGACCTCGGATACCGCGACTCGCAGATCCTCGATGGCTGGCTTGCGGGCAATACCCTCAGCGAAGTTATGGATATGTATCTCGACCGCATAGTCGGCGAGAAGGCCTTCGCATACTACGGCCGGCAGTTCCCCTTGAGCATCAAGCTGATAGACGCGGAAGGACGCACTCCGCTGATGGTCCATCCCGACGACGAGACGGCGGGACAGCGCTACGACTTCCTCGGCAAGGCCAAGATGTGGTACGTGCTGGATGCCCGGCCGGACGCCAGCCTCTGGCTGGGCTTCCGCCGGGACACCGGCGCCGACGAACTGTACCGGGCCTGCCAGGACGGAGGCGTCGAGGGCCTGCTGAACGAAGTGAAGCCCTGGCCCGGCGACTGTTTCCACATCCAGCCCGGGACGGTGCACGCCGCAGAAGGCGTCGTGCTCCTCGAAGTCAGCGAGGCTTCGCCCCTGGACTTCTGCCTCCACGCCTGGGGCGAGGAACTCCCCGAGGAGGAGTTCGACTCCGCCCTCGGCCTCGTCGAGGCCCTGGACTTCATCGACTTCAAGGCTTGGAAGCCTTCCGATGCGGCTCCTGACGGAAAGCTCGTCAAGAGCCCGGAATTCACCGCCACGAGGATGGACCTCAAGGATCCCGTGCACATAGTGGCCGGAGAGAACGGCGGCTTCGCCGTCTACTTCTGCGCCTCAGGCGAAGCCTCGGTGCAGGTGCCGGCCGCCGGAGGGATGGAGTCAACCATCCTGCAGGCCGGCGAGACCGTCCTCGTCCCCGCCGAGATCGAAGATTTCTATCTCGTCCCACGCCAGAGCGGCACAGTCCTTGTCGAGGTCCTGGTGGAACGGGAAGAGGAGCCGGACGCCTACATCGACCCGTCCGCCGAGCCCGAACTCCCGGGCGAAGGCGAAGAATATAAATTCAACAGCGTATATGGCAGATTCAGTAAGAATTGACAAGTACGTATGGGCCATCCGCCTGTACAAGACGCGGAGCGACGCCACCGAAGCCTGCAACGGCAACAAGGTGCAGCTCAACGGCGCTCCCGTCAAGGCTTCCAAGCCCGTCAAGGTCGGAGACACGGTCTCCGTCCGCAAGGGCGTGGCGCTGTATACATTCAAGGTCCTGCAGATAGCGGAACAGAGGATGGGGGCGCAGAAAGTCCCCGAATTCGCCGAGAACCTCACGCCGCAGAGCGAGCTTGACAAGCTCCACGCGCCGCACGAGACCTTCTTCGTCAGGCGCGACCGCGGAGCGGGCCGCCCCACCAAGAAGGACAGGCGCGAGATGGACGCTATCTGGGACGGCATCGACTTCTCGGCCGACCCGTTCGAGGACGACGACACAGACGACGAGGAATAACCTTACTTACTGCTTCTTTCGGATGATCACGCGCTCGATGCGGCGCGGGACCGAAGTCATGATCTCATAGGGTATGGTGCCCAGTATTTCGGCGAGTTCGGACACGGTAGGATCCTCGCCGAAGACGGTAACCGTGTCGCCTGCCTTCGCAGGGACACCGGTCACGTCCAGCATGCACATGTCCATGCAGATATTGCCGATGGTGGGGACGCGGCGGCCGTTCAACGAAAACGAGGCCCGGCCGCGGCCGAGGTGGCGGTCTATGCCGTCGGCATAGCCGACCGGCACCGTAGCAATGACGGTCCCCTCCGGGGCGATGTGCCCGTAGCGGCCGTATCCGATGGCTCCGTCCAGCGGAGTCAACGTCTTGACCTGCAGCACTTTCACCTTAAGGGAAGCCACCGGGGCCAGATGCACTCCGGGAAGTGAACTGATGCCATAGATGCCTATGCCCAGACGCACCATGTCGTACTGATACTGCGGGAAACGCTCGATGCCTGCGGAGTTGAGGATATGGTACATCGGCTTGTAGCCCAGCGAAGCGGTGAGTTCGTCGGCCCCGGTCTTGAACAGTCCGATCTGTCCCAGGGTGAAGTCGTCGGCCGAAGGGTCCTCCGCCGCGGCAAGATGCGAGTATACGGACTTCACCTTCACCCAAGGGCAATCCTTGAGGAAGGACATCAACTCCGGCATCTCGCTTGGCATGAAGCCCAGGCGGTGCATTCCTGTATCGAGCTTGATGTGAACGGGGAAATCCCGCAGTCCGCGGGCCTTGAGCACCTCGCATAGGGCCTGGAGCGTGTACAGGTTGGGGATGCCGGGCTCGAGATGGTTGTCAATGATCTCCTCGAAGAAGTCGGTCCCGGCGGTGAGCACGAGTATGGGAAGGCTGATACCGGCCTGCCGGAGTTCCATGCCCTCCACGGGCAGGGCCACTGCGAGGTAGTCCGCCCCGCACGACTGCATCATCGCGGCGAACTCCACGGCTCCGTGCCCGTACGCGTTGGCCTTCACCAAGACCAGAAGTCTGGTGGAAGGCTCCAGCCGTGAGCGGAAGTATCGGTAGTTCTCCTGACAGGCAGGGAGGTTGAGCTCCAGCCGCGAGAAATCATTTTCCGGATGTGGCATCTCCTATACTCGATTACAAACGACAAAAATAAGAATTTTTTGTATATTTGGAGTTGATAAAGACAATCGACATGAACATTTGGATCATACTCATTGCCGTGATGGTGGCCAGTTTCATCATCCAGCAGACCCTGCAGAGCAGGTTCAGGAAGTATTCGCAGATCCCCACCCCCGGCGGACTCACCGGTGCAGAGGTCGCGCGCAGGATGCTCGAGGCCAACGGCATCACCAATGTACGCATCACCAGCGTCGAGGGTCAGCTTACGGACCATTTCAACCCCGAGACGATGACCGTAAACCTCAGCGAGGCCGTATACGGTCAGCGCAGCATAGCCGCAGCCGCGGTAGCCGCACACGAGTGCGGCCACGTGCTGCAGCACGCGCAGGGCTACGCCCCGCTCAGGCTGCGCTCCAAACTCGTTCCGGTGGTCACTTTCGCGAACCGCACGGTCCAGTGGGTCATTCTTCTGGGAGTATTGCTGATCAACATCACCCCTTCCCTGCTATGGATAGGCATAGCCCTCTTCGCAGCCTCCACGCTCTTCAGCTTCGTGACGCTGCCGGTCGAGGTCAATGCCAGCCAGCGCGCCGTCGCGTGGCTCAAGGACTCACGTATCACTGATGTTGAAACTGCCCCGATGGCGCAGGATGCGCTCAAGTGGGCGGCTTACACCTACGTCATAGCGGCGATAGGTTCGCTGGCCACCCTGCTCTATTACATAGGGATGGCCCGGAGGAATTAGAAAAGGGTAGGATGATTCTCGTCCAGACCGGCGAGAATCCTTTCCATGATGGCCTGTCGGTAAAGTGCCGACTTGGCGGAAATCTTGAACTGGCGGCAATATTCATCTATGGCTGCCAGTTCTTTTTCGTTTAGATAGATGACCTGCCTGTGGGTGCGGCGCAGGGATGCCCGCTGCCTGTCCAGGAAGTCGGGCGAGACTGCCGGGGTTTTCTTGGTTTTACGTTTCAAGGCTTTGCAAGTGTTGGTCAGTACCTGCAAATATAACAATAATATTGAAAGGATTCAATATCAGAGAAATGAAATGTATTTCGCCAGGACGGTACCCTTCCTGTCCATCTTGAGGGCGAACGGAAGCACGGAAAGGTCGAAGGCATCGAGGAGTTCCACCCCGTTTTCTTCAGGGTTTACGAGCAGGACCCGGGCACCGGGTTCGGCCTCGAAAACACTCCGCACAGCCTCAAGTTCCGCGTCGCAGGTCGAGCAGCCCGGAGTATGGAAAAGGATGTAGGCGGGATTGCCGCGCAGGCTCCGCAGGCGCCGGTTCCGCACATCCGAAAGGTCCACGGGACCGCCATCCTTCAGCAGGACGCCGCGCACCTTCAGGCGCGGGATGCGCGACCCGACAGGCACGCGGTCCAGCAGGTCCTTGCAGACCTCGGCCGGACGCACTATGCGCCTGATGTCGGACGGATCGCTCCAGAGGGCGGGATCCCCTTCGACATACATTGTTATGAAAGTCCTGAGGGCCAGTTTGACCTCCTCCCCGGGCGTATCCATCAGATAGTAGAGCATATCGCCAAGCATGTGGCGGCACATCGTGGAGTCGGACCGCGCCAAAGCCTGTTCCTTGATGTACTCAGCCATCTCGAGAATGTTGGCGGCGCTGGTCCCCCCGCCAGCGAAAAGGGACTCGAAGAGTGAGGTGTTGGAGCCGTATTCATATGCCTGGGGCAGCACCGACGGCAGCAGCTGGGCGAGGGCATCCGTGTCCAGCGAGCGTCCCGCTATGATGCCGTCGGGGCCGACGAGAAGCATCTGGGGAGTCTGGAGCACGCCGTAGAGCATCTGGAAGTTGGATTCCAGTTCCGGATCCCAGACGTGATGTACCCTCACCGAGGGCAAATCGAAGTCCCAACGGGTGTCGATGAATTCCTTCCACTGCTCCTCGGACACTCCCGTGTATACGGCGAAGAATTCCAGCGGCACATCCAACTGAGGGAGATACTCCCTGAGCCGGAGCATTTCGAGCTTGCACTTGGCGCAGGAAGTGTCGTAGAAGAACAGGACGCTGGCGGCGCCCTGCGCGGGGGCCGTGACGGCGGAGCCGTCCAGGGCCCGCAGCGTCAGCCGCGGCGCTTCCATCCCTATCAGGGAACTGCGGTGGAACTCGGCATAAACCCGTGCATTGAGCATGTCTATGTCGCTGTACATCGAGACCTTGCCGGGGATGAACCAGTCGTCTACCATATGCACGGCGACAGCCTCGTCACCCATCACGTTGGAGCCCAGGAAATGGTCGTAGATACGGACGGCAACATACTGCCGTACCAGCGAGTCCGTACAGTTTTCGAGCATGAAGTCGCACTCCCCTATCTTGACCTGCACGGGCTCGCGCTCGAGAGCCGCGAAATACTCCTCCAGGCGCGACTCGAGCGCAGCGGTGGTGGCGGAGTCCAGCGGCGACGGCAACTGCGCCTGCAGCCCTAGGGACAGCAGGATGAGCAGGAATGACAGGAGGAGCCGGCGTCCCATGGCTTATTCGACTTCCGGGAGCACTACGCCCTCCGACAGGAAGAGGCTCGTGTCGCCCTTATGCTTGAGGATGTCGCGTACCGCGGACGAGGATATGTGCGCAAACTCCTGTGCAGTAGGGATTATCACCGTCTCGATCTCAGGCGCTATGCGGCGGTTGGCGTCGGCGATGGCGCGCTCGTTCTCGAAATCGAGCATGTTGCGCACGCCGCGCACTATATGGTGGATGCCGAGCTGGCGGCACGCATCGACGGTTAGGCTGTCATACTTGATGACGCTCACGCCCTCGATGCCCGCCGTGGCCTGGCGGATGATGTCCATGCGCTGGTCCATGTCGAAGAAGCCGCGCTTGTCCTGGTTGATACCGACGGCGATGACGACCTCGTCAAACATTGTGAGGGCCCTCTTGAGTATGTTGAGATGGCCTGCGGTAAAGGGGTCGAACGATCCCGGGAAGAATGCTGTCTTTTTCATAACTGCCAATCAATGGGGGTTTTGCCCTGACGGACAAGGATGTCGTTGGTACGGGAGAAATGCCTGCAGCCGAAGAAGGCGCCGCGCGCGAGGGGCGAAGGATGCGCCGCCTCCAGCACGTAGTGCCTGGAGGTGTCGATGAGTTCGCGCTTTGCGCGCGCGTAGTTCCCCCAGAGGAGGAATACCACGCCCTCGCAGCGGTCGTTGATGCATCGGATGACGGAGTCTGTGAACTGCTGCCAGCCTATCCCGCTGTGCGAGGCAGGCTGCGAAGCCCGGACCGTAAGGACGGCGTTGAGCAGCAGCACGCCCTGCCTCGCCCATCCCTCGAGGTTGGGGCGTCCGCTCATACGGATGCCGAGGTCGTCCTCGATCTCCTTGAAAATGTTCTTGAGGGAAGGCGGGGCCGGCACTCCATCCGGCACAGAGAAGCACAGGCCCATGGCCTGGCCATACCCGTGATACGGGTCCTGGCCAAGGATCACTACCTTGACCTGGTCGAGCGGTGTGAGCTCGAATGCCCGGAAAATCCTGTTGCCGGGAGGGAAGATGACCTGCCCTCCGGCTTTCTCCTCGTGCAAAAAACGGACAAGCTCCGCAAAGTAGGGCTTGTCGAACTCACTCTGCAGGGCTTGTTTCCAGCTTTGTTCTATTTTTACGTCCATCAGAAGATACTGTCGATTACGTCCTTGATAGTCTTGACATATACAAATGTAAGGCCTTTTACGTAAATATCCTTGATATCCTCTATATCTTTTCTGTTGTCTTCCGAAAGTACGATGGTGGTGACGCCTGCGCGCTTGGCGGCAAGGATCTTCTCCTTGATGCCTCCGACGGGAAGCACGCGGCCGCGGAGGGTCATCTCGCCCGTCATCGCGATGCCGCTCTTGAGGGCCTTGCCGCGGAAAGCGGAGACCATCGAGCTGACCATGGTGATGCCGGCCGAAGGGCCGTCCTTCGGTACGGCGCCCTCCGGCACATGGACGTGGATGTCCTTGGAGGCGAACTCCTCCGGAGTGATGCCGGCGAGGTCGGGATGGGCCTTGATGTACTGGTAGGCGATGGTGGCGGACTCCTTCATCACGTCGCCGAGGTTACCGGTCATCGACAGGTTGCCCTTGCCGACGCTCACCTGGCTCTCCACGAAGAGGATCTCTCCTCCCATGGACGTCCATGCAAGGCCGGTGACCACGCCGGGCATCTCGTTGCCCTTCTGCAGGTCGTGGAAGTTGGTCGGCAGGCCGAGATACTCCTTGAGGTGCTCGGGCTTGATGACCTTGGGATAGTCCTCGCCGAGGGCTATCTTCTTGGCGGTCACGCGGGCGATCTTGGCTATCTGCTTCTCCAGGCCGCGGACACCCGACTCGTGGGTGTAACTGTCGACGATGGCAGCGAGTCCGGGTTTGCTGATGCGGAGCTCGTCCTTAGCTATGCCATGCTCCTTCAACTGCTTGGGCAGCAGGAAGTTCTTGGCAATCTCAATCTTCTCCTCAGCGAGGTAGCCGGTGACGTTGATCATCTCCATACGGTCCAGCAGAGCCGGCTGGATGGGGGCGGTATTGTTGGCCGTGGTGATGAACAGGACGTTGGAAAGGTCGTAGTCGATGTCCAGATAGTTGTCGTGGAACGTGGAGTTCTGCTCAGGGTCGAGCGCCTCCAGGAGAGCGGACGAAGGGTCGCCCTTGAAGTCGCTGGCGAGTTTGTCGATCTCATCCAGGACGATGACGGGATTGGAGGTGCCGGCCCGGCAGATGCCGTTCAGGATACGGCCGGGAAGTGCCCCCACATAGGTCTTGCGGTGGCCGCGGATCTCGGCCTCGTCGTGCATGCCTCCGAGCGATATGCGCACGTACTTGCGCCCTAGGGCGCGGGCAACGGACTTGCCGAGGCTCGTCTTGCCGACGCCCGGAGGCCCGTAGAGGCACAGGATGGGCGACTTCATGTTGCCCTTGAGTTTCAGTACGGCCAGGTACTCGATTATGCGGTCCTTGACCTTCTCGAGACCATAGTGGTCGTCGTCCAGGACCTTCTGGGCGTTCTTGAGGTCGAGGTTATCCTCGGACATCTCGCCCCAGGGCAGGTCGAGCATGAACTGTATGTAATTGTACTGTATGCTGTAGTCGGGCGAACTGGGATTGTACTTCTCGAGCTTGGCCATTTCTTTCTCGAAGATCTCCTGGACGGAGGCGGGCCATTTCTTGGTCGCAGCCTTCTGGCGGAACTTCTCGAAGTCGCCGGACTCGTCCATTCCAAGCTCCTCCTGGATGGTGCGGAGCTGGTTGTTGAGATAGTACTCGCGCTGCTGCTGGTCGATCTCGCCCTTGACCTTCTGGTTGATCTCCTGCTTGATCTTAAGGAACTCCACCTGTATGTCGAGGACGGTGAGGAGTTTCATTGCACGTACCCTGAGGTCGTCGTACTGCAGGAGGTCGGCCTTGTCGGTGAAGTTGTCCACCTCGATGGTCGTGGCGATGAAGTTCACCAGGAACTGGAAATTGGTGATGGAGCGGAGAGCGGAGACAGCCTCCTTCGTGACGAAGGACGAGGCGCGGATGATGTAGCCGGCCTTCTCCTTGAGGGAATCGGCTATCATCCTGTTGTCCACCGAGTTCTCGTCGCTCATATAATCATCAAGGTAATGCACGCGCGCGGTGATGTACGGGTCGTAGGAGATGATCCCGTCCACCGAGATGCGCTTGAATCCCTGGAGGATGGCCGTGAGGGTACCGTCAGGCATCTCGAGCGTCTTGACGATCTTGACGACCGTGCCGTACGGGCTGAGGTCCTCGGCCTTGGGGTCCTCGACGTTCACGTCGAGCTGGGGGACGGCGCCGACGAAGAGGTCGTTCTTCTCGGCCTCGCGGATGAGCTTGATGGATTTCTCCCTGCCGATGGTGACAGGATACACCGTGCCCGGGAAGATGACGGCATTCCTGAGGGTCAGGATGGCCAGCTTCGAGGGCAGGTCGGCCTCGTTGAACTTGAGCGGGGCCTCGTCCTGCATCACGGGTATGATATTGACTCCGGAATTGCCCGGGAGCATGAATTCGCTGTTGAATTTGTCGTTGGTCATATTCGTTCAATAGAGGCACGTAAGTCCAAGCCTGCCAATTTGGCAGGAGATCGGGACATCGTACCACGCATAGCTATATTGTCAATCTCCATGCCATCGGAACGGTATGGCAGGACAATGGTAGGAAATAGCGAGTTTTTTATATTTATGATTTTGATTATTAAAAAAATAAGCCTATTTTTGCAATCCCTTTTCGAAAGGACACTTTAATACACAAAATATTAATATCATGACAAAGGCAGAAATCGTAAACGAAGTTGCAAAAGCAACTGGTATTGAGAAAATTGCAGTCCAGACCGTCATTGAGGCCTTCATGGAGTGCGTAAAGGATTCACTTGCAAAGGGCAACCCGGTCTATCTCCGTGGTTTCGGCAGCTTCATCATCAAGCATAGGGCTCAGAAGGCTGCACGCAACATCACCCAGAGGACTACCATGACCATCCCTGAGCACGATATTCCCGCGTTCAAGCCGGCCAAGGTTTTCGTTGCTGCCGTCAAGGAGAACTAATTTAAATCTTTAGTACCATGCCAAACGGAAAGAAACACAAGAGGCATAAGATGGCAACGCACAAACGCAAGAAGCGTTTGCGCAAGAATAGACACAAGAAGAAGTAATTCTTCCTGGTCTGCCATTTTAGCAGTCTGCTAAAGGAAAGGGGTCTGGCCGGACAGGTCCGACCCTTTTCAGTACCTACAAAAACACGTTCTTTAAAATGCGAATTTCCTGATGGAAACTGAGAAATCGGAAAAAGACCTCATAGTAGACGTAGGTTCGAAGGAGGTCCAGATCGCCTTGATGGAGAATCACAGGCTGATCGAGCTCAACAAGGAATCCAGTCAGGGTCACACTTTTTCGATCGGAGACGTCTTCCTCGGAAGGGTCAAGAAAGTCATGCCGGCGCTCAATGCAGCGTTCGTCGACATCGGAGACTCCAAGGAAGCATTCATCCACTACCTGGATCTGGGACTCTTCTTCAACTCGTTCGACGAGTTTGTCAAGAAGTCCAATCCGAACACCGATCTGCACAAGCTCTACTCCAGCATCAAGATCGGACCTGTCCTGGCGAAGGAAGGCCACATCGAGGATGTACTCAAGGTAGGGCAGATGGTGATCGCCCAGATCGTCAAGGAGCCCATCTCCACGAAAGGTTCGCGTCTGACTGCGGAAATTTCATTGGCAGGACGTAACATTGTACTGCTCCCCTTCGCCGAGAAGGTGAGCATATCCCAGAAAATCTCTTCGAAGGAAGAGAAGAAAAGGCTTGAAACACTGGTCAGGAGCATCCTGCCC
Organism: Bacteroidales bacterium; assembly: GCA_017519865.1. Classification (GTDB taxonomy): domain Bacteria; phylum Bacteroidota; class Bacteroidia; order Bacteroidales; family UBA932; genus Cryptobacteroides. Next base: position 92,729 of record JAFWRQ010000030.1, on the reverse strand, counting down.
AAGAACTACGGAGCCATCATCCGCACCGCCGCGGAAGGCAAGAACGCCGCCGTACTGGTCGGAGAGCTGCGCTCGCTGATAGAGAAATGGGAAAGCTCCTGGAAAAGGATCGCCAAGGACAAGGGTATCGGTCTGCTCTTCACGGAGTATTCCAAAACCACCACCATCCTCAGGGACCTGTTGAACGAATCGTTCACTAACGTCCATGTAAACGACGTCAAGATCTACGAGGAGACAAAGAAGTATATTTCCCTGATCTCTCCGGAGCAGGAGAAAATCGTCAAGCTCTACGAAGGCAAGGAACCGATCTTCGACCATTTCGAGGTCAGCCGCCAGATCAAGAGCTCTTTCGGGAAGGTGGTCCCGATGAAGCAGGGCGCATACCTGGTGATCGAAACTACGGAGGCACTGGGAGTGATCGACGTGAACAGCGGAACGCGCGCGAAGACCACCGACCAGGAAGAGAACACCTTCGAGGTCAACAAACTTGCAGCGGAAGAGATCGCCCGTCAACTCAGGCTGCGCGATATGGGAGGCATCATCATCGTGGACTTCATCGACATGGCGTCGGGAGAACACCGCAACAGCCTCTTCAAGCACATGCAGGAGCTCATGGAGAACGACAGGGCAAAGCACAACGTGCTGCCGCTCACCAAGTTCGGCCTGATGCAGATCACCCGCCAGCGCATCCGCCCGGCGACCCAGATCAACACCGCCGAGATCTGTCCCCTCTGTCACGGCACGGGCAAGATCACATCGAGCGCCGTCATCGACGAACAGATCGAGCGCGACCTCGCGGACCTGGTGAAGGACAACGGCCTGAAGGCCGTCACGCTGAAAGTGAGTCCCATCCTGGGAGCCTACCTGACAAGGGGTTTGCAGTCCTATGTCGGAAGATGGAGGAGAAAGTACAAATGCAAGGTAAAAGTCAGCGAAAGCAACGACTTCACCGTCCTGCAGTATGAATTCTACAATGAAAAAGGAGAGAAGCTCTTTTAGGGCTCCTCTCTTTTTTCTTTTGTATAGGCCCGCCACTTGGCGATGAGCGCCTGCATGTCCGCAGGGAGCTCCGAATCGAAGCGGACGCGCTTGCGCGTGCGGGGATGGTCGAAGCCCAGGACTTTGGCGTGCAGGGCCTGGCGGGGGCACAGTTCGAAGCAGTTCTGGATGAACTGGCGGTACTTGGCGTAGATCGTGCCCTTGCGGATCTCGGTGCCGCCGTAACGGTCGTCGCCGAAGAGGGGGTGGCCGATTGAGGACATATGCACGCGTATCTGGTGCGTGCGGCCGGTCTCCAGACGGCATTCAACGACCGTGACGAAGCCGAAGCGCTCCAGGACACGGTAGTGGGTGACGGCGTGCTTGCCCTTCTCGGGATCGTCATAGACCTTGAAGCGGAGCCTGTCGGAAGGGTCTCGGCCGATGTTGGCGTCGATGGTGCCCTCGTCCTCCTTGATGTTCCCCCACACGACCGCGACGTAGAGGCGGTCGATGCTGTGGACGAAGAACTGGCGGGCCAGGTTCAACTGGGCCTCGTCGTTCTTGGCGACGACCAGCAGGCCGGAGGTGTCCTTGTCGATGCGGTGGACGAGGATGCCCATGCGCTCGTCCTCGGCCTCGGGCCCCTGGGAGATGCCTAGGTGGAAAGCCAGGGCGTTGACGAGTGTGCTCTCGAAATGCCCGTGGCCGGGATGGACTACCATACCGGCGGGCTTGTTCACGACGAGCAGGTCTTCGTCCTCATAGACTATGTCGAGAGGGATGTCCTGCGGAAGTATCTCAAGGCCGCGGCGGCGGTACGGCATCACGAAGCGGATGACGTCGCCGGGGCGCACTATGTAATTGGCTTTTACGACCTTGTCGTTGACCTGGACGTACTGCTCCTTGATGGCGCACTGGATGCGGTGGCGCGAAGTGTCCTCCATGTGCGAGGACATGTATTTGTCCACGCGCATGGGCTCCTGGCCCTTGTCGACCAGGAAGCGGAAATGCTCGAACATTCCCTGCTCCTCGTCACCGGGGAGGATGTCCAGCTCTTCGTCGGAGTAGTCAGCCATGGCTGTTATTTGGGGATGCGCTCGGGATTGACCGTAAGGTAGAGGGTGACGTCGGAGCCCATGGGGGTCGGGGCCTGTGAAGGGGCGGGACTCTGGCGATAGACCACGGCGTTGGTGGAGTCGTTGTAGTTGCGGACGCTCTCGTCGAACATCAGCCTGCTGATGTTCAGGGAGTTCTCGTGCACGACGTCCACGGCGCGGATGTATTTCATGCCCGTGACCTTGGGGATGTAGGTGCGGTTGTCGGTGTCGTTGAGACCGACTACGAGGTCGATGTCCGAGCCGCTCTCAACGCTCCTGCCGGCAGCGATGTCGCGGCCGCGGTACTGCTGCTTCAGGACGTTGTTGGTGGCGATGTCACTGACGTAGATGAGCTTGCCGAGATTGAGGCCGCGGGTGGAGAGTTCGGCCTTGGCCTGGCGCATGGAATACCCTACGAGATTGGGCATGGTAACTTTCTTGGGTACGGTGGCGTTGATGGTGAGCAGGATGCGGCGGCCGCGCTTGACGCTGGCGCCGGCGGCGGGATTCTGCTTGTAGACGGCGCCCTTTGCCATGCCGCGGACGTAGATGGAGTCCACGACGTCGATGCGCACTCCTGCGGAATCGGCAAGGCGGTCCGCTTCGCGGACGGAAACGCCGACCATGTCGGGCACCTGCAGGACCTTTCCGTGATGGGTGAAGATCCCAAGAAGGAGGTTTACGACGAAGGCGAGTACCGCGAAAAAGAGCACGGCGCCGACGAGGTTCCTGAGGACCCAGAATTTCTTGGTATTGGTATTTTCTTCCATGCTAGTCTCTTATATCCTCGCAAAGTTACAAATAATTCATTATATTTGTTCATGTCCATTTATTGAAAAGACATGCCCAGACACAATAAGACACTGGCGGCACTCGCGCTTGCCTTCGCAGTCATGATGAGCCTGCCGTGGCTCGTCCCCCACACCGGTTTCCTGGCACTGTTCGGTTTCATCCCCCTGCTTGAAATGGAGCGCAGGGCCTCCGCCGCAGGCATCAGGCGCCTATGGCCGTGGCACTACGGAGCGTTCGTCCTGTGGAACGCCTTCACCACTTTCTGGGTTTGCTGGGCCACGGTAGGCGGCGGCATCTTCGCCGTGCTGGCGAATGCGTTGCAGATGTCGCTGGTCTTCGGGCTGTTCCGCCTCTCGAGGAAGAAAATGGACGGTCCCCTGCCCTATATCTTCCTCGCCACGATGTGGATTGCCTGGGAGAGGGCATATTTCAGCGCGCAGATTTCCTGGCCCTGGCTCGTGCTGGGCAATGCATTCGCCCGCTCGACAGGGCTGGCGCAGTGGTACGAGTATACCGGCACGCTCGGCGGATCGCTCTGGATCTGGGCCTGCAACCTTGCGTTGTTCGGCTTCCTCACCGCCCTGCGGGAGCGTCGCACGGAGCGCTGGAACGCCAAGGCTCGCATCGCCGCCGTCAGCGGCATCGCGCTGCTGCTCATAGGCCCTGCGGTCACGTCCGCCGTGATCGGAAGCCGCTATAAGGAAGTCTCGGAAGGCAGCCTCGACGTTCTCGTCTGCCAGCCCAACATCGACCCTTACCAGAAGTTCCAGCTCCTCAACCAGAGCCAGCAGAACGCCATCCTCACAGACATAGCAGAGCAGGCTCTCGCCTCCAGGACGTCGGGAGAGCCTCTCCTGATAGTCGCCCCGGAGACCTTCACCAACGACATCGTCGTAGGCGCCTACGAGACCAGTTCCACCTGGAGACGCTTCGTCCAGCTGCTGAACGAGCATCCCGGCACGGAGATGCTCTTCGGAGCATCTTCACGGGAGTACTATTCCGATGCGGAGCCCCGCAACCCCAGCGACTACAAACTCGACCAGGGAGGCTGGATAGAGGCACACAACTCCGCCCTCAGCCTCAAACCCGACGGGACCACCGAGATCTTCCATAAGAGCCGCCTTGTCGTGGGCACCGAACTGACTCCCTATCCCAAGGTCATACTGCCGCTTGCGCGCCTCCTGGGCGCCTCCATCGGCCGTTGCGTAGGCCAGCCGGAGGTGACCCTGCTTCACGCCTTCGACGTCCCCTACGGCTGCGCCGTATGCTACGAATCGGTCTATGGCGAATACTGCACGGAGTATGTCCGCAAGGGTGCGAAGTTCCTGGCAGTCATCACCAATGATGCCTGGTGGGGCAATACCCCGGGCTACAGGCAGCACCTGAGCTACTCGGCGCTGCGCGCCATAGAGCTCAGGCGCGACATCGCCCGCTGCGGCAACACCGGCATCTCCTGCTTCATAGACCAGAAAGGCCGCATCCTGGAGCGTGGCCCGTGGTGGGAAAAGACAACCCTGGAGGGAAGTGTGAACTTCAACTCCAGGGTCACGTTCTTCGCTGAGCACGGAGACATCGCCGGCAGGATCTGCACCTTCGTCTTCCTTCTGCTCCTTCTCGCACTGGCAGTGCGGTTCTTCATCAGGAAATAACTATCCCAGGCTCTTCACAAGGTCGCTGATCATGTGAAGCTGGCTGGGGATGCGTATGCGCTACGGGCATTTCGGCAGGCAGGCGTTGCAGTCGATGCAGGCGTCCGCGGTTCACGCCGAGGCTTTCCCAGTAACGGGAGTCGTCGATCGATTGATTTGTACAAATAAAAGAAAAAACCGTGACTCCGGACAATCCGGAGCCACGGTCAACATATAACTTTCAACAGATTACATCATAGGGGGCATACCGCCGCCGAAGCCGCCCATACCGCCACGGCCGCCACGGCCGCCGCCCATGCCAGGCATTCCGCCACGGCCACGCTGTCCTCCGAAGGAGTTGAAGCGCCAGGTGAAGGACACCATAACGTAGCGTCCGAGGGAGTTGGTGAAGGACTCGGTATAGGTAGTACCATTGGTGCTGAGGGAGAAGTTCTTGGTCTGGCCGAGCAGGTCATATCCGCGCAGGGCGATGGTGGCCTGGTTCCTGAAGATGAGCTTCTCGATCTCCATGTTCCAAAGGAGGGTCGGGGTAGGATTGGTGGCGTAACCGTTATACCAGTTGTAGTTCACATCGGTATCGAAGGTGATGCCGGTCAGGTCCCAGTCCCAGGTGAAGGAGCCGGTGACTGCATTGCGGAACGTCGAGGTGGTTACGTCAGTGTCGACCCAGGTCCTCTGGTAGTTGGTGCTGGCACCGAGGCGGAAGTCGAAGTCGTCGGCACGCCATGCGAAGGTGATACGCTCGTTGGCGCTCATCGAGGTGTTGGACTTCAGGACGAAATCCTTGCTGTGGCTGATGTCGCTGTAGTCGTTGAGGAACGCGTTGTAGTTGAAGTCTGCAAAGGTATCGTCGCTGAAATACTTCGTTACGTCGAGGTTGTTGCCGGTATAGCTGTAGGAACGCGATCCGTTGAGACCGGTCTGGGTGGACAGGGTGAACCTGGTAGTGAAGATCGGGGTATTGGTCGTGAGGTTGAGGCTTCCGTTGTAGGTGTCGTGGCCGTTGAAAGGCATCGTGAAGGTACGGCCGCTGACGATCATCTGGGCGTTCACGATAGGATTCTGGACCATGCCCGCGGTGAAGCGGAGGTTGGCGGAAGAGAACCTCTGACGGTTGTTGTAACGGAATTCACCGTTGACGTTGTGCGAGAAATAAGGAGCCAGGGAAGGATTGCCGAGGGACACGTTGATAGGGTTGGTGTTGTCCGGGACAGGCATGAGCTGGGAGATGTTCGGCTGGCTGGAGTTGCCGCGGTAGAAGAAGCGGATGTTCAGGTAGTCATTGGCATCCCAGATAACCTGGGCATTAGGAGACCAGTTGTAGACGGTGAAGGTGGTGTCAATCTGGTAGCTCGCCCTGGTGGTAGCGTTGTGCGTAGTGGTGGGACGCAGGCTTGCACCGACCTGTGCACGGAGGTTGTCACCCTGGTAGAGGAGGTTCGCGCCTATGCTCTGGTTCACATAATCGTTCAGGATGCTGTTGGAGTAGCTCGGATCGAGCACCTCGCCGGACCTGTTGTAGGGATGGGTGTCCATGTTGAAAGCATCGATATCGAAGAGTCCGCTGCTATATGCATTCCTTTCGGACTTGGAGTGGTTCCAGCCGTAAGAGTAGTTGCCTTCCACGTAGAAATAGTTGCCGAGAGGCTCGGTATAAGTGGCGGTGGCGGTGACGGAAGCCTGGTTGCTGGTCTGGTCGTTCCTCTGGTTCACGATGGTGGAATTGGTCGCGTTCGTGAACTGGTTGAAGGTATTGGTCAGCGACTGGGTGAAGCCGTCGGAGAGGGTATTGCTGAGATTGTACTGGACATTGACGGTGAGGGTACGGCCGGGGATGATGATCCTCTGGCGGTACATGAGGTTACCGGAAGCGCTGAGGCTCTTGGAGTTGTTGCTGTTGATGCTCCAGCTGTCATTCATGTTGACGAGGCCGCCGTTGAAGTAGTCGTACTGGGTGGAGGAGTTGCTGAGGGACTCGGAGCCGCTCAGCCTGTAGCTGAACTGGGGCTGGAAGATGAGGGAGGCGTTCTTGTTGAACGTATGCTGGATACGCATGCTGATGCTGTGTCCCTTGCTGTCGGACAGGGAGCTGCTGTTGCGCCTGGTGATCATGTCGAATCCCTGCTCCTCGAGGTGGTTGTTGCTGTAGGTGCTGGACTTGGAGTCGGAGTTGCTGCCGTTGAAGCTGTAGTTGCCGCTGGCCTCCATCTTGTCGTCGAAGAGGTTGAAGCCGAGGTTGGAACCGAGCATGTAGGAGCTGGTGACACCGCCGCCTCCGAAGCCGCCCATGCCGCCTCCGCCGAAACCGCCCATCATGCCACCCATCATGCCGCCCATGCCGCCTCCGCCGAAGCCCATGCCGCCGGCGCCGTTGTTGCCGTTTCCGATGACGAAGAGCTGGGTGCCGTTGCTGAAGTTGCCGAGGAAGAGGTTGCCCTGATAACGGTAATCGTCGTAATTGGCGACAAGGTTGTCGCTGGCTGCGGACGTGGAGGGAATGTCATGACCGACACCTGCGGTGACGTTGGCCATGAAACCGCTCATGGTGCCGCCGACGACAGAGAGGTCGAGGACTGTCTCTTCCTGTCCGTCATCGATGCCGGTGAACTCGGCCTGGTCGGACTTCTTCTGAACGACCTTGACCTTCTCGACGAGTTTGGCAGGGATGTTCTTGGTCGCTACCTGGGGATCGTTCATGAAGAAGGTCTTGCCCTCCATGTACACCTTGGTGACGGTCTGGCCGTTGACGACGATGGAGCCGTCATCGTTGACCTCGACGCCGGGGAGCTTCTTCAGAAGGTCCTCGAGGACATCGTTCTCAGTGGTCTTGAAGGCCGCTGCATTGTATTCGATGGTATCTTTCTTGATGGTGACGGGAGCGCCGACGTCAGTAACGCTGGCGGCCTCGAGCATCTCGCGGTCGAGCTCGAGCTTCACCTCGCCGAGGGCGACGTTGGCGCCCTTGACGGTGACTTCCTTTTCATATTTGACATAGCCCATCATCTCGGCGACGAAGGTATAGGTGCCGTCCCTGAGACCGCTGAGAGTGGCGTTTCCCTTCTCGCCCGTAAGGGTGTACTTGGCGGGATCGGTCGAGCCTTTGGCGGTCAGTGAGACCGTGGCGTAGCCGACGGGTTCGCCATTGCTGGCATCGATAAGGGTTACGCTCACGGAATGCGTGGACTGGGCGAAAGAAGATGCTGCGATGAACATCGAAAGCAGCACTGTGAAGAGTAGCGAAATACTTCTTTTCATATTTTGAATCCTGTTATTATCAAAAAAACACATCCTTTTAGACAGAAAAGGACGTGCGCGGTTTAATCGGAAACGAAGTTTTTTTAAAAAATTTACAATTACCTGTAAAACCCTTCAATCCTTGATGCGGCCGGGATTGGCAGCGATGAATTTCTCCCACGAAGAAGCGGAAGAAACGCCCGCCAGGGGGCTCGTAGTCTGGTAATAGTGGCAGAGTGCGATAGCCAGAGCGTCGGTCGCGTCGAGGTATTTCGGCTCGAGCTCCACGCCGAGGGTTTTCTGTACCATCGTCTCCACCTGCTCCTTGGAGGCCGCGCCGTTGCCGCAGATGGCTATCTTGGCCTTGCGGGGGGCGTATTCGTGCACGGGTATGCCGGCCTCCGTCGCCGCGATGATCGCGGCGCCCTGCGCCCTGCCGAGCTTGAGGATGACCTGGGCGTTCTTGCCGTAGAACGGCGATTCGACGGCCATCTCGTCGGGGCAATGCTCGGCGATGAGTTCCTTCACGCCGGCATTGATGTTCGCGAGTTTCTCGAAGGGATCGGAGATCCTGCGCAGGTCGAACACACCCATCGTGACATAATGAGGCCCGTGCGCATCAACGGAAATGATCCCGAAACCTAGTATGTTGGTTCCGGGATCTATTCCTAATATGGTTCTGGCCTTAGTCAATCCTGTCGAATCCGGTGTAAGGCCTCAGGACCTCGGGGATGATGATGCCGTCGGCGGTCTGGTTGTCCTCGAGAAGGGCGGCCACGACGCGCGGAAGCGCAAGCGAACTGCCGTTGAGGGTGTGGCAGAGCTGGGTACGGCCGTTCTCGTCGCGATAGCGGAGATGCAGGCGGTTGGCCTGGTAAGTCTCGAAGTTGGAGACGGAAGAGATCTCCAGCCAGCGTCCCTGGGCGGCGCTCCAGAGCTCGAAGTCATAGGTGATGGCGGAAGTGAAGGACATGTCGCCGCCGCAGAGGCGGAGAATCCTGTACTTCAGGCCGAGCTTGTTGACGATCTCCTCGACATGGGCGACCATGGCATCGAGGGCGGCATAACTGTCCTCGGGCTTCTCGACGCGCACGATCTCGACCTTGTCGAACTGGTGCAGGCGGTTGAGGCCGCGGACGTCCTTGCCGTACGAGCCCGCCTCGCGGCGGAAGCAGGGAGTGTAGGCCGTGAGGGCCTGCGGCAGCTGCTCGCCGGTGAGGATGACATCGCGGAAGATGTTGGTGACGGGAACCTCGGCGGTCGGCACCATATAGAAATCATCGAGATTGGCATGATACATCTGGCCTTCCTTGTCGGGAAGCTGGCCCGTGCCGAAACCCGATGCCGCATTGACCATCACGGGCGGTTCGACCTCCTTGTATCCGTCGGCGGTGTTGCAGTCGAGGAAGAAGTTGATCAGGGCGCGCTGGAGTTTGGCTCCCTTGCCTTTGTAAACGGGGAATCCGGCACCGGTGATCTTCACTCCGAGGTCGAAGTCGATGATATCGTACTTCTTGCAAAGCTCCCAGTGCGGGAGGGCGCCTTCCGGAAGCTTGACTTCCGGGCCGCCCATCTTGACGACGAGGTTGTCCTCTGCACCCTTACCTTCGGGAACGAGGTCGCAGGGGAGGTTGGGCAGAAGGACGATCTTGGCGTCGAGTTCTGCCGAGACCTCGTCGTATTCGGCGAGGAGACGGCCCGAACGGGCCTTCATCTCGGCCACTTCAGCCTTGGCGGCCTCGGCCTCAGCCTTGAGGCCCTGCTTCATCAGGCGGCCGATTTCGCCGGCCTTTACCCTCTGCTGGGCGAGGATGGCGTCGCTCTCGGTCTGGAGGGAGCGGCGGCGGGTGTCGAGTTCGAGTATCTTTTCAACAGTCTCGCGTGCATCGAAATTCTTGACGGCAAGTTTCGCGATCACTTTCTCGGGATCGTCGCGAAGCACTTTCAGTGTGAGCATATCTTGTAAATGTTTGATCCTTATAAAAACAAAAGAGGACTTACACCGCTCTCGGAGTACAGTCCTCTCTTATGCCGTGGCAAACCCTCCGAGATTAGTTCTCAAACGGGATGACCGATACGTAGGATTTGTCAGCTTTCTTCTTGGTGAACTTGACCGTGCCATCCACGAGGGCGTAGAGCGTATGATCCTTGCCCATGCCGACGTTCCTGTCGGGATTGTGGACGGTACCCCTCTGACGGACGATGATGTTGCCGGCCTTTACGACCTGACCACCAAACTTCTTGAGACCCAGGCGCTTGCTCTGCGACTCACGACCGTTCTTGGAACTGGATTGACCTTTCTTGTGTGCCATAATTCGTACTGTTTTTAAGCAATGCCGTTAATCTTGATCTTGGTAAGTTTCTGGCGGTGTCCGTTGCACTTCTGGAAGCCCTTGCGGCGGATCTTCTTGAAGACGAGGACCTTGTCAGCCTTTACATCGTCATCGAGGACAGTGGCGTTGACCACTACACCATCTACGTAAGGCGTTCCGACCTTGACACCCGCGTCACCAGCGACGAGGAGGACCTTGTCGAACGCTAAATCAGCACCATTCGCAGCCGCCAGGCGGTTGACGAAGATTTCATTGCCAGCCTCTACCTTGAACTGCTGGCCTGCAATGTCTACGATTGCGTACATAATAAACTTTATCAAAAAGTTTCAACCGTAAGCGTCCGTTCTCGAAACGGCTCTTTTTCAGTGGCTTAGCGGTCATAACAAAATTTAGGACTGCAAATTTAGCGTTTTTCGTCCATTCTGCAAAATATTTTACTAATTTTGCATTGAAACAATTTTGTTAATCCGCAATGGAGTCACCGTTCATCTATAATAAATACGTAACCGGCAAGAACTTCATAGGCCGCAAGAACGACATCAACATCCTCGGCAACCTCATGGCTGCAGGAGAGAACATCTCCATCTACGAGCCCCCGCGCAGCGGCAAGACCTCCGCCATCCAGCAGGCATTCTTCAACATGCGCATACAGGGCAGGCGCTTCGCCATCGCCGAGGTGAACCTGACCGCTACGCGGAGCATCGGCCAGCTGCTGCTGCAGCTCGGAGACGCCTGCATCAGCGCCTTCGCCTCCACGCCCGGAGAGTTTTCCGACATCGCAGGGCGCCTGCTGCAAGGCACGCATCTGGTCTTCGACCAGCAGAACTACGCCGAGACCGACGAAGTCCTGTCGCTGACCTGGGATGTGGACGACGAGGACATCCGCGCCGTCATGCGTCTGCCCTACCGCCTGGCATCCGAGAACGGGACGCAGCTTTTCGTCATCATGGACGAGTTCCAGAATGTCGACCTCACCGAGAACGGCGACAAGGTCTGCAAGATACTGGAAGGGATCATGAAAGAGATGCGCGAGGCCGGCAAGCCGCTCGCTTCCTTCCTGCTCTGCGGCTCACAGGTGAACGCGATGAAGGAGATCTTCGAGCACAGGCGCTTCTTCTACCGCCAGGTGGAGCATTTCGCCCTGGGTCCGGTGGAGGACAAGGAGATCATCGAGCACATTGTCAAGGGTTTCCTCGCCAGCGGAAAGGTCATCGACAGGGACCTGCTCCAGGGCGCCTGCCGTCTCTTCAACGGACATCTGTGGTACATCAACCACTTCATCTCCATCTGCGATTCCCTTTCCAAGGGCTACATCATGGAGCCGGTCCTGCTGGATTCACTGTCCATGATCCTCGCCATCCACGAGCCGCGTTTCGCGGCGACCATGTTCGACCTGACGACCTACCAGGTCAGCCTGCTGCGCGCCGTGGTGGACGGACATACCAAGTTCAGCACCGCCGAGGTCATCGGCCGTTACGGGCTGAACTCATCCGCAAATGTCCGCCGCCTCAAGGACGCCCTCTGCAAGAAGGAGATCCTCACTTTCGACGAGAAGGACGAGCCGCACATCCTCGATCCCCTCTTCGAGTATTGGGTGAAGAAGTATTATTTCAAGATAAAGGGATAGAACCATGAAGAAGAAGATAGCCGTGCTGACCGGCGCCGGCGTGAGCGCCGAAAGCGGCCTGGGGACCTACCGCGACAACGGCGGACTTTGGGACAACTACGACCCGATGGAAGTCGCCTCCATCGAAGGCTGGTACCGCAACCGCAAGCTGGTGCTGGACTTCTACAACATGCAGCGCGCCAAGCTGCGCGACACGAAGCCAAATGCGGCACACCTCGCAATCGCCTCATTGGAAGACAAGTACGATGTCACCGTCATCACCCAGAACGTCGACAACCTACACGAGAAAGCAGGCAGCACACGTGTCATCCACCTCCACGGCGAAGCCACCAAGGTGCGGCCGGAGAAAGGCGTCTACGATGACAGCTACAGCGAGCGCGAGGTCATCGACGTCGGCTACGATGCCGTCAACCTCGGCGACAAGGCGCCGAACGGCAGCCAGCTCAGGCCGCACATCGTCTTCTTCGGCGAAGCCGTGCCCAAGATCGAGAAGGCCATCGACGTGGTGGCCGCGGCGGACATCCTGCTCATCGTGGGCACGTCAATGCAGGTGTACCCCGCCGCGGGTCTCTACCGCTACGCGGACTCCAGGGCCCCCATCTACGTGGTAGACCCCGCCGACCTGCCCCTGCACGACCCCCGCATCACCCACATCAAGGACGTCGCTACCAAGGGAATGGAGAAATTCATAAAAATTTTGGAAGAAAAATAATTTATGCTACCTTTGCAGTCCGCAAATAAAAAGGAGGTGATAAAAGCATGATTATAGTTCCCATCAAAGAAGGCGAAAACATCGAGAGAGCACTCAAAAAGTTCAAGAGGAAGTTCGAGAAGACCGGCGCCGTCCGTGAGCTCCGTTCCCGCAAGACCTTTGCGAAGCCGTCCGAGAAGAAGCGCATCGCCAAGCAGAAGGCTATCTATGTACAGCATCTGCGTCTCATGGACGAGCAGTAATCCCGGCTTTTCCACATAGGATACATGTCCGGCCGGTAACGGTCGGACATATTTGTTTCCTGCGGGTGTGTTGTAATTGGTAGCCAAGCCAGACTTAGGATCTGGTGCCTCACGGCGTAAGGGTTCGAGTCCCTTCACCCGCACACGTTAATGAGCCCGGCCCCAACGGCCGGGCTTTTGCGTGCCTGGTGAAGGGGCTTTGCAGAATGGAGGCAATTAGTTATTTTTGTCCTGTTATGGGAAAGACGTACTTCAGCAAGAAGGATCTACTGAGATACGATCCCGGGACGGGAGCTGAGGCCTTCACGACAAGGAGGGACTCTTTACTGCCCTACCCGGTCATCCAGGGGCATCAGGTGCACGGGACGAAGGTCGCCGTCATCGACCGGCCGGACATGACCAGGGAAGACCTGGAAGGATATGACGCTTTCATATGCGCCCTGCCGGGCGTGGCCATCGGAGTCAGGACGGCGGACTGCGTGCCGGTCCTGCTGCACGACCCGGTCCGGCACGTCGTCGCCGCCGTCCACTCGGGCTGGAAGGGCACGGTGCTGAAGATAGCCCTGGAGGCCATCTCGCTGATGGAGAGAGACTTCGGCTGTCAGCCCGGGGATCTGCGAGCTATAATAGGCCCGGCAATAGGGCCTGACAGTTTCCAGGTCGGAGAGGAAGTCGTGGAGAAGTTCAGGGACGCCGGTTTCCCAATGGAAATGATCCATTCCTTCCGGGGACCGAGAGACGGTAGCCCCATGTCGGGAGGCCACCACATCGACCTTTTCCTGGCCAACAAGTGGATCCTGGAGAGATGCGGAGTACGCTCCTCAAACATCTCTATCTACGACATCGACACATATACCGACCCGTCGTTCTTCTCAGCAAGGAGGGAAGGCACCGCCTGTGGAAGGAACATCAATGCTATAAGGCTGATTCCGTAAAGGCCCGCATGATGACGGTGGGCCGGCCGTCGGAGCCGAAGGCTCCCAGGCGGTAGCGGCCGGGGCGGCACTCAGGTTCCCAGTAGAAGACCCCGTGGCAATGGCCGGCCGTGCTGTCGCGCGCCTCCCGGATGATGCGCGTGAGTTGGCGCCGGCCCTGTTCCATAACGGCGGGATTGCCCTCATCCACCAGGAAGCCGGTCTCCACGATGATGGTTTCCTTGCCGAAGCGCTCATAGACATACCCGATGTTGGCGATGCAGTCGGAGATGACCCCGTCGGCGTCGTCGCGCCCCTTCTCGATGGCCCAGTAGGGGTAGAGGGACATACCGACCATATCGTATTGGACGCCGTACTGTTCGAGCACGCCGAGATTTTTGTCATAGACCGCGCGGTTCCACCCGTCGTCCAGGTGGACGATGGTCCTGACGCGCGGGAAGACGCTCTTGGCAGCCTCGTGCCCCGCCTGGATGAAACCGGCATACTGCGCGGGTGCGAAATCGATGTGGCCGACGGTGTCGATGTACTCTCGCTCCGAACTGCCCATGACGCCTCGGTCAGGGTTGAGTTCCCACAGGAGTCCGTGGGTGGTTTCATTGCCGATCTGGACCCATTCCGGTTCTATTCCATTGTCTTTCAACAGGGTCAGAACCTCGATGGTATGGGCGCGGAGATCCTCCTTCATCTGTTCGTAGGAATGGCCCTTCCAGGCCTTCGGGACGGGCTGGTGCTGCGGGTCGGCCCAGTAGTCGGAATAGTGGAAGTCCACCATGACCGCCATTCCCTGCTCCTTTGCCCTCCGGCATTTCTCCAGGAGGTCATATTTGTCACACTCGCCTCCCCAGGGGTCCACCCAGACACGGAATCGCAGGGCATTGAGTCCAAGTTCCTTCATCAGGGCCGTACACTCGACGGGTCCTTCACCTTCGAAGTTGTAAAGGGACTCTCCCCTCTGCTCCATCCCCGTGGCCCAACTGATGTCTGCACCCAGCCAAAAAGCGGGTCCATCATCGACCGGACGGGTACATTTACAGCCATTCAGGAATAGCAAGGCAATTAACAAAAGTATAGGGATTCTCTTCATAAAAACGCTGTTTACGCCATTAAAATGGTCTTTTGCACGAAAATAATAAACCCTGCAGACTAATCCAAAGGGATTTTTCACTATATTGTGAAAATATTGGACCAAGACGAGTTTCGCAATGAGAAAAAGACGCCTCATCATAGCCATCCTTGCTTTCCTCTGCATCCCAGTCCTCGCCGTTTTCAACGAGAAGGACCTCGGGAACACATTGTCTGTGCTGCGCTACGAACTCAAGCAGGAGTACGACCGGATGAGTTCCACGGGCAACGAGATGAAAGCCCTGGACGAGACCCAGCACCAGCAGATGGTGGAGATGATCAAGAAGTGCAACGAACTCTCGTTGATGCTGTACTCCCAGAACAGCGACTACACCTTCGATATGACATATGCGCTGAAGGAAGTGTCCCACGAGTACGAGCTCTTCAATTCCGGCAAACTCCCCTACGACAGCATACTCGCAGAGATAGACGGCGAGATAGACCGTTACTCGCGGCTGCTGGAGTCGCTGAAGCGCCTGCCGGCGCCAGGCGACGTTCCGCCGCCGCTTCCCGACTCCCTGCGCACCGACAGCCTCCAGCGCCGCCCCGTCCCGCCCCAGGTCGGAGAGGTGATTGACAGCCTGGACACAGTCTCCCGCAAGCAAGCCTTCCTGCTTGACGATGAAAGCAAGGACGACCGGGACGCCTGTATATTCTACGCCGAAGCCCTGCTCAGCCTCTACGAGGAAGGCAAGGAGATGATCCTTTCGGACAGCCAGCACTACGAGGGAGCGGAAGCGAGGCTCAAGGAGTCTTACGATTATGCACAGGAGCGCTACCGCGCCATACAGAAGAGCATGTTCACCCGCGGCCAGGAGCATTACTTCGAGATCCTCAGGCATCCAGCCAAATACATAAAGCAAGCCCTGCACGAGGTCCGCACCAAATACAGCCGCAGCATTGGAACTGCGACGGGAGTCCGCAGCGAATGGCGCGGTCCCATCGTCTTCGCATTCTTCCTGATCGTGGCTGTCTGCCTCCTGCTGTCCACACTCATCAGCCAGGTCGCGGTCCATATCATCTCGCGCCGCGTGAAACGGCTTCAGACCGAGAACTTCAGGAAGAGACGCAAGCTCGTCACGGCGCTCGGCGGCACGGCGCTGTTCCTGCTGGCCATCGCGATAGTTTCCGGCACGACCGACAACAATTTCATCTCCCAGGCCACCAAGTTGTTGCTGGTGTTCTGCTGGATGCTCGTTGCCATCTTCATGTCGCTGCTCATCCGTCTCAAGCCCGTCAAGTTCAAGTATGGGATGGGGCTGTATATGCCGGTCATCGTCGTAGGCTTCGTGGCCATCTGCTGCCGCGTGATGTTCGTCCCCAACACCGTGATGAACATTCTGCTGCCGCCGCTCCTGGTTGTCTGTATGTTCTGGCAGGCCGGAGCCTGCCGCAGGTACTCCAAGCAGACCGAACTAACTGACGAGATAGTCTCGTACGTGACCCTCGTCGTACTGGTCGTCAGTTCCGTTACCGCCTGCCTCGGATACATCTTCCTCAGCCTGCTGATCGTGATGTGGTGGCTCTTCGCCCTTGCTGTCGAGGAGACCATCATCGCCCTGTACCGCCTCTTCCACCAGGTCAAGGAGCGCCGCATAGGCGCCAAACTCGAGGAGCTGCGCCTGCAGGCAGAGGCCGACTTCCGCAAGATCCATAAAGGTGAATTCATTCGCCTGACCTGGCTTTATGACTTCATCGAGGATGTCGTGCTGCCGGTATTCGCCGTGGTCTCAGTACCGCTGAGCGTGCTGCTGGCCCTCAAGGTCTTCGACATGCAGGAGATATTCAACAACCTCTATTCGGCAAAGTTCTTCAGTTTCACCAGCACCTCCGGCGTCGAGATCCTCAAGCTGTCGGCGAGCATGATCGTGCTTGCCCTCTGCCTGTACTTCGTGTTCAGATACATAGCCTACTTTGCAAAGTCGATGTTCCGCGACATCAAGTTGCGTAACATCATGCAGGCCTCCGGCAGAACCTATATCAAGGATGAGGAGGTGAACCTCACCGTGGCAAACAACGTCATCAGTATTCTGGTCTGGGGCACCTTCATCATCCTGCTGTTCCTGCTGTTCAACATTCCGACAGGAGCCGTTTCTATCGTGTTCGCAGGTCTCGCCACAGGTATCGGTCTCGCCATGCGGGACGTCCTGAACAATTTCATCTACGGCATCCAGCTGATGTCAGGCCGCCTGCGCACCGGAGACTGGGTCGAATGCGACGGGATACGCGGCAAGGTCTCATCAGTCAGCTACCAGAGCACGCAGATCGAGACCCTCGACGGCGCCGTGATCTCCTTCCTCAACACCGCACTCTTCAACAAGAATTTCAAGAACCTCACCCGCAGCAACCCTTACGAATTCACCAAGATAGTGGTGGGCGTGAAATATGGTACCGACATAGAGAAGGCCCGCCGGGTACTTGTAGAGGCCATGAAACCTCTCCAGGGGACCGACGAGACTGGAATGAAGATAGTAGACGAAAAGACCGGCGTCTATGTAACGGTCGAGGAGTTCGGCGACAACTCCGTGAACATCGCCGTCAAGCAGTTCGTCCTCGTGCCGCAGCGAAACGCCTATCTCGCCAGCGCCCGTGAGATCATCTACAAGGCGCTGAACGAAGCGGGCATCGAGATCCCGTTCCCTCAGCGCGACATACACATCATAAACAACTGACAATGAAACCTACCGCCATCATACTCCTCAGCTGCCCCGACCGCCAGGGCATCATCACCGAAGTCACACGCTTCATCACCGACAACCGCGGCAACATCGTATACCTGGACCAGTACGTGGACAGGGAGAACGGCGTGCTGTTCATGCGAATCGAGTGGGAACTTGAGGGTTTCCTCATCCCCCGCGACAAGATAAAGGAATATGTCAGCACCCTTTTCAAACAGCGCTTCGAGATGGAGTTCAGCATCTTCTTCAGCGACGTAAAGCCGCGGATGGCCATCTTCGTGAGCAAGCAGAGCCACTGCCTGTACGACCTCCTTGCCCGATACAAGGCCGGCGAGTGGAACGTCGAGATACCCTGCATCGTCAGCAACCATGAAGACCTCAGGGAGGTCGCCGACCAGTTCGGCATACCCTACTACGTGTGGTCCATAGAGAAGGACCACTCCAACAAGGAAGAGGTCGAGAAGGCGGAGATGGAACTGCTAAAGCGCGAGAACATCTCTTTCATCGTGCTCGCGCGCTATATGCAGATCATCAGCGAGGACATAATAAAGGAGTATCCGCACCACATCATCAACATCCACCACTCGTTCCTTCCCGCCTTCATCGGGGCGAAGCCCTATCACCAGGCCTACGAACGTGGCGTAAAGATCATCGGTGCCACAAGCCACTACGTCACGGGAGAACTGGATGCGGGCCCCATCATCGAGCAGGATGTCACCCGCATCACCCACAAGGACACTCCCGACAGCCTCGTGCTCAAGGGCCGCGACCTGGAAAAGATTGTCCTGAGCCGTGCCGTCTCCAAGCACATCGAGCGCAAGATCCTGACTTTCAGGAACAAGACCATCATTTTCAGCTGATGTACAAGCATTTCGTCTTCGATATAGACGGTACGCTTATCGATACCGAACGCACCGGTGTCCTGTCACTGGTCAAGACCGTCGAAGAGTTGATTGGCACCACGATGCCTTATGAGGAGGCCTACGGCTACTTCGGCATCCCCAGCGCAAAGGTCGCTCCGATGCTCGGCTACGCCGAAACGGAGCGCTTCGGCGCGCGCTGGGAGGAGAACTTCGTGGAGTTAAGCCACCTGATGAAGTCTTTCGAAGGAGCTGAGGAGGTCCTGGCAGCCGTCAAGTCCGCAGGGCGGACGACGGGCTGCGTGACCTCCCGTAGCCGTTACGAGTTCGAGAAGGATGTCCACATGCAGAGGCTTGTGAGGTACATCGACCACATCATATGCGCCGAGGACAGCGAGGGACACAAACCCTCCCCCGACCCGATGTTCGCCTATATGCGCAAGGCCGGCTGCACCAGTCCGGACGAATGCATCTACATCGGAGATACGATGCACGATTTCCAGTGCGCGGCCGGCGCAGGCTGCGACTTCGCCCTTGCCGACTGGCAGGGCCGCGGGCTCCAGGGTATCCCCGCCCGCTATCATCTCACTGACATGAATCAGATCCTCGACCTGCTCTAAATCTAACGGTTGGCGCCAGGAAGGAGCGACGGACCAGCGTGGTTCAATTCTTCGGTCTTCATCTCCAGCTGCAGGCCCTCGACGACGAACTTCTGGACGAAGGTCTGAATCTCGTGGGTATTATACCCCGAAAAAGGTTTGTATGACATCACGTGATCAGCACCGATCTCGGTATAAAGCCAGAATGGGACCTCCATCTCGTGGAGCTGCCGCGTAATGTACAGGGGGCCGAAATAGACCCAGTAATCGCCACGGCGTATCTCATAAGGGACAGAAGTGTCAGCCGTGCCATGGAAGAACAGCATCGGACAAGGCTTTTTGGGCCAGGTCAAGTCCTTGTCAGTCAAAGACAAGCCTCCTGCATAACCGATATATCCGGCCGGCATCCAATCATTCGGGAATTTTACTGAAAAAGGCCCTGAATTACAGATGTCATATATGGCACGAAGGGTAGTAAGGCCTCCGGCGCTGGAGCCTGACAGCATTATCTTCTGCGGATCTATGCCCCATTCCTCGGCGTGTACAAGGACATAAGCCATGGCATCCGTCAAGTCGTCCAAGGCCATATCCGTAGCCTTCTGGCGTACCTCCGGAGGTGAAGGACGATAACCGTATTCCTTGAGCCCGAGACGATAATCTATGGAGAACACCTGAACTCCGATGTCGGTCAGATAGTCGAAACGGCCGCCGCGACTGCCAAAGGCGAAGCCGCCGCCGAACATATAGACCATGGCCGGGGTCTTCCCTTCGACCATCTTCTCAGGGTTATAAAGTCTATCAAGACGAAGGGTGTCAGTCCCTTTGAGGGCATACTGGTAGGTTTCCTTGACGGGCTGGGCGAAAGCCATTCCGGCAGTTAAGGAGAGGCACAAGGCCAGGGAAATAATGTTTCTCATGGTATAATGTAGTTTAAAATTTGCTTGGCAGTACGCCGAACTGTTTTTTGAAAGCAGTGGCGAAATGCGAAGGAGAACTGAAACCGACCATCTCGGATATGGCGGAAAGCTTGTATTTCCCCTCGCGTATCAACTCCACGGCTCTATTGAGTTTGTAAGTACGGAAGAACTCGTTGGGGGTCTTGCCCGTAAGGTTCTTGACCTTATAGAAGAACTTTGTGCGGCTTATCATCAACTCGCTCGACAGCCGCTCCACATCCAGCTCAGTATCAAGGATCTCCTCCTCCATAAATCTGTATAGCCTGTCGAGGAACTGCCTGTCGGTCTCGGGGATGGCGGATATGGCGGGATCACCGTTGATGCTCGTGTTCTCACCCATTGACTTGCGTGCATGCTCGCGATTTCTCAGGATGGAACGTATCACAGACAGAAGATAATCAGAGTCGAAAGGCTTGACGATATAAGCTTCCGCACCGGCATTGAGACCGACGATCTGGTCATCCTTCTTGGTCTTGGCCGTCAGTAGGATGACCGGAATATGGGACATCTCTATGTTCTCCTTGACCATCTTGCAAAACTGAATGCCGTCAGTCTCGACCATCATGACGTCCGATATCACCAGATCCGGATGCTCCGATTCAATCAGTTTGTAACCAGTCATAGCATCTGAACTACATACGACCTTATAATACGGCGAGAGCACGAGCCTGAGGTAATACAAGATCTCACTGTCGTCATCTATGAGCAATATCTTCTGCATCTGCCCGGTCTCGATGACGGGGATGTTCAAGGAAGGAAGACCTTTCAGATACTGCTTGCTGTCCATTGATTCCGTCCCGTCCATTTCACTTTCACGTTCTTCCTCCGTATACGCCACATTGTCCATAGGAAGGGCGAAGGAGAAGACGCTGCCGCATCTGTTGCCTGATCCGTCCACGTTGTCACGAACGGTTATCAGGCCATGGTGAGCCGTCACTAATGCCTTGGTGAAATAAAGCCCGATGCCAGTACCTCCCTGCTTCTTGGAGGCATCAAGCTGGAAGAAGCGTTCGAAGATCTCCGCTTTCCTGTCGTCCGGGATACCGATCCCGGAGTCGGTAAGATGGACCAGCAAGTACTTTCCTGGAGCCGCAGGCTCCTGCCCGAAGAGTTCATGAATCTCGGAAGCCCCGGCTGGGCTCAGTTCGATACGGATATAGCCCCCGGGAGGGGTGAACTTGAAGGCGTTGGACAGGAGATTGTAGATGATTTTTTCGAAGAAATCCTCGTCGATCCAGGAGTACAATGCCTTGTCCGCATTGGTGGAAAGGCTTACCTGTTTCTGGACTGAGTCGTTCTCGAACTCTTCCGCGATGCCTCGTACCAAGCGCGAAACGTCCGTGACCGAGACACGCAGTCGTAGCTTCTCATGCTCGACCTTGTTGAACTCAAGTATCTGACTCACAATCTTCAGCATCCTGTAAGTATTCCTTTGGATAGCATGCAGGAGGCGTGACTGCTGGGAATTGGTACTGGCACTCTTCAGGAGGGAATCGGTCGCATCAGAGACGATGGTCAAAGGAGTCCTGAACTCGTGCGAGATATTGGTAAAGAAGTCCATATTGTCCTGGTTGATCCTTTCCTGGAGGTCCTTCTCTTTCCGAGCTATCTCAAGGGTGACGGAACGCCTGTTCATCTCCTTGATGAAGCCCGCGATGAGCAACAGCAGGGAGAGGAGTAGTACCAGATACACGATAATGGCAGTGTTGCTGAAAAACCACGGCCTTTGGTGGAAGATACGGAATCCCATCTCCAGGGCTTCATCCTCCCCCCCCGCAGTATCCATCAACTTAAGCAAGAGACGATGCCTGCCGAAAGGCAGGGGGTTCAGGTTGATGACAGGTTTGTCCAGGGAATGCTCCCACGTCTGTTTCTTGCCTGTAAGGACGTACTCAACCGCCATGTGCCGAGACTCGTCATAGCCGAAGGGTGACACCTGGACCTTGACCGCATTCAGGGAAGACGGGAGCGTAACCCTCGCCCTGCCGCTTTCAAGATCGCCCCAGCCAAGATAATCGATCAGACGGCCGTCGACGTCATGAATCGAAACCTCCGCGCCCTTTGGCATCAGGTCATCCAACTTGTTGAAGAAGGAGGCAAGCCTGTACACTTCCCCGTTCAGGAAAAGATAGGGATTGTCGTCGATGGAGAAAAACTCGCTGGAATAGCCAGTAGCCGACAGCGGGCCGTTCAACAACGGAGTGAACTGATTGGAAACGGAGGAATAGGAGTATAGCGTAGTATTGTCAGCCACGAGCAGCATCCTGCCCTTGCTACCCTGTGAAATGGAATTGATCCTACGGTTTCTGAAAAGCTCCGGCATGGACGTAGAGCCCGTCTGCGTGTCATAGACGATCAGACCTTCGGATTCGGCTCCTATCCACAGACGGCCGCTGAAGTCCTCGCACATAGCATTGACCTTGGGTATGATCCCTCCAACGCCGAAATCCAGGAGTTTCCCTTCAAAGGTGGAGCCATCGACCAGAGCAACTCCCAGATCGGTAAAGGCGACGGCAACCGTGCCATCAGTCATGCTCAGCACGCCGGTGACCGAGACCTGATTCGTGACGCCCGGTATCACGTGTCTCTCTAGATCGATCATCAGGGGGCCTTCGTCGGCAGCCACGTAGCCAATATGGAAGAGTGAGTGGGAAGTACCTCCGGTCCAGATATTTCCCTCTCTGTCACACGTCATTGCCATGTATGAAGATATCAGGCCTCCGGGATATAGATGGGCAAGATGAAGTTCCCCTTCCGCATCTATACTGAAATCGAAGAGGTTGCTGTCCAGTGACAGGAGCAGCCTATCCCTGGTCTCGTCCACGAGCAACCGGCAGTCGCGCTGCTCTCCCACAAGGCGGTCAACCAGGGCTCCTATCTCACGTACCTTCACGTCTCCCGTCTCCCTGTCGAAACATGCAAGCCGGCAGTAATCGGAAATGAACCAGATGAAACGTCCCGTCACGCACACGTCTTTTACGTTATGCTCGTTCATGAAACGGATCAAGGGCAGGTTGGGATCCTGCATGGAATTGGAAAGCCTGACTGGACGCCCTCTCTCAGGTACGAGCCAGGCTACTCCCGATGGCATCTGATAAAAGCCTCCCACCGTCCTGACCTGTCTCGGCAGGAAGAACGGGAAACCCTTGGATTGCTCCCGGAGTGTTTCTCCGGTATCAGTCCTGTAAACACTAAATCCTCCGTCCTCCAAGAATACAAGGCCCTCCTTCGCTGCGAAGAATATACCCTGGCTGGAACGGTAAAGGTCATTGACTTTCCCGGGTGCGTCTTTCAACGTGCCGTCCGACAGATCAAGGGCAAGTACATCCGGGAAAGATGAGACGTACACCCTGTCCCCTCCGGAATATGTCGTACGGATGAGGGGCCACGCAGTCTCCATCGTGGCGACCATGTCGAAGTTCTCGTCGTACCGCTCTATCCTGTGGTCGAACATGGTCCAGACGCAGTCCCTGTCGTCGATGATGACACCAGAGATATAGCTCTCAGTATAAGGAATGACCTTTTTAAACAGGTTTTGCCCCTCGACCTTACGGAAAACACCCTGATGCGTGATGGCATAAAGCGTCCCGTTCCTGTCCTGCTGCAGGTCGATGACGACCAGCGTCCCATCGTCAAGATGACATCTGACGAAACGGTCGTCAGCACCGTCAAGATAATACAGGCCTGCGTCGGTGCCCACATAAGCGAGCCCGTCGGAGGCGACGAAAACGGAATGGATGCGCGAAGACCGGAGATTACCTTCCTGCTCCGACTCGAAGAAATGGAGATATCCGGATCCATCGAAACGGAAAAGCCCGTCGCCATCAGTCGCAATCCAGAGGAAACCGTTCGTGTCCTCAGCGAGGTCCGTCACGATGGCGTTGGCCGGAAACTCGTCCATCCCTGCACGCAAGGAGACGATGGAATTCTTTCCGGAACGGTCGCAACAGACGAACAATACCGGGAGCAGGATCCAAAGGACGTATTTCTTAAAGACAGGGTACATAGCTAAGGCAGGGCCAATTTACAAAAAAAATAATGCAAATGAAAAGGTCTGCAGCCCCCCATAGCTGACAGGACTGCAGACCACCCTTATCAAAAACCAACCAACACGATCAGTATGGCATGGCGTCTGAGGACAGGAACCAGGTATTGTTATCATCTTCCCAACCCTTGTTCTGGTCCAGTACGCCTTCGGAAAGGCTAATTTCGGAAGAAGGAATACGCCAGAAGCCCCTTGTCTGAGCGTAGCGCTGCTCGATGGAGTTGCCGGGCATCTCCTTCCACCCTCCATCGACCACCTTGCCGCGGAAGGTGATGTATGCACCCTTCTGGTTATCGGCGATAATCTTGCCGGCCGTATCCGGATACCAGCGACGGAGGTCGTTGAAGCGGATACCCTCGAAAGCGAACTCGTATTGGCGTTCCTTCTGGAGACGCTCAAACGTATAGCTGCTGTACGGGGCGAGACCGGCCCTCTCACGGATCTTGTTCATACCGGTAACGGTCTGCTCCAACTCATCCAGCATTAGCAGGACATCTGCATAACGGATGAAAATCGCATCGTTGCGGTTGTCATAGAGGTTGTGGTTGTAGCAGTTGTTGACCGGAGTGGCATAGAAGAAGTTCCTGAGCATCTTGGACTTGTTGGCATCACTATAAGCGGCGATAACGGCATATTTCTTCTGCCAGAAGTAAGTATGCTCCTCTTCGGTCGCGAAACTTCCTACATAATTCGGCAACTCGACATACTGGCCGTTCATCCACGAATAGATCTGGTCGGCATTGTTGGTCGCATAGACAGTGCCCCAGAGACGTTTGTCTGCAAATCCATAGTCGGGATCAGTCGCCCAGTTCTCCACGAACTTGGAATTGACTTTGCCCATGGAATAACCCGAGCCGATAGGATATGAGCCGATATTAGGGACACCGCCCATGACATAACCCGTATAGAACTCGCCGATACGGTTGAAGCCCACCCATGCCACAAGGCTGAAATGCGCTGCGAAAACCGTCTCCTTCGAGTGGTTGCCCACCCAGTGAAGGTCGTTTCGGCTGGGATAGACATCGAAATCGGTGCCGTAATTGAATCCGGTCGTATATCCATTGGTATATGGCCAAATCTCGCGCTGGTCGCGCTCGAGGCCGAAACCGGAATTGTCGCGACAGTCCTTAAGATATGAAACTACCTGAGACTTAGTCAAGCCCGGAAGGTCGCTTTTATTGTAGAAACCGGTATAGAACAGGTAGACACGTCCTGCAAGCGCCTCGGCAGCGTATTTGGTGGAGAGTCCGACAAGTCCATCATTCTGGGTATAGCCATACTTGGAGGGCATGTACTTGATAGCATCGTTCAGGTCTGATGCTATCTGCGCATAGATAGTCTCCACGTCGGTACGAGGCTCGTTCACAGGGTCGGTCGTAAGGATCATGGGGAATGTCTCGAATGTCTGCGCCATCTGGAAGAAATACCAGGCACGAAGGAAATAAGCCTGACCGATGTAGTAATTCTTCGTATCGATGTCGGAGAACAATGCGTCGTCCATTTCAGGGATGACCGAGAGTGCATAATTGGCACGGAAAATACCCTGATAATAGCCCTTCCAGGCATATTGGAAACCTTCTGCCGTGGAATACATCAGACGGTCCTCACCTCCACCTCCGAACATTTCGTCACTGGCGGCGTTGCCGTAGAAGATGTAGTTGTTGTCCGGCGAAGAGGCCGAGATTGTGTTGACCAGGGCATTATGGATACCCAGGATAATCTGATAGGCATCCTTCTCCGTCTGCGGGAAATTGGAAGTATCCTTCTTATCCCAGTTGGTCGTGTCCAGCATGCTGTCGCAGGCCGACAGAATCAAGACACTGGCAATCGCAATGAATGAGAATATCTTTTTCATGGTGGTCGATCAATTAGAATTTAAGACTCAGTCCGAACATATATGCCTTCGCGCTCGGGTAGTAACCTACGTCGATACCGGAAGACCAGGGGATGATGGAACCGGAAGAATTCACGGAGCCGCCGTAACCGACTTCCGGATCCATACCGTCATACTTGGTCAGGGTCAAGAGGTTCTGACCGGTGAAATAGATGCGGCAGGAGGCCATGGGGAGCTTCTTGAAGAGTTTCTTGAAATCGTAGCCAAGCGTGATGGTGCGGAACTTGACATAGTCGGCGTCCTGAACCCAGATGTCACCGGTGTAACCGTTACAGGAGAAGTTGTTGTGGGAGCCGGAGGAGAAGCGCGGGAAACTGTTGGTAGAGCCTTCTCCGGTCCACAGACGGTTCACGAAATTGGTGGTGAAGTTCTGGTCTCCGTCCAGGAACGTGCGGTAGCAGCAGATGACCTGCTGACCGAAGGCGCCGGAGCCGCTGACGGAGAAGTCCAGACCCTTGTATTCAAGGGTGAGGTTGAAACCGAGGTTGTAGTCCGGATGGGGATTACCTATTTCGACGATATCCTGCTCATTATAGAGACCGTCACCGTTCTGGTCGATCCAGATTACATCACCCGGCTTTGCAGCCTCATAGCCGTCTATGAACTTGTAGCCCTTTGCGTTGTATTCATCGATCTGACTCTGATTCTGGAAGATACCTTCACTGGCGATACCGCAGAAATAGCCGATAGGCTTGCCGGCGCGGGCCTCGAAGGTGTTGTACTTGGCCAGACTCTGGCTGAAGGTGTAAATAGGGCCGTGGATGATTCCGTCGGCATTGTCGATATAGAGGACCTCGTTCCTGTTCTTCGAGAGGTTGGCACTGGCACTGTAGAAGAAGTCACCGAGATGGTCGTTCCAACCCAGGGCGATCTCGAAGCCTTCGTTGCGGACGGCACCGCCGTTGATGGTAGGTGCTCCTGTACCGTATGACGCAAGTGCGGGGGCATCCACGAGCCAGTCTTTGGTATCCTTGATGTAATAGTCGAGTGTAGTAGTCATACGGCCACCAAACAAGCGGGCATCAAGACCGATGTCTGTCTGTTCGGTCTTCTCCCAGGTCAGGTTGGCATTCGGGATGATGTCCGGATAAGCTCCCACGGAAACGGAAGTGCCGGCATAAGACACATCGTAAGGAGCAGAGAGGGAGATGGTGGCCAAGTACTGGAAGTTTGCGATGTTGCAGTTTCCGTTCTGGCCCCAGCTCGAACGCAGCTTAAGGCTGCTAAGCCAGCCTCTGGTTGATTCCATCCACGGTTCATTGGTGATGTTCCAACCCACGGAAACGGAAGGGAAGATACCGAAACGGTGGCCCGAGGCGAAGTTTGAAGAACCGTCACGACGGACGATCACCGTTGCCAGATACTTTTCGTTATAATTGTAGTTCGCACGGGCGAACTGGGAGACCAGGCGCATATAGGGAACGGTGTTGGTACCGCTTACGGAAACGCTCTTGGCATCGATGTCGCTCTCGCAGGAGTTGATGTTCGCCGCCTCCCAGGTGCCGAACAGCGTCTGCTTGCGGCTGCCGCCAACGCTCAGGCCCAGACCCTGTGCTTCCATGGATGCGCCGACCAATGCATCGACATGGTGCAGGCCGAATTCGTGAGTCCAGGAAAGGGTATTCTCCCAGGTCCAACTGTTGCTGAGACTGGAGTTCTGGCTAACCCTGTCCTCATCCTGGGACGTGGTGGAATTGAGGATATACTCCGGAGTATAGGAACGGGAAGCGCTGGTACGGAATGAGTAGCCGTACACGCTACGGAATCTCAAGTCGCGATGCGGGGATACTTCTACGTAGAAGTTGGACTGGAGCATATAGTTGCGGCCTTCGTATTCGCCGAGCGCCTGGCTCTCAAGCAAGTTGGAAGTAGAAGCGACGTTCCACTGGTCGCGGAGCTGTTTCTCAAAGGTATATAATGTACCGTCCAAGTCATAGGCGGGAAGGAGCGGAGTATAGGACAGGTATGTATGGACATCGCTGTTGTAGATACCGTTCGTCTGCACGCTGTTGGACACATACATGGAGAGTGTCGCGTTCTCACCGACCTTGATGATGTCGCGGCCATTCTTCTTCCAGAGGGTGATGTCGGAGTTGTAACGGACAGTGGTACGGTCATAGTAAGTCCGCTTGGGATAGGCGAGAAGACCGTCGACATGGGATTTCGTGAAGCCCATGGCGAAACGGATCAAATCGTTACCGCCGGTGATCGTCAGAGCATTATTGTAACTTGCGGCTTTCTTGTTGACGGACTCCTCGAGCCAGTTTGTACCGTTCCATTTACCTGACTTCATCCACTCGTTCTGGACGGGCATCAAGGCCTCGAGGTCAAAGTAATGCTCATTCTCTCCAAGTGATCCCGTAGAGCGGTAAGCCCTGTCGATCAGGTCGAGGTATTCGGAAGCATTGAGCGGCTCAACGCCGTTGAAATTGGGTTTCTGCATGGAATAGTAGCCGTCATAGTTGACATTCACCTTTCCTTTCTGACCCTGCTTCGTGGTCACGAGTACGACACCGTTCGCAGCGCGTGCGCCGTAGATGGCAGCGGAAGCGGCATCCTTGAGGATATCGATGCTTTCGATGTCGGAAGGATTCAGGTTGTTGATGTCACCTCCGGCGATGCCGTCGACGACGTACAGCGGGCGGGAATCACCGGTCGTGCTAAGGCCGCGGACAGTGATGTTGTAGCCCGACCAAGGCTGGCCGTTTGCCTGCGTTATGGTCACACCCGGCACCGAACTATAAAGGGAGCCGAGAGCATTCGTGGTGTTCTGCTTGGCAATGGTCTCGCCGTCGATGTTTATGGTCGCACCGGTCACCAGTTTCTTCTTCTGAACGCCGTAACCGACGAATACGACCTCATCGAGCAGGTTGGTATCCTCATAGAGGGTAACGTCAATCCTGCTCCTGCCGTTGACAGGGACTGTCTGGTCGACGTAACCAACCATTGAGAAAACCAGTGTAGCGGAAGACGGGACGGTGATCGTGTAATTGCCGTCGATGTCCGTGGCGACGCCGTTACGCGTTCCGGACTGCATGACGCCGGCACCGATTGCTGGCAATCCCGACTCATCCTTGACTGTACCGGTTACAGTCACATTCTGTGCAAGCAAGGTCGCCGCCGACATGAGGAAGGCGGAGATCAGCACAGTGCATTTTAGGTTCTTGAGTTTCATCGTGACATTGGTTTATAGTGTTAGTTTATTTAATCGTTTTACAAAATTACATTCACGGAGCCACAAACCTTTTTCGCGATAATTCAAATTTGAGCAAATCGCCCCTAAAGGGACCTCCACGCATATCATGAGGGTTCAACATTTGCCTCCACAGTTAAAAAAGGCGTCTGAACTCAGAGTGTAAACTATGAACCGATAATAGAGGCGAAAAACCTTTATTTCCTTACTTTTGCGTTGAAAGCACAAACCAGGCACAATTCATTGAATCCTTAATAATCACTAAAGCTCCATCAAGATGAAACCTAACGCATTTCTATGGCTCTTCCTTGCCTTGGCCGTCCCGGTCCGGCTTTCCGGACAGACCCCGGTAATGCCGGTGTATCCGGAAGAAGGTAGCAATGAGAAGGATGCTTCCCTGGTCCTGACCGAAATCCGGACGGCATCCGACAACATCCTTGTAGCCCTTTTCAACAGCGACATCGTAGACCTTGACGGTGTCGACGTTTCCGACCCCGCTCTATGGAAAGTCGGAAGGAAGCCTGTCAAGGCCCTCTACAAGTTCGTGACAGAGGCTGACGCTTCCGAACATCACATTTACATGGAGGTCCCGAAACTCAAGCAGGGCAAACGCTATGTCATCCGCACTCCGTACGGAAAAAAGGCGTTCCGCTTCAATGACAAGAAGACCTTCTGCGAATCCATCAAGACCAACCAGGCCGGGTACAGCGCCTTGTCCGACGTCCGCTACGCCAATTTTGCCATCTGGCTCGGCGACGGAGGAGTCCGCCAGATCGAGGGACAGCTCCCGGAATACAGCGTACTTGACAAGTCAGGCAAGAAGGTCGCAAAGGGAACGTTGAAGGAAATCGGCCAAGACAAGTCCTCCGGTGACTTCGTATACAGGATCGACCTGTCCTCAGTCCCCGAGGGAGGCCCGTACAAAATTTCCGTCAAGGGCTACGGCGTGTCTTATCCCTTCGGAGTGGGAGGAAGTTACTCTAAGCAGGTCGCATGGCTCAGCTTCCGCGCCCTCTACCACCAGCGCTGCGGCGTCCCTGTCGTCAAGCCTTACGCTGACTGGGACATCCGCACCAAACCCTGCCATGAGACCGTATACCTGACCTACGGCCCCATCGGAGAGGCTCGTCTGGTAGTCACCGGCGAGGAGCCGACCATCAAGGCGTGGGGAGGCTACCATGATGCCGGCGATGCCGACCGCCGCACCTACCACATGGACGTCTCTTCTTCACTCCTTACGACCTACGAGGCCTTCCCGGATTACTTCAAGGATGACCAGTTCAACATCCCCGACATCTTTGACGAGAACTTCAACATCCTCGGCAAGGGCAACGGCGTTCCCGACATCATCGACGAGGCCGAGTGGGGTACCATGTTCTGGGAATATGTCCAGACCGAGACCGGAGAGATGCCCTGGGGTACCGAAACCACAGGCTATTCACCCTTCACGACCTATGACCGCGAGGACCATCTTTTCGGCACAGAAGTCCTCTCCCCCATCACCGCAGCCTGGGCTTCAGCCCTTTTCGTACATCTGGCCCGCCTAATCGAGCCTTACAAGCCCGAGCGTGCAGCAGAACTCATGGAACACGCCGCTCTGGCCCGCAAGTCTCTGAAAGGCTTGGCTTTCCCTACCTTCGACATGTACTGGAACGTAGAGATGTACCTCAAGACCGGCGAAAGCCAGTACCATGACTACATCAAGGCCCACGCGACCGACGTAAACGCTATCGTCGACACATATAACCAGGGTACTGAAGCCTTCGCCCGCAACGCATGGCTGCCTTCTTACTTCTATTCATATGTCCTCACCAAGACCCGAGAAACAGATCCCGCGGTCAAGGCCATCTTCATCGAGGCCGTCAAGAACACCGCCGACAAGGAGCTGGGGATCCTCGCCCAGAATGCATATCCGGTGGGGACACCCGAGACTCTCCGCTGGTGGGGAAGCAACGTCGCACAGGGACAGTATGCCTATCCCATGCTCCTCTATTGGGGGCTTACCAGCGAGCAGAAATACATCGACGGCGTCAGCCAACTGATGGACTATGTCCTCGGCCTCAACCCCATGGGCAAGTGTTTCATGACCGGTATCGGGTATAATCGCGTACACCACCCGCACGACCGCGAGACTGAGTACACCAATCACGAGATGCACTGGGGGATCCGCCCCGGTCTTATAGTCTTCGGTCCCGGCCTCATCACCAACGCCGGCAAGTCCTATCCCGCTATCGACCGCAACACGCCGCGCGAGCGTACCTACATTGACAACATGATGGCCATCTCGCAGAGCGAGTTCACGATATACCAGAGCCTCTGCTTCCCCGCCAACATCTACCCTATCCTCACCGGAGGAAGCGATTATGATTTCTAACAAAACCCTTTGAATATGAAAAAGTACCTTATCGCCATCGCAGCCGTTCTAGCGCTGCTCCCGGCAGTTTTTGCATCCCCGCTTTCAGCGGGCAACTACAAGAGCTACAAGGTCGCGGTTTACGCCCGCGCATATGAGGTCGAGAAGATGGGCGACCCGGAATGGCTCCGCTCCACCTGGGAGACCATTTCCTCGCAGATGAACGTGGACAGGATCTACCTGGAGACCCACCGTGACCTGCTCATTGTCCCGCAGTCGACAGTAGACGCAGCTAAAAAATTTTTCAAGGAGCACGGCGTGGAAGTCGCCGGCGGCATCACCTACACCGTCAACGAGCGCAACAATTTCGAGACTTTCTGCTACACCAACCCCGAGCATCGCAAGAAAGTCCAGGAAATTGCCGAGTTCACAGCCAAGAATTACGACACCATTATTCTCGACGACTTCTTCTTCACGGACTGCAAATGCGACCTCTGCATCGAGGCCAAGGGAGATATGAGCTGGACCGAGTACAGGCTCAAACTCATGACCGAGGCCGGACAGAACCTTGTAATCGGTCCCGCCAAAAAGATCAATCCGAACGTCAAGGTCATCATCAAATACCCCAACTGGTACGATGATTTCCAAGGCCTGGGATTCGACCTCGAGCACGGTCCGCAGATCTTCGACGGAGTTTGGAGCGGCACCGAGACCCGCGACCCCGCCGGTGCGCAGCATCTCCAGAATTATCTCAGCTACAACATTATCCGTTATCTGGACAATCTCCGTCCCGGCCATAACTTCGGCGGCTGGGTCGATGCCGGAGGCATCAACATGGGCGCCGACCGTTACGCCGAACAGCTCTGGCTCACGATGTTCGCCAAGGCTCCTGAGATCGCCCTGTTCGACTACAGGTCCCTCGTCGGCAACACCATCAATCCTGCCTGGAAGACTCCATGGCAAGGCACCGGCACCAGTTTCGACTGGGACGAGATGATGAAGCCCTTCAAGGCCGGCGTTGAGCCCACGACCATAGCCCGGATAGCAGGCTACACCCTTGCCAAGGTCGATCCCATCGTCGCACAACTTGGCAAGCCTCTGGGCATAGTGTCCTACAAGCCTTACCATGCCAAAGGAGAAGCGTTCCTCCAGAACTATTTCGGCATGATCGGACTTCCGATGGACATGCGGCCCGAGTTCCCGACTGATCAGCAGGTCGTCCTTCTTACCGCACAAGCGGCGGATGACCCGGACATCGTCAGCAAGATCGATGCCCAGCTCCATAGGGGTGGTGACGTCGTGATCACCACCGGACTCCTCAAGGAGATTCCCGAGAAGATTGCTCAGTTCGCCGAGCTTACCCTGGACGGTTACGCTCTGGTCAACGACTTCGGCCGCAACGGCAAGAGCGAAAAAGACATCCTCATCCCTGAGGTCGGTTATTACACCAACGACACCTGGGAGACCATCTCGGCCGGCAAACCCCTCACGGGTGGAACCAGCGGATGGCCCATCCTTCTCCGCGGCAAGTACTCCAAGGGCAACCTCTATGTCCTGACTGTCCCCGAGGACGTCTCCGACATGTATGTTTTCCCCGACGCAGTGCTTAATACCATACGTACCACCCTCGGCAGAGACCTGAAAGCCCGTCTGGAAGGTCCTTCCAAAATCGGCCTCTTCGTCTATGACAACGACAAGGTCATCGTCGAATCCTTCCGCGACGAGCCGTGCGAAGCCACCGTCGTGGTAGGCGACAGGAGGATTCCAGTATCCCTCAAGCCTCACAGCTTCGAATTGATCGACATAAAATAATACGTATATGAAAAGAATTATCCTCATCCTTTCATCGTTAGTCCTTTTCCTGACTGCGGCCAATGCCCAGCAGATAAAGGAGGCTCATCGGTATGCCATCAAAGGGAGCGACACTTTGTTCGTCGACAGACATTACAACCCTTCAAAGATGAAGGAGGGTGACACTCCGGCAATGATCTACATGTTCGGCGGCGGCTGGGCCTATGGTAGCCGCGGAGGCCGTTTCGAATACCTCACCGACATAGGTGTCCAGGTCATCTCGATCGATTACCGCCTGGGCCTGACAGAGTATGGATACAATCCTGCCCCGGCTGATGTGATGAACAAGGCCATCGACATGGCCTTCGACGACCTGACCGACGCTATGGTCTTCGTCCTGAAACATGCAGCCGAGTGGGGAATAGATACGGAGAAGATTATGCTTTCGGGCTCCAGCGCTGGAGGTATCACCACCCTGATGGCAATCTACGACATTTGCAACGGCGGTCCTTACTCCAAGAAGTTCCCTGCAGGATGGATGCCCGCAGGTTATATCGGCTATGCAGGAGGTATCATTTCCGCCGAACAAGACCTGAAATGGGCGAAGAAACCTTGCCCTATGCTCTTCTTCCATGGTTCCGCGGACTTTTCCGTGGCATTCGATGTTTCCAGAAAGGAGAGCGGCAGTGTGTTCGGCCCCAAGTACATCCTTGCCCAACTGCACGAGATGGAGGTTCCCAACTGGCTCTATTGCGAGATTGACGGCGACCACGTCCTGTCATATAAGCCCTTCTCTGGCTACAACACCCACGAGATCCAGACTTTCGTGGAGAAGTTCGTAGTCCAGGGTCTGCAACTGGAGATGAAGACAGAGGAGTACAATCTTGTCGAGTCGTCCCACCTGCCCGGCTTCAAGCCCGTTCACTCAAAGAACCCTGATGTCGAAGGCATCGAGAATCCCAACCCTCCGGCACAACGCTAGAAGGACATGACAAAAAAGAGAGGCACAGTCAGACTGTGCCTCTCTTTTTTTATCGGTACTGCTCTAAGGATCGATCTGGGAGTCCTTGAGGCCGAGGAAGTAGAGAATGCCGTCCAGACCGATGCTGGAGATGGACTGGCGTGCGCCGGCGCGGACCTTGGGCTTGGCGTGGTACGCGATGCCCAAGCCAGCGAGGCCCAGCATCGGCAGGTCGTTGGCGCCGTCGCCGACGGCCACGGCCTGCGCCAGGTTGATGTGCTCCACCTGGCAGAGCAGGCGGAGCAGTTCCGCCTTGCGGCGGCCGTCCACGACGTCGCCCAGGTACCTGCCAGTGAGTTTACCGTCCTTGATTTCCAGTTCATTGGCGTAGACGTAGTCGAAGCCGAACTTCTGCTGGAGATACTTTCCGAAATAAGTGAAGCCACCGGAAAGGATGGCGGTCTTGTAACCCACGCGCTTGAGGATGGTCATCATCCTCTCAAGTCCCTCATTGAAAGGAAGTTTGCGGGCGATGTCCTCCATTACCGACTCGTCCAGGCCCTTGAGCAGGGCGACGCGGCGGGTGAAACTCTCGGTGAAGTCGATCTCGCCGCGCATCGCGCTGGCCGTGATCGCCTTCACTTCGTCACCCACCCCGGCGCGCTCGGCCAGCTGGTCGATGCACTCGGTGTGGATGAGCGTGGAATCCATGTCGAAGCAGATCAGGCGCCTGCTCCGGCGGAAGATGTCGTCCTTCTGGAAGGAGAAGTCGAGCCCGCCGGCGCAGGTCTCCACGAGGTCGGCCTGCAGAGCAGCCCTGTCCTCGTGGGTCAGCGACCCGCGGACGGAAAACTCGATGGAGGATTTGGTCTGCCCGTTGTCCTCGACCAGCGGGATGCGGCCGGTCAGGCGCTTGATGGCGTCGATGTTCAGTCCGTGCCTGAAAATCACCGCCGTGACATCGGATATCTGCCGGGCCGTGATGGAACGGCCCAGCAGGGTCACGATGTAGCGGTTCTTGCCCTGGCGCCCTACCCACTGGGCATAATCCTCGGGGGGAATGGCCTTGAAGCCTATCTGGACCCCGAGTTCGGACGCCTTGAAGAGCAGGTCCTTCATTATGAATCCAGACTTGTCCGGCTCGGTGCTGAACAATATGCCCAGCGTGAGGGACTGATGGATGTTGGCCTGTCCTATGTCCAGGATGAAAGCATCGTGCTTCGCGAGGATGTCGGTAAGGGTCGTGGTAAGTCCCGGCTTGTCATAGCCGGAGATATTGACCTGGATGATTTCGTTTCCCGTCAGATCCATAATGAAGGTTATCAGTTGTTTACAGCCCTATGGTCTTGAAGAAGTCGTTGCCCTTGTCGTCCACGAGGATGAAAGCCGGGAAGTCCACCACCTTGATCTTCCAGATGGCTTCCATTCCGAGTTCGGGATACTCGACGCACTCGATGCTCTTGATGTTGTTCTGGGCGAGGATGGCGGCGGGACCGCCGATGGAGCCGAGATAGAAGCCGCCGTGCTTCTTGCAGGCGTCCGTAACGGCCTGGCTGCGATTGCCCTTGGCAAGCATTATCATGGAGCCGCCATGGTCCTGGAACTCATCGACATACGGGTCCATGCGGCCGGCCGTGGTCGGGCCCATCGAGCCGCAAGGCATTCCGGCAGGAGTCTTGGCCGGACCGGCGTAATAGATGGGATGGTCCTTGAGGTACTGGGGCATCTCCTCGCCTGCATCGAGGCGCGCCTTGATCTTGGCGTGGGCGATGTCGCGCCCGACGATGATTGTGCCGTTCAGGCTCAGGCGGGTGCTGACAGGATACTTGGTGAGGATCTTGCAGACCTCGCTCATAGGCTGGTCGAGGTCTATCCTTACGACCTCGCCCTCACCGGCATTGCGGAGTTCCTCGGGGATGAGTTCGTAAGGCTTGTCGTCCATCTTCTCGATCCAGATGCCGTCGGCGTTGATCTTGGCCTTGATGTTGCGGTCGGCCGAGCAGCTCACGCCCAAGCCGATGGGGCAGCTGGCGCCGTGGCGCGGCAGGCGCACGACACGGATGTCGTGAGCCATGTACTTGCCGCCGAACTGGGCGCCGAGCCCGATCTTGCGGGTCTCCTCGAGCAGTTCCTGCTCCAGCGCGACGTCGCGGAAGGCACGGCCGGTCTCGTCGCCGGTGGTAGGCAGACCGTCATAATAATGCGTCGAAGCGAGTTTGACCGTGAGGAGGTTCTTCTCGGCGGAGGTGCCGCCGACCACGATGGCAATATGGTAAGGCGGGCAGGCCGCGGTGCCGAGGGTCTTCATCTTTGAGACGAGGAAAGGCACGAGCGTACCGGGGTTCTGGATACGGGCCTTGGTCTCCTGATAGAGATACGTCTTGTTGGCGGAACCACCACCTTTGGTCACGCAGAGGAAGCGATACTCCATTCCTTCGGCAGCCTCGATGTCGATCTGGGCGGGGAGGTTGCACTTGGTATTCACTTCGTTGTACATATCCAGCGGAGCGTTCTGCGAGTAGCGGAGATTCTCCTCGGTGTATGTCTTGTAGACGCCGAGCGAGAGGGCTTCCTCGTCACAGAAGCCGGTCCAGACCTGCTGACCTTTCTCGCCGTGGACGATGGCGGTGCCGGTGTCCTGGCAGAGCGGAAGCTTGCCCTTCGCAGCCACCTCCGCGTTACGAAGGAAAGTCAGGGCGACGTACTTGTCATTCTCGGAAGCCTCGGGGTCGCTGAGTATCTTGGCGACCTGCTCGTTATGCGAGCGGCGGAGCAGGAAACTGACATCGCGGAAGGCGGTGTTGGCCATCACGGTGAGGGCCTCGGGACTGACCTTGAGGATGGGATGTCCCTCGAAGTCTCCGACGGAGACGAGTTTCTCGGAATCCGGAATCTTGTAGTACTCGGTGGTGTCTGTTCCCAGCTGGAACATGGGTGCGTATTTGAACTCTGCCATAACTATGTGATTTTGTGATTATTCGTCATCATCGACAACGGGAGTGAAATTGCCGCTCCCCTGCTGCATCAGGAAGGTCTTCATGAATTCGTTGAGGTCGCCGTCAAGCACGCCCTGCGTGTCGGCGGTGGAATAACCGGTGCGGAGGTCCTTGACCATCTTGTACGGATGGAGGACATAGGAGCGTATCTGCGAACCCCATTCGATGCGGCGCTTCTGGCCTTCGAGCTCGGCCTGCTTCTCCTGGCGCTTCTTGAGCTCGAGGTCATAAAGGCGCGACTTGAGGATACGGAGGGCGTTCTCCTTGTTGCCTATCTGGGTGCGGCCTTCAGTATTCTCTACGACGATGCCCGTCGGTATGTGCTTCACACGTACGCCAGTCTCGACCTTGTTGACGTTCTGGCCTCCGTGACCGCCGCTGCGGAAGGTGTCCCACTCCAGGTCGGAATCCTTGATCTCGATGTTGATGGTGTCGTCGACCAGAGGGTAGACGAATACGGAGGAGAATGTAGTCTGGCGTTTGTTCTGGGCGTTGAAGGGAGAAAGCCGGACGAGGCGGTGAACTCCGTTCTCTGCCTTGAGGTAGCCATAGGCGTAGTCGCCCTCGATCTCGACGGTGACGGACTTGATGCCCGCCTCGTCGCCGTCCACCAGGCCGGTGACCTCGGTGCGGTAGCCGTTGCGCTCGGCCCAGCGCAGGTACATGCGCATGAGCATGGCGGACCAGTCGTTGGCTTCGGTGCCGCCGGCGCCGGAATTGATGGTGAGAACGGCGCCGAGATTGTCGCCTTCGGCGCCGAGCATATTGCGGAGTTCGAGGGCCTCGACCTGCGCCAGGGCTCCGGCGTAAGCCGTGTCAAGCTCCTTGACCTCAGGGGTTTCGATCATCTCATCACCCTCGAGCGATGTGCTCTCGCGGGCAAACTCGTACAGGACTTCAAGGTCATCGAC
Organism: Bacteroidales bacterium; assembly: GCA_017519865.1. GTDB lineage: Bacteria > Bacteroidota > Bacteroidia > Bacteroidales > UBA932 > Cryptobacteroides. Next base: position 54,768 of record JAFWRQ010000030.1, on the reverse strand, counting down.
CGCAGTTGAAGCCTTGTCGAACCCGACGACCCAGAACTTCAGGGCAGACAGCTCCTTGAGGAACTTCTCGGCCTCCTTGGGATCGCTCCAGAAGTCGGGGGCAAGAGTCTTTTCCGTCTGCCTGGCCACCTCGGCACGCCTTCCGGCCATATTGAGGCACTGGTCCAGAGTATCCAGCCTTTCCCTGAGCTCCTTGATCTGTTCTGTAGTCGTCATGTCTTCTGTATTAGTTTACAAATATACGAAATTCTGCCGGACTATACCAGCTCGATGCCGGCGGCTGCGCAGGCAGCGCGCATGTCGTCCGGCCAGAGGCTGGACTGGATCTCGCCGATGTGGGCCTTGCGGAGCAAGTACATGCAGAGGCGGGACTGGCCGATGCCGCCGCCGATGCAGGCGGGAAGCTCGCCCGCAAGCAGGCGCTTGTGGAAGAAGAGGTCCTTCTTCCACTCCTGGCCGCGGATGGCGAGCTGCCGCTCCAGCGACTCGGGGCTTACGCGGATGCCCATGCTGGACACCTCGAAGGCGCTCTGCAGGATGGGGTTCCAGAGGAGGATATCACCGTTGAGGCCGTTGTAGCCGTCGGAATTGGGAGTGCTCCAGTCGTCGTAGTCGGCTGCACGACCGTCGTGGGCGGTACCGTCCGACAGTTCGCCGCCGATGCCGATGATGAAGACGGCACCGTATTTCTTCACGATCTCATTCTCACGCTCCTTGGGCGTGAGGCCGGGATACATCTGCAAAAGCTCCTCAGAATGAATGAAATATATATCCTCCGGAAGCTGCGGGACTATCTGCGGGAACTCCACGTATAGTTTGTTCTCGGTCACCTTGATGGCCTCGTAGATGCGGCGGACGATCTTCTTCAGGAAATCGAGATTGCGGTCCTCCTTCCGGATGACGCGCTCCCAGTCCCACTGGTCGACGTAGATGGAGTGGATGTTGTCGAGCTCCTCGTCGGGACGGAGTGCGTTCATGTCGGTGTAGATGCCGCGGCCGGGAGCGGTGCCGAGTTCTGCGAGCTTGAGGCGCTTCCACTTAGCGAGGGAATGGACGACTTCGGCCTGGCGCTCGCCCATGTCCTTGACGGGGAAGCGGACAGGGCGCTCGACGCCGTTGAGGTCGTCGTTGATACCGGTTCCGGTCATCACGACCATCGGCGCCGTGACGCGCAGGAGCGCGAGCTGGGCGGAGAGGTTGTCCTGGAACATGTTCTTGACGGCCTTGATGGCCTTTTCAGTATTCTCGACGCTACCGAGGATGTTGCGGTAGCCGGAAGGGATGTACAATGACATACGCGTAGTTCGTTTTATGTTCAATCCTTCAAATTTACTGTTTTTTTACGTACTTTTGTAAAGTATGATCGGTATTTTCGACTCGGGAGCAGGCGGATTGTCCGTTTACAGGGAGATCGTGAAGGTCCTTCCCGAGGAAAAGTATGTCTACTATTCCGACAACGCCCATTGTCCCTACGGCGAGAAGACCCGTGAGTATATCATCGACAGGGCACGGAAGATCACCGATTTTCTGATCGGACTGGGCTGCGACATCATCGTAGTGGCCTGCAATACCGCCACCGCGGCCGCCATCTCCACCCTCCGGGCGGAGTATGACACCCCGTTCATCGGGATGGAGCCGGCGGTCAAGCAGGGCGCCCTGCGCACGCGCAGCGGCGTCGTGGGCGTCCTGGCCACCGCCGGCACCCTCAAGGCCTCCAAGTACCACGACACCCGCGACCGCTTTGCCGAGGGAGTCAAAGTCGTCGAGCGTACCGGAGAGGGCTTCGTCGAGTTGGTCGAGAACGGCATCCTGGACGGCCCGGAGGCCGAGGCCGTCGTGCGCCGCAGCGTCGGCCCCCTGCTGGACGCCGGGGCCGACATGATAGTGCTCGGATGCACCCACTACCCTTTCCTGCAGCCCCTCATAGAGCGCATCGCCGGCCCCGGCGTCACCGTCATAGACCCGGCGCCTGCCGCCGCGCGCCATCTCCTCCACGTGATGGAGGAGCACGGTCTGGTGCGCCGCGACGGACAGCCGACGAAGATCGGCGACCCAAAGGCCGCCGACATCAGGCTGTTCTCCAGCGGCCAGCGTGCCGCCCTCGAACGTATTTTCAGCATTCTTTAGAAGCCTAACTCAGAATGAAGCGGCCTGTCCTATGAAAAGGACGGCTCCGGTGCTTCTCTCGCTTATCACATAGTAGAACGCACGATCGGCATCGAAGTTGACCGCCTCGAGTTCCACGTCCATACCCTCCAACCCAGAGGAGGCGGTCTTGGCCACCTCAACGACTGTTGCAGCCGTTGCCTTGGTTCCGGTCTCGTTCACTTCGATGAATGTCTTCTGGTCGACCTTTGTGATATGGGTCTTGTCATCGGATATACCTGAGAAGTCAGCATAAGGCCCGAACGCTTCACGCATACCCAGGGCCTCCAGAGGACCTATCAGGTCGTGGGAATCCAGCAGCTTGAACGACGGAATCTTCATGTTGACCTCGCAGGGATGCATCTTGCGACGAAGGGCATCCCAGCGGGAGGAGTCCAGTTTCGCCGCGTCGAACACGGCTCCTGCGGGAGGGAGGATGACGTCCATAAGGAAGCCTCCGGCGCCGTAAGGCAATTCCAGCATCTCCCAGCCATCCTGAGTCGCGTAACTCAGCACTCCGGTGGCATACATCATATCCACCTTCTGCTTCTTGCCGTTCGCAGCTGAAAAAGATCCTTTCTTAGTCCCGGCAAAGGCGTAACGCCATTTCCCGTCGAATGCCAGAGCGTTGATCAGTTCCACCATCGCATCGGGAGAAAACTGGTCGAGGAGTTCCTTGATCGTGCCGTCGGTCTTCTTCTCCACCCAGGAATTGATCTCCTTGAGGGTGGCGTCGTTGAACTCACGCGAGGCCACGACTGCGTCGAAAGCCTTCTCAACCCTGCCGACATAGTCGTCCTTGATTGCAAACTCCTTGTTGATCCACATCGAGTTGGCGATCTTTAGGTCCACGTAGGGATCGGCCTTGCCCAGGCCGGAGATCATCTTGGAGCAATACTCGGCCACTTCCGCCTTGGTTGCCCCCTCCAGACCCAGGACCGAGAGCATCTGCCGCTCGGTTTCGCCTCCGGCGCCGATGGCCGCCATCGACAGCGCCATAGAAGCGCTGAATGGAGAGAGAAGGATAGACCCTCCTTGTTTGAAAGATGACGACGCATTGGACGAAGAGGGATTCAAACGGGCTGCCCTTACTTGATCGAAGAGATTGAAAGCGAAATCGTTGACGGATTTGGTAATCTCCGTCTGGGCTTTGGTCAGGTAGATGTTCGAAGCCATCGCGCTGGCGTCGATGCCTTTGGCAATTCCCATTTCGGCATCCTCTTTCTGGCATCCGCAGAGGGCGGCTGCACAGAGAACAATGAAGAACAAACGTTGTTTCATCGATGTAGATATTGGTGTTCAGCCATTAAACGTCCATGGCGTTGGAATACTGCACGGCGCCTTGAAAAAAGGCAAGAAAAAGCGGCCCGAAGGCCGCCTTTCCATATCATTCAAGGAAATGTCCTATCTGTAGTAGTTGTACTTGCTGGCCATTGCGCCGTACATTTGCCCGAGGACTTCGAGGGCGGGGATGCCGTCCACGAGTACCAGACGGTATACGGTGTCGTCGACCTTGTAGTACTCGACCCCGTTGAGTACGATCGTGTCGTAGTCGTCAGGGAGTTCGTTCACCAGGGCTCCTGCCGGAGGTACGATGACCTCGTAGCGGTTCCTCTTGTTGATGGTGTAGAATACACCGTCCTCATAGAAGTACTCGGTGTTGATGTTCGCGAAGCTCTGGACGAGTCCGAGGGCGGAAGCGATCTCATAGGCCGAGAGGGCTCTGGCGGAATTCAGCGCGAGCGCGGAATTCTGTGCTGCAAGGGTGGCATTGTTCCGGGCGATGATCCGGTTCTGCTCGAGGATGGTCCTGTAGTTGCTGTCCACGATATCGAACGTGCGATATACGTTGTGGTAGTACGAGAACCTCACGGAAGCGAAGACCGCGTCGCGGATGGCGATGTCAAGGGCGAGTCCGAAAGGAGGACGGCTGATGACGTACCAGTTGCCATAGCGGATGTAGTAGACATTATTGTAGTAATAATAGTCCCTGCCCCAGTGGGAGATCCTGCGGTATCTCGGAGGAAGGGTCTGCACCCTGTATCCGAAATAGTGAGGACCGTGGACGTAGAAGGCTCCGAGCCTGTCGTGGGTCATGAAGTCGCGCTCGCGCGGAGGGATGCGGTTCAGATTCCTGTCCCTGTCCATCCGGATGTCGCCGCGGTCTTCACCGCTGGTGGCATAGTTCACGTCTGCGACTGCACCCCTGTTGACGTTCTGCCCGCCGCGGGTGGTATTTGCCTTGACTGCGGCCGAGGCCTCCGGAGCGGAGGTCAGGCCCTTGCTGGACGTGGCAGCGGCGTTGGAACGGACAGTCCTGACGGGAGTTCCATTCTGGGTGGAAGGAGCCTCGGCGGCAGTGGTGCTGCCCTGCCTGGCGGTCGTCACCCTCCTGGAAGGAGTCTCCGTGGTCGTGGTGGTAGTGGTGCGGTTGGTTCCGGTATTGGTCTGCCTGCGGACAGTGCTGGTCTCGGTGTTCGAGGATCCGGTGCTGCGGCGGGCGGCCGTGCCGGTATTGTTCCCGTTGTTGGTAGTACCGTTGTTGCGGTTCACCTGGCTGCCGGTGTTGGTACCGGTATTGGTGTTGTTGCCGCGACGAACCTGGGTGGAGGTGCTGCCCGCAGGGGCGGCGGTGCTCCGGTTGGCGGTGCTTGTCTGACGGGTGGTGGTAGAAGTCGTGCTCTGACGATTTGTGGTCGTACCGGCGCTACGGGTCGCTGTGGAAGTGCTTCTGGTCGCCTGAGGGGCGGTGGAAGCGGAGCTTCTGGTAGCGGTGGCGGTGGACTTGTTATCGGAAGAGCTCGAAGTGGAAGTCGTAGTGGTGCTACGTCTTGCCTGAGCGTTCAGCTCGGGCGCTGCAGCGGCGAGGGTGAAAACCAGGACGCTGGCAAGTGCGATTTTGAATGTGGTTCTCATGGCTCTAAATTTTAATGGTTAGTGACTCACTCGTACAAGTAGTACGTTTTCGAAAGGTTCTTGAAAGCTTCGACATTTTCGAACCATGCGGCTCTCAGGTCTTGGGCTTTGAAGCTCTTCTCAAAAGCCACTCTTGCACAATCCGTACCACAAACGCGATCGAAGGTTGAAATCTTGCCTGGGGCGAAGGGGTTCCGCGCCGGATAAAGCTCGTGGAGGGCCTCCAGGACGTAGAATTGGACCATCGTCAATTCTGCTTCTTCATAGTCGGTGAAATAGTATTGGACCCCGTGGAGGAGCTTCCCCTCATCCGCGCCGGAGGTGGGTTTGAAGTGGATGGTGCGGAAGGAGACGCCGGGGACGGCATAGCCGTCGAGCGCCTTCTTCAGGGCGTCGGCATCGATCCATTCGGCCGCGAAGCAGCCGAACGGGAGCGTGTAGCCGACGCCGATGTTGACAAACCCAAGTTCGCCGAGTATGCCTGCGGAAGGATAGCCGAGGGCGCTCTGCGGATAAGGGATGTTTGGTGAAGGCAACACCCACGGCAGTCCGGTATCCAGGAAAGTCATGCTGCGGCTCCAGCCCTCCATAGGCACGACGGTAAGTTTGCATTTGAGATGGGGCTTGTCGCCTTTCTCACCCTTGTTGAGCCCCTCCTCATTGATGAGCGTGGCCAGTTCCCCTACCGTCAGGCCATACACATACGGGATGCTGAACTGGCTGATGAAGGAAAAGTAGCCCGGTTCGACCAGGCCGCCTTCAACCTTCTCGCCACCCAGCGGGTTGGGACGGTCGAGGACGACTACCTCGATGCCCTGCTCCGCGCAGGCGCGCATCAGCAGACCGAGGGAACTGATGAAGGTATAGGAACGGGTGCCGACGTCCTGGATGTCGTACACCACGGCGTCAAGGCCTTTAAGCATTTCGGGAGTAGGGGTCCTTGTATTGCCGTACAGCGAACGGACCGGAAGGCCGGTGGTCTCGTCGACCGTGTCGCTAAGCTTGCCCCCGGCATAGACGTCGCCGCGGACGCCGTGCTCCGGTGCGAACAGGACCTTCAGTTCAACGCCGGGGGCATTGAACAGGATGTCGACCGTAGAGCGGAGCTTGCGGTCGATGCCGCTTGGATTGGTCAGCAGGCCTATCTTCTTGCCTTTCAGGCACTCGAAGCCTGACTTCTCCAGCACCTCGATGCCGGGAAGCACTTCGGCGGCTGGCGCGGCGGCCTCGGCGGGACGCGCCTCAGCGGCGTCGGCGACCTCTGCCGCCTGCCGCTGCGGCCCCTGCCCGCAGGCGCCCAGCGCCGGCAGCAGCGCCATCCAGATCATGAACAGTCTTTTCATTATGGTGCAAGTATTTTTCTGCGTGCTATGACAGCGGCGAGGCAGGTGCCGAGGCAGGAGACCATCACCAGCGTGAAGAAGCCGACGTAGCCGAGCCACTGCTGGAGGTATCCGGCGACCAGGGCGGGCAACTTCATCGACAGCCACATGAAGGCAGTGCAGATGGCGTAATGCGAGGTTTTCAAAGGTCCGTCCACGAACTGCATCATGAATAGCGTATAAGCGGTGAAACCGAAACCGTACCCGAACTGGTCGAGAACGATCAGGGAACCTATCGTCCACACCGAAGCGGGACGGAAGATGGCCATGAGGAGGTAGACGGCGCAGGGCAGCGCGAGCGAGAGGGCCATAGGCCACATCGCGCGCCGCAAGCCGTACCGCGAAGCGTAAATGCCTCCCAGGATGCCACCCAGCAGCAATGCCACGACGCCGAAGGTACCGTATACCAGGCCGTACATTTCAGTACCGGCACCCAAGCCACCGACCTCCGCCCCATCCTTGAAGAATGGATATAACAAATTGAGTGACAACGCTTCCGGCAAACGGAACAGCAGCATGAACGCGATGGCCCACCAGACTCCTTTCTTAAGGAAGAAGGAGCGGAACGATTCGCCGAACTCGGCCCAGATCTGCCTGGAACTCTTTACATCCCGATGGTCGGTATCTTCGTCCGCCTTCGGCAGCCTGAAGAAATGATAGACAGAAATGACGGCCAGAAGCGCCGCGGAGATCAGCAGCACTGTCCCCCAGGCGCGGGGGATGTCGCCGGTCCTCTTCTGGAGGATGCCGCCGAGCATCACCAGCAGGCCCTGGCCGAGAACCAGGCCGCCGCGGTAGAAGGTGTTGCGGATGCCGACGAATGACGACTGCCTCTGCCGGTCGAGAGCCAGCATATAATAGCCGTCAGCGGAAATGTCATGGGTTGCCGATGCGAATGCCACCAGCACGAAGAGCACCAGCAGCACGGTCATCGTGCAGAAAGGCAGCGTGAAAGCGATGATGGCAAGGATCGCGACCATCGTGAACTGCGTCAGCAGGATCCACCAGCGCTTGCTGCGGAAAATGTCCATGAAAGGACTCCAAAGCGGTTTGATGAGCCACGGAAGACTGATTAGGGTCGTAAGTGGGCCCAGGGTTCCATTGTCCACGCCCAGATCCTTGAAGACCGCCAGGGCTATGGTATTGACTATGGCATAAGGTAGTCCTTCGACCAGATACAGGGTCGGAACCCATGCCCACGGACTGCGTTTTCTGCTCATATCCTTTCTATATTTGCACCGGGGTAATAGTGCCCCAGTATTTCACGATAGCCGTATCCCCGGCAGGACATCACGGCCGCGCCGATCTGGCACAGGCCGACGCCGTGCCCCCAGCCGCGGCCGCGCAGGACGACCGTGTCGCCCTGCCATTCTACGTCGAAGGCGGAACTCTTCAAATGGCTCTCCGACAGCATCTTGCGTATCATCAATTCCTTACCTACGACCATAGTGCAGGCTGTGCCGACGACCTTAAGGCGGCTGATGCGGCCGGAAGGTCCGCGCTCGACCGGGACGAGGTCCCGGATCTCGCCGAACATTATGCCGGTACGCCGGCTTGCCAGTTCGGACAGCTGCGCACGCCCGTAACGTACCTCCCAGCGGTAGAAATCCCTGGTCTCCAGGTCATAGTCGTTCAGCACCTGGGAAAGGATGCCTTCGTCAGAGGTATCGCAGAAGCATTTCCCGTCCGGCTTCTCGCCAGGAGTGTCCGGAAGTGCCTGAAGATAAGGATAATCCCTGTCTTCCCAGCAGGTGGAGAACAATTCCATCCTGCCGCCGCAGCACTTGGAGAAGCGGGCGTCACAGATGTCGCCGCCGTACATCAGGACCTGCCCCCAGGTCCCGTCCACGGCCCGGCGGACATTCTCGCCCACCGCGTTCGTGAGGCCCTGGTAGCGCTGGCAATGGTCGTCGGCGCATACGTCGAACAGTTTATGGTCGTCGTGGTCCCACCAGCGTATCATCTCGCCCGGGGCCTGCGGCAGTTGGACAGGCGCGTCAGCGGCCTTGCCGCGACGGCGCGCCTCCATCTGCGAAAGCAGCCAGGAGCGCGAGATGACGGCATGGGCCTTGAGGAACTCCAAGGACGCGGAAGCCTTCATTTCCGAAGAGATGACACTGACCAGATAATCCTCTATGCCGACGCGGTTCACCGCGGTAACCTTACCGTCCTCGACGATGAATTTGAGCGAACCGGCGAAAGTCTGGTCCTGCTTGCGTTCCCAATGGAAGCCAACCCCGATCGTCACCCCATAAAGGATAAACGAGGGCTCGGAGAAGAGCGTCGAGCGCGTGACCGCATCGAACACCAGTTCGTCGTAGAGGACACCGCCGTAATCGATCTTGCCTTCCCTATACGTAACCTTCTGAGGGCCAGCCCCGTCCGAGATGATCTCGAAACGGATCTCCTGACCCGACATGATGCCGACCTCGACCTTGCGCTGGCGGCGCTTGAGCCGCCAGACTATGTCCTGCTCGACCTCAGGCCGCACGGCGGCCTCGTCGAGCAGGCTTTCCAGCAGGCCGGCGTCGAGTTTGGCGTAATCCGACGGATCCGGCACGATGAGAAAGCCGGCGACATCGGCGCAGCCGGGCGCCATCGTCAGATGGTCCGGCCCGTCACTGTAGAAATGATGGGTATGATGGCGGTCCCGGAGAACCACGATGGCGCGGTACTCTGTCCCATCATACCAGACGAAAAGGTTGAACTTGGGCTCCTTCTCCCCTTCCGCCACGGGTACACTCTCCAGAAGGCGGTAGAAAAGTTTCCCCACGGACTTGGAAGTCCGGCCGCGAAGCGCGAAAACACCCCGCATGAACCGTTTGTAATGGTAGACTATGGCCTCTTGAACCCGCGTGAGGTACTCCAGTTCGCCCGGGAGGTCATAATGGACCTCCTCCAGACTCTCCTCGCGGATGCGGTCGAGCAGGGCGTCCATCCTGGCCTCCAAAGGCATAAGTCCCTTGGGACAGGCCTGGAAATGAAGATGTTCAGGAGCGGAAGCGCCGCTCTCCGGCCCATTGTAGAACACCGTATAACCATCCAGCGCGCGGGCGAGGTCCAGCATGTCGACGAAGTGGTGCCAGATGGACTGCGGCTGGTGCTTTTCGCCCGCCACCACCAGGTGGTGGGGGAAAATGGGGAAAGGATTGACCTGGATGCGGTATTTACGCCCCTTGCGGCCCTCGAAAGGGAGTACCGCCTGCTCCGGCGGGAGATTCTCCCGGCACAGGAAGCAGGGAGCATCCTTGAGGGAGTCCGCCGGCGTGCCTGCCACGGCGGAAGCCAGGCGGGACGGGTTGTGCTGCAGCACAACCTCCAGGCCGCCGACTTCCAGCCGGCGTACGCCGGCGGACTTCAACGCCCGGAACCGGGCCGACACTTCCGGCCATACCGAAAGCTGGTCCTTGATGAATTTCTCAACTTGCGCCGTCATTATAAAAGAGATTCGAGTATATGGCGGACTTTGCCGAACTCAAGTTCAAAATTGGGAGTAAAGACGTGGTGGCCGATATGGGCTTCGATGTCAGGGAAAGGCCAGAAACGGCCTTCTTCAACCTCATCGCGGTCCGGATGCAGTTCGAAACTGCCCACCGCCGCGAATACGTTGACGAGTTCACGCTCCACTTCCGATTCGAACACGTACGATGTCAGATGCACGGGATTGAACTCGTAGAATCCCAACTCCTCCCCCGCCTCGCGGAAAAGGGCTTCCATGATGCTCTCGCCATAGCCCACATGGCCGCCTACCGCCGTATCCCAGTAACCCGGAAGAAGGTCTTTCTTCATGGAGCGCTTCTGGATATAAAGCTCGCAGTCACGGTTCAGGATGTGCAGATGAACGACGGGATGAAGGGGTTTGTCGCCTCCGTGGCACCAGGCGCGGGAGGCCTGGCCGATGACTGCGCCGGTAGGGTCCACGATAGGCACCATCTCCGAAGCCGCCACATCGGCCAGCGTCGAACGGGGCTGGAGAACGGGCGCAGGAGCGCCTACGGGATAGACCAGCTCGATCATAGACTCATCTTGCGGATAATATCCAGTTCCTCATCGGTATACAAGATGGAATCGATGAAATCCGGGGCTATATGCGCCAGTACGATGAAGCCGACGATAAACAGTACGAGCAGCGAGACGAGTACGATGCCTGCAACAATGAAGGAACGGCGCCTGCGCCACGAGCGATAGTTCTCCTCGTCATCCCATCCGTAATCCTCTTCCTGAACATCCTCCACTACCTTGACCGGAGCGGGATCGGCTGAAACGGCAGCCTCAACGGCTGGGGCAGACTCCTCTTCAACGACAGGTACAACTTCCTCCTCAACGTCAGCAGGTTCCGGCACTTCCGGCTCTACTGCAGCCGGGACGGTCTCTTCGACGACCGGGGCGACCTCCTCTTCAACTACCGGTGCGGCCTCCTCCTCGACGACCGGGGCTGCCTCTGCGACAGCCGGAGCGACTTCTTCCTCCTCAACCACCGGCTCGTCCAGGATCTGCTGGAGCGAAGCGACGGCTGCCCTCATTTCGTCCTCTGTCTCGACATGGGTCTTGAGGGACAGCGGCTCGAGGCCGAAACCTTCGGGGTAGATGTTTATATCCTCGTCCGGGATGAAGAAGAAATTGTTCTCGCGGGTGGCCCTGAGACGTCCAAGGCCGGGAAAGATGATGGTTTTCTTTACTTTCAGCGTCTCCTTGAGCTCTGCGAGGAAAGGTCTCAGGATGGAAGCGGCAGTCCGCTCATCCACTCCGTTGGACCGGGCATAAAACTCCACCAGGGAATTGTCGGATGACTCCCGCTGGCGGAAAGAAAGGCGTCTGTAAGGAGGATTGATGGTATAGCCCTTGTCTGAAAAGGTCGAAGGCACGACTTCGGCCACGAATGTACCCACGCCCGGCAAAGCGACTTCGTCGCTGTCGAGAATGAGTTCTCCGACCATTTTTGATAACAAGTCTATATCCATACCACAAAGGTATGAAAAAAAGACCGAAAATATTTGAATGATTAAAAAAATGTCTTACCTTTGCAATCCCGTTCGGAAACGAATGTGGAACATTCCTCCTTAGCTCAGTTGGTTAGAGCACCTGACTGTTAATCAGGGGGTCCTGGGTTCAAGTCCCCGAGGGGGAGCCAAAGCGGACAAATTGCTAAAATCGGCAGTTTGTCCGCTTTCTTTTTCTCCGTATTTCATTGAAGTTGAACACCTTGAACCCTATCTTTCAAATCTTTGCAAAACTTACAATGATTTGGAAATCGTCGGAAAAGCTTACGGATTATGCGTCTTCCTGGGTTCCATGTGAATGATGATGTGGGACTCCTTGCCAAAGCGTTCCTTGAAACGCCTTTCCACTTCTGATGCCTTTTCGTGGGCGCTTTCCAGCGTGAGCTTCTCGTCCAGACGGATGTGCACCTCCGCGGCAATGTGGTTGCCGATGCGGCGAGTCCTAAGGTTATGAGGGTCCTCAACACCTTCTACGGCGCTGATAATCCGGAGCATCTCCTGCTCCATATCCGTCGGCAGCGAGCTGTCCGTGAGTTCCCCGAAGGACGGTCCCAGCAGGTCCCAGGCCACCTTTACCAGCATGGCACCCACCACGATGGACGCCAACGGATCCAGCACCGTCCATCTCTCCCCAAGGACGATTGCCCCGCCTATGCCGATAGCCGCTCCTATGGAACTCAGGGCATCGGACCGATGATGCCACGCATTGGCCTCCAGTGCCGGAGAATTGAGCTTGCGACCCTTAATCCGGGTGTATTGGAAGAGGATTTCCTTCGTGATGATGGATATCAGCGCCGCCCACAGGGCAATCTTACCGGGGCTTGGAAGGTCCTCTCCCTGCAGCCAGCTCGCAAGCTTGGTGGCACCGCTTACCACAATGCCCACCGCAGCCGCAGCCAGAGCCAGGCCGATAAAAAGCGTTGCCAGCGTCTCAAACTTGCCGTGTCCAAGTCATGGCCCTCATCCTGCGGCCGGGCAGAGACACGCACAAACACAAGAACGACAATATCCGTAACAAAGTCCGACAACGAATGCACCGCATCCGACACCATGGCGGCGCTGTGCCCTGCCACCCCGGCCAGCGCCTTCAGCCCCACCAGCAGCAGATTCACAACGCTACCCGCCAGGGTAACCCGTGTTATTTCATCTTCACGTTTCTTCACATGCAAAAAAAGTGTAGTGCAGCCGCATTGAAAATATAAATGCTGGCCTTAATCCGCGTAAACGGGTCGGATGGCCAGCCCTTCGTATTTGAGTTTGCCATTCCCCGCTCCGAACAGCAAGTCATGTCTTTCGCTGCAGGAAAACGTTATTCCGTTAATGGCGTTATCATATGAGGCGGTCCAATACCACTGCTCATACCAGGTCTGCGCTCCCACGATTACCAACGCTGCAGGAAGGAAGATACTGTTTCCGTTAAGGGTGCTGGTCACCAGAACGCCATGTCTGTTACCCTCGTTCACCCATCTGAAGGAGCATTTGTTCCAGAATTCCTTCGCTTCTTCCGCAGTCGGCATCCGCCATTTCCCACCGAGTTTCATCTGTGCAACATCATCTTCCGGATCCAGCACAACCTTCCCGTCCTGGCCGTTATACTTCCGGATATAGTTCGAGTTGCCGTGTTCGTAATTGCCCCAAGTGTATTTCTCTTTCGTCTCGGTCTCTCCCCAGGCGTACAGGTTCCCAATCTGTTCGGGAGAGGTGGCGCCCAAGTTGAAGGATCCCCATTTGACCGATAGACCCAGATCTATGGCTTCCGGTGCGATGATGGTTTCCGTTTCCTCCTTGGACTCTTTCTTGCAGGAGATGGCTAGGATCAGGAAGAAGGTAGCCAATCCGGCAACCCACAGGCTACGTTTGAGAAGATAGTTCATTTTCGGTTTGTTTTTACAAATATAGAGATTATTACTAAATACCCGTATCTTTATCGGGTCCATCTATCCAATTATCAATGAACATTACTATCTTGAGAATGTCTCACCAGGTGTTCAACGATTCGACGCTCGAGGGAGCCAAAGCGGACAAATTGCTGAAATCGGCAGTTTGTCCGTTTTCTTTTTGCATATTTGTTTTCTTTGTAATTGTATGCATTAAAAACCATAACGTGCGTTCCTACCGGATTGGCATATCTGGCCGGGGGCATCTTCATTTCTGTCGGATGTTGGGCCGTCCTGATGGAGATCATTGCCCTTTCCGACAGGATCAGTAAACTGGAAAAAGCGAATGAGGACTGATCCTCCCTTTTTCAAAACCCGATGTACCAGGGTATGCTTCTGAGGGCCGTCTGAGATGGATTGCGGTCCAATGGCCAGCCCTTCAAGGCGGTCACTGAACCGTTGTGTGGTCCTGGAGTGGTTCTGGCTGCGTTCTCGGTCCAGTGGGTTTTACTGAAGAGTTGTTACTTTCATCAATTTGTGCTATCTTGGCAAGGCAGTCGGAGTCCCCTTGACTTTTCATTGCATCACTTGGGTCAGTGTGGTTTCCGGCGAGGTCAGTAGTGCTTCAAAGTGATACAGGATTCAGGATTATGAAAAAGACAGCCATACTTTTAGCCGCAGGACTTGTCGCTTTTTCGACAATATGCTTCAGTCAGACCCAGGACACAATGGTTCTTGGCAAACTCTATTTCGCGAACCTCGAAGAGGGAGAACAGCCTGTGATGACAGCCCTGAGCCTGTTCGGCGACCGCTGCGGAAGCGGAGATTTCAACCATAAGCCATGCTCGGCCGAAGGGATCCGCTCAGTTTTCGAGCTGAACGAGTGGATAGAGTTCTATCCACAGGCCAGTGCAGGATCGGGCATCAAGGTAATGGTCTTCGCGCACAAGACGGACCAGGGATTTTACCGGAACAATCCTTTGGACGACGAGACACCGGGCTATGTTCTGCAATGTGACCTGAACAAGGATCCCGACGATGAGACCTACAATTGGGGGTCGTTCTACCTGCATCCCGAGGAGGTTGAACCAGGATGCTACGACTTCGTCTTCACCTACAAAGGCAAGGTTTTCGCCACGATGCTCACCCGCTTTTTCAAGCAAGAGGAACTCTACGACAAATCCGATTCCGAACTGGAGAAACTGATGTCACAAAGTCCGTTCTGATCAATAAAAAAAGGCATCTACGCTTTGTAGATGCCTTTTTCAATTATCTTCCCTGACCGTTCTGGGGAGGGCGCTGGCCACCTTGAGGGGGCCTCTGCTGACCATTCTGAGCGGGCCTCTGTTGGCCGCCCTGCTGGCCGCCCTGCTGGCGCTGAGGCTGGACGGGATCGGTGAGGACCTGGGCGTTCATCCACTCGAAGATGTTGGCGTGACCCTGCGGGGCGACGGAACCGCCGCCGTTGTTGCTGGGCTTCACGTCGCCGTCGGTCTGCTCCTGGGACATGGTGACAGCGTCATTGAAGAGGTAGCACCAGGAGAAGTGGCCGAGGAGTTTCTGACCGGGGTTGTCGATACCCTGGACGTTCTCGAACATCGACATCCACACATTCGGGGCACCGGCCTTCATCAGGCGCTGGAACATCGGGATGCAGTGGGTCTTGGGATCCACAGTAGTGTCGTCGTAGGACTGGACGATCCAGATGTTCTCCTCGGCGAGGGCCTTGATCTCGTTATCGGAGATGTTGGCATCGGCGTAAGCCTCACAGGTAGGATAGGCCGCGGCGAAGAACTTGGGATGACGAATCAGCATGGCCACCGTCATATAGCCGCCGTTGGAGCAGCCGCCGAGATATACGCGGTTGCGGTCCACGTCGGGATGGGTCTCGAGATAGTTGTCGATGCAGGACTTGAGGACGTCGGCATAGAGAGAAGGATAGTTGCCACGGGTCGAAGAGCCGGTGGCGGTGCGCATCCAGGCCTGAGGGCACTGGATGGAAAGGACGTATGCTCCGTTCGCTCCGCCTTCGGTCGTGAAGTGCGACTGGATCTGGGGACGGATGAGGGAGACGACCTCGTTGCCGAGAAGGGTGATCGACACGTCGAGACCACCTTCGCCACCACCGTGGAGCCAGATGATCAGAGGATTGGCCTTGCCGTCGCCCTTGAGCGACCAGGGCTCGTAAGCGGCATAGGTGAGGGTCTCGTCACCGACCTTGCCGGTGGCCTTGCCGGTGAAGGAGCCCTTGTTGAAATAGTCGGCCTCGGAGACGAAATCCTTGAGGCCCCTGTCGGTCTCGCACTCGATGGCGGTGAACTTCTGCTTGCCGACCTTGAGGGTCTTGCCGGGCTTCAGTCCAACCTTGACGTTGTACTCCTCCCTCCAGACGCTGCCGGCCTTGGAAAGGCCGATGCCGCGGCCAGATGCCTTCTCGAGGCCGAGGGCGAGATACTCGCCGTCCGGGTCGAAAGCGCCCCTGGAGTCGCAGGGATATACCGACTTGACCTCACGGTCCGTACCGTTGGTATTGACGGCCAACACCGAGAAATCGAAATTATCAAGCTTGATCTCAGGCTTCACCACCACGAGGTTGACAGCAGTGGAAGCCTCATAGGTGGTAACTCCCAGGACCTGGGGCTCCATCTTGAGGGTCTGGGCATTTGCAGAAAGGACTGCCATGCATGCAGCCAGGGCTGCGAAAAGTCTCATGCTTTTCATATCGTTCTCTTTTTTAATTGTTATCTCTGATTGTTCCTGGGAGCCGGGACGACATCGACAAGCTTCTGGGCGTTCATCCAGTCGAAGAGGTTGTGGAAGCCCTGGGGGGCTACTGAACCGCCACCGTTGTTCGAAGGCTTCATGTCAGCCGTAGACTGCTCCTGAGCGCCCGTTACCTGATCGTTGAACACGTATACCCACGAGAAGTGGCCCATAAGCCTCTGTCCGGGAGTGTCGGTTCCGACCACGTTCTCGAACATCGACAGCCAGATGTTCTCTGCACCGGCCTCCATGAGACGCTTGTAGGTGGGGATGCAGTACTCGGTAGGCCTGACGGTGGTGTCGTCGAACGACTGGACGATCCACATGTTCTCATTCTTGAGCTGCTGAATCTGGACGTCGGAGATGTTGGCATCGGCATAAGCCTCGCAGGTAGGATAGGCAGCGGCGAAGAAGCCGGGATTCCTGAGAACCATGTTCATGGTCATGAAACCTCCGTTGGAGCAGCCGCCGATGTAGATGCGGTAAGGGTCGACATCAGGATTCTGCACGAGGTAGTTGTCGATGCAGGACTTGAGGACGTCGGAGTAGAGCGACGGGTAGGCGCCGGTGCCCATGCCCTTGGAAGTATCCATCCACATGGTGGGGCACTGGACTGCAAGGACGTATGCACCGCCCTCGCCGCCTTCGGTCGTGAAGTGCGACTGGATGTCGTCGCGGATGAGGGCGACCACCTCGTTACCCATGAGTTCGATGGACACGTCGGTACCGCCTTCTCCCATTCCGTGGAGCCAGATGATGAGGGGATTGCGCTTTCCGTCGATGCGCAATGCCTCAGGCTCGAATGCTCCGTAGGTAAGGGTGACATCTCCGGTACGGCCGGTATTGGCACCGGTAAACGTGCCACGGTGGAAGAAGTCGGACTCGGAAACGAAATTGCGGAGAGCATGGTCGGTCGAGCAGTCCACGGCGGTGTATTTCTGGCCGTTGGCCTTGATGCTCTTGCCGGGTTTGAGCGCTACCTTCACGGGATAAGCGGTGCTCCAGGTACCCATACCCCTGGAAACGAGCGGGGAAACGCCCCGCTCCCTGCTGACCTCGAGGCCGAATGCGAGATAGTCGCCGTTGTCGGCCCACTCGCCGCGGTCGTCGCAGGTGTAGACGATCTTGACGTTCCTTTCAACGCCGTTGGTCTGGACGGAGAATACCGAAGGATCAAGGGCATCGAGCTTCACCTCTGGCTTCACGACGACGAGGTTGACTGAAGTGTAAGACTCATAAGCCTGGATGCGCACTACCTGATTCGTCATCTTGAGGGTCTGTGCACCGGCTACCGCCGCTACGGTCAAAGCCAGGGCGGCGAGGATAGGTTTGATACAGTTCATAAAAGTATTTTGAAATTGGTTGTGTCTGCTTTTGAAGGATTATCTTCTCTGACCTCCCTGCTGCTGAGGCTGTGCGGGAGCGGTAAGGACCTGGGCGTTCATCCACTCGAAGATGTTGGCGTGGCCCTGCGGGGCAACGGAACCGCCGCCATCGTTCGAAGGCTTCACGTCACCCTCGCTCTGCTCCTGCGACTTCGTCACGGCGTCGTTGAAGAGGTAGCACCAGGAGAAGTGGCCCATCAGTTTCTGGCCGGGGTTGTCGATACCCTGGACGTTCTCGAACATCGACATCCAGACGTTCTGGGCGCCGGCTTTCACCAAACGCTGGAAAGTGGGGATGCAATGTGTCTTGGGATCGACCGTGGTATCGTCGTAGGACTGGACGATCCAGATGTTCTCCTCGGCGAGAGCCTTGATCTCATTGTCCGAAATGTTCGCGTCCATATAGGCCTCGCAGGTAGGATAAGCCGCAGCGAAGTACTTGGGGTTGCGGATGAGCATCGCCATGGTCATATAGCCGCCGTTGGAGCAGCCGCCGAGATAGATGCGGTTGCGGTCCACGTCGGGGTGTGTATCGACATAGTTGTCGATGCAGGACTTGAGGACGTCGGCATAGAGCGAAGGATACTCGCCGTGGCCGAAGCCCTTGGACGTACCCATCCACATGGTCTGGCACTGGATCGAGAGAACATATGCGCCGTCTGCTCCGCCCTCGGTCGTGAAATGCGACTGGATCTCCGGGCGGATGAGCGAGACGACCTCGTTGCCGAGAAGGGTGATCGACACGTCGATACCGCCTTCGCCGCCACCGTGGAGCCAGATGATCAGAGGATTGGCCTTGCCGTCGCCCTTGAGCGACCAGGGCTCGTAAGATGCATAGGTGAGGGTCTCCTCACCGGGCTTTCCGGTGGACTTGCCCGTGAACGAGCCTTTGTTGAAATAGTCGGCTTCGGAAACGAAATCCTTGAGAGCCTTGTCAGTTTCACACTCGATGGCGGTGAACTTCTGCTTGCCGACCTTGAGGGTCTTGCCGGGCTTCAAACCAACCTTGACGCTGTACTCCTCCCTCCAGACGTTGTTGCCTTTGGTGAGGCCGAGGCCGCGGCCGGAAGCCTTCTCGAGGCCGAGTGCCAGATATTGTCCGTCCGGGTCGAAAGCGCCCCTGGAGTCGCAAGGATATACCGACTTGACTTCACGGTCAGTACCGTTGGTATTGACAGCCAACACGGAGAAATCGAAATCGTCGAGTTTGATCTCGGGTTTGACCACCACGAGATTGACTGCGGTAGAAGCCTCGTAAGTGGTGACGCCGACGACCTGGGGTTCCATCTTAAGGGTCTGGGCGCCGGCAGCCGCTGCAACGGTCAAAGCCAGGGCGGCAAGAGCGAACTTGATAGTTTTCATAAAAGCGAGTCGATATTTGGTTGTGTCTATTATCTCATTAATGGCTGGTTAACAAATATAATGTATTTGTGCTGATCTAAGAAATTTAAATCAGCACAATGAAACCTCCCGACGAACAATCTAACAAAGAAATAAAAAGTTGTACTCAGGAGGGATATTCAGTAAGTCTACGGGAAGAGGACTTCGAGACCGTCATACGCTGCCTTGAGGGGATCTGGAAGCGTGCGGTCGAGTTCTGCCTGCGAAGGCTGCTGCCTTTTTCCGAGATGCGTCAAGTAGACCTTCTGGCCTTCGAAAGGAACGTATTTGCGGTTGCTGGAGAGAACCTTGACGATATTCTCCACCTGGGCGACGCTGGAGTGGGAGAACATGCTCATGTCGGCGTTCTTGTAGTCGAGCCCCATCGTGGCCTCCATTATGATGCCTGTAAGGAACTTGCGCTCGCGCGAGAATTGCCCGACGCCTGCAAGGGCGAGGGCGAAAGCCATCAGCCCGGCGGTGTCGGTGGCATACAGCAAGCGCGTCGAATCCTTCTCTATCAAGTATATGAGGGCCTGTTCGTCGGAATAGTTGGAGGTATGGTTGGCCGGCAATGCCGTCACCTTGAGGCCATCCTGCTCGACGACCTGTCCGAGGGAGAGCGGGATGATCTCCGGGACGGGCTTGCCGGTAGACTCGGAAGCCTTCTGGAAATCGCTTCGGGCCCTCTCGAGCCAGGTTTCGCCGAGATAGACGCGCTTGATGCCGAGGTCCAGGGCAGCCTTGGCGTCGTAGTGGTCGTTGTGTGAGTGTGTGTAAAAAACCACTTCGGGAGGGTTCTCAGTGACCATATCGGCTGCAGAAGCGGTGAAATCGAAGAGGACCTTGCCGTCGGCCAGGATGCTGGCGTGGCGGCGCAGTTCACCGCTCTCGGACGGGCTGTTCCAGTCCGAGCCTCCAGTGCCGATGAAGCGAACCTTGATGCCAGGGCCGGTCGGCGCATACACGGCCGGCGTCTGCTCCCTGGGCGGGAAACCGCCGGCGGGAGCGCCCTGCGGCCGCGTGGGAGGCACCTGGCCCTTGGCCAGGCTCAGAGGGTTTAATGCTGCGGCTGCAACGGGAGCGATGGCCGCGATGCGGATGAATTCCCTTCTTTTCATATTGATGTTGTTTTACCTTCACAAATATACCATTTCTGCCAAATAATACATAACTTGGCATCGTATTTAGGAATTATGGAAAGGGAGAAGAGCATATACAGGGTGACCCTGGTCGGGAGTGCGTGCAACGCGCTCCTGGTCATCTTCAAATTCGTCGCCGGAGTGCTGGGACACAGTGCGGCCATGGTCGCCGATGCATTCCATTCCCTGTCCGACTTCGTCACCGACATCATCGTCCTGGTGTTCGTAAGGGTAAGCGCCAGGCCCCAGGATAAGTCCCACGACTATGGCCACGGCAAGTTCGAGACCCTGGCTTCCCTGTTCATCAGCCTCGCCCTGTTCGGCGCAGCAGTCGCCATCATAGTCTCGGGAGCACAGAAACTGGCGGCCTGGCTCGGCGGAGCGGAGCTGGCCTCTCCCGGCCGCCTTGCCCTCTTGGCCGCACTCATCTCCATCGTAGCCAAAGAGGCCATGTTCCGGTATACTCTCCGGAAAGGAAGGGAACTCGACTCATCAGCCCTGAAGGCCAATGCCTGGCATCACCGCTCCGACGCCCTGTCGTCCGTCGGCGCGGCCATAGGCATCGGCGGAGCCGTCCTCTTCGGAGGGCGATGGACGGTCCTCGACCCCCTCGCATCCATCGTCGTCGGAGCCATGCTCATAAAGGCCGCGTGGGATATAATGCGGCCCAGCCTCGGTGAACTGACGGACGAGTCTCTTCCCGAGAAGGTTGAGAATGAGATACTTGAGATCCTTCAATCCTTCTCGGAAGTTTCCGAGCCGCACAATCTCCGCACGCGCCGCATCGGCAGCCGCATCGCCATCGAAGCCCACATCCGGATGGATGGGACCATGACCCTGCAGCAGGCGCACGGCCTCAGTTCAGCAATAGAAAAGGCGCTGAAGGATCGCTTCGGCGCCGATACGATTGTCACGCTCCATATGGAGCCCCGGAAGGATTGACCGGGGCTCCCCTTTCAATCTAAGGTCTGGGGCGGGGATTGGGATTGGCCGGGCCTGCGGCATCAGCATTCCTCGAACGGACGGGCTTCATGCCGGGCAGGTGCGAGGACTCGACCATATTGTACTCCTCGGTCTTCATCTCGAGTTCGAGGCCCTGGATTACGAACTTCTCCACAAAGGTCTGGATCTCGTGGGTGTTATACCCGCTGTAAGGCTTGTAAGAAAGCACGTGGTCGCCGTCGATCTCGCAGTAAAGCCAGTTCGGGACCTCCATCTCGTGAAGCTGGGCGAGGATGTACTTGGGGCCGAACACGTTCAGGGCATCGCTGCGCTTGATGTCGATGGTGACCGTGGAATCCCCGCTTCCGTGGAAGAACATCATCGGGCAGGGTTTCTTGGCCCATTTGAGGTCCTGCTGACGGTTGATGATGGCGCCGGCGTAGCCGATGTATCCGGCAGGCATCCAGCCGGCCGGGAATTTCTTCGAATACGGGCCGTCGTTGCAGATGTCATAGATGGCCATCAGGGTGGTGATGCCGCCGGCGCTGGAGCCTTCGAGCATGATCTTGTCGACATCGACCTTCCACTCGCCCGCCTTGCTCAGGACGAAGACCATGGCGTCGGTCAGGTCGTCGAGAGCCATATCGATGGCGGCCTCCATCTTCTCGGGAGGAGCGGGACTATATCCATACTCGGTAAGGCCCTTGCGATAGTCGATGGAGATGACCTGGACACCGATGTCAGTCAGGTAGGTGAAACGGCCGCCACGGCTGCCGTATGCCCAACCTCCACCGTACATATAGATCATCAAAGGAGTGTTGCCCTCCGCCATCCTGGAAGGGTCGTAGTGCCGGTCGACGAACAGGGTGTCGGAACCCTTGATCGCAAACTGATAAGTCTCCCTGACCGGCTGGGCGGATGCTCCCACTAGACAAAGAAGGAGTCCGACGAAAATTGCTATTTTCTTCATATACAATTGGTTTGGGTTATCTGAAAAGGAGTTGCGCGAACTGGTAGAGCGCGCGGCGCCAGCTCTGCCACTCGTGGGCGGTGCCGGGAGAAACGTAGAAGTGGGCGTCAACTCCGGAGGCCTTGAGGGCCTCGGTCTCCTCGCGCGGGTCGGTGCCGTCGCCGAAGCCCGGGGCGCGGTTCTCAAGTTCACGGCTGCCGAAACTCACGAAGACGAGTTTGAGGGTCCTGGCGAACTCAGGATTGTTTTTGGTATCATCCACAGTTATAGTACCGCCACTGAAAATGCCCAGACTGGAGAACACTTCGGGGTGAGCCACGGTGATGGACTTGGTCTGCATTCCTCCCATCGAGAGACCTGCCATTGCGCGGTGCGCAGCGTCGGGAATGGTGCGGAAGCGGCTGTCTATCATAGGGATAAGATCCTTGATGAAGGTGTTGGCAATGCCGTCAGCCCAGTTGGCAGGCATGGCGAAGCCGCCGCCCTGCGGGCGCTGGCCCTGCGGGGCCTGGGGGCGCTGGGCCTGCGGAGCAGGCGCCGCGGCCGGAGCAGGCGCCGCCGGGCGCGGCATGGTCCACGACCCGTTGTCCATCACGATGATGAACGGGACGGCCTTGCCTTCCGCAAGGAGGTTGTCCATGATCTGGGCGGTGTGGCCCTGCTGCGGCCAGCCGTGCTCGTCCTCGCCGCCTCCGTGCTGCAGATAGAGCACGGGATAGCGCTTGGTGGGATTGAGGTCATATTCGGCGGGGGTATACACGAAGCAGTGGCGCATCGCCTGGTTGACTTCGGACCAATAGTAGATCTCGCGCATCTGTCCCTGCGGGACATTCTTGACAGCGTAGAAATCCTGGTCCGCGGCTGGAACGTCAACGCCGCTGCCCCAGCGGCTGGCTCCGTAATAATAAAGGCTGGACGGATCCGGGACGTCGGCGCCGTCGATATTCAGCTGATAGTAGTGGAAGCCCTCGTCCTGAGGGGCGGACTCACCGATCCATACGCCTTCGGCATCCTTCCTGAGGTCGTACTTGACGCCGCCGATGTCCAGTTTGACGGACTTCGCTTCAGGAGCGACGACACGTACGCGCACGCAACGCTCGGAGTTGACCTGAGGGTATTGCTTTCCGGCCTGTACATTGGGAGCAGGAACGAAATCTTCCTTTACCTGGGCCGTTGCAGAGATGCCCGCGATGCAGAGGACCGTTGTGAGAATTGTTATAAGCCTTTTCATAAAGTGTTGATTAAAATATGGTTAAAGTCGATAGTCATACAAAGTTAACATTTTGGATGGATATATCCAATGGCGTTTCTGCACGCTTTCGCACCAGAATGACTATCTTTGAAGGAAAATGAACTTGACCAGAATGATTAAAACCACGACGAAAGAAGGGAGGATGTACCTCCGTATCAGAAATTTATGCGGATTTCTCGGAGTCATACTGCCCTGGATCGCGCTTTTCTCCTCCGGCATAGCCCAGCATCCCGGCAACGACTGGTGGTGGAGCATTTCCGCCACATATTACCAGAGTCCCGCACTTGTCGGCGTGCTGGTCCCCGCAGCGCTCGTCCTCATCTCCTATATAGGTTATGACCATACCGACAATGTCATCACCACCCTTTGCGGCATCTTCGGACTGGGCATAGTCCTTTTCCCCTGCAAGGTAAGCTGGATACCAGACGGAACTCCGGTCGGATTCTTCCAGCTGCCCATCGAATATTCGCACATCGCGCACGTCACATTCGCAGGCCTTTTCTTCTTCGGCAACGCCATCAACAGCATCTGCCAGTTCACCAAGACCGATTCCCCCGGCCATATGACCGCCTGCAAGGTCGTCCGCAACCGCATCTACCGCATCTGCGGCTACGGCATGCTCGTAATGGAAGCATGCCTGGGCGCAGCTTACTTCCTGGGTGCCGCCGGTTATCTCGTGATGGTCTTCGAGGTCATCCTCCTGCATCTTTTCGGCTTCGCCTGGCTCGTCAAGGGCGGTGCCTTCCCCTTCCTCAACGACACCGAGGAAGACGAAGCGCTATCGCCCGATTCCGGCGGCATCCGCTGATCTCACGACGGAGATGGCAGGCGGTGGCGTCGACGGAGCATTTTCCGCAGAGTCGATGTCACTGCCAGCATCGGAGTGGAAATATGCGGAAAGGATGTTACAATCCGTGGAATGATGCGTTATTGGAAATAGAATGAGTTTATAAGATGGCGACCGACCTGCTGACAGAAACATACATGAGCCTCCGGAAGCGCTTCCGGGCGAGGGCGTGGCGGATTCTCGGCAACGCCGATGACGCCGACGACGCCCTGCAGGAAGCCTTCTTCAAGCTGTGGACCCGGAACTACGACATCCGGACGGCATCGGAGGCGGAGGCGCTGCTCAGCACGGCGGTCCGGAACACGAGCCTGGACGCCGTCCGCCGGAGGCGGGACAAAGTCCCGATCGACGCGGCGGACAGGCTTCCGGCGGAAGACCGCCGGGACCGCGCCGAGCAGCTCGCCGCCGTACAGGGGCTGATAGACAGGGAACTTACAGACACCCAACGCTACATCCTCGAACGGGTCGAATACGGAGGACTCACTCAGGAGCAGATCGCACAGGAACTCGGCATGCAACCGCCGGCAGTAAGGATGCAACTCTCAAGGGCAAGGAAAACCATCAGGGAATTATATAAAAAACGGAACTTATGACGCAGGATTACTGGAAAAGCTTGATTGAAAAGTACTTCGAGGCCGAGACTACCCCGGAGGAAGAGCTCGCCCTGCGCGAGTTCCTTGCCAGCACGGACGACCCGGCCTTCGACGAGGCCAGGGCCGTACTGGGCTACTTCAGCGCTCAGCGCGGCAGACGCGCAGCCCGAAGCCGGGTCAGGACCCTGACCGGCTTCGTGGCCGCAGCCGCCTGCATCGCCCTCGTGGCCGTATTCGGCCACTCCCTCCTCCCCCGTCCGGACGACGCCTGCATCATGTACGCCTACGGCGAGAAGAGCACCGACACACAGGTCGTCCTCGACGAAGTCAACAACACGCTCACAACCCTGTTCAGCGACAGCCAGGGCCCGGATGTCGCCGCACAGCTCACTGAACTCTTCAACTGATATGAAAAAGACACTCATACTCTTTACCCTTTTATTGCTGCTCCCCCTTGCGGCCTTCTCCCAGGAAAGGCTGCGAAGCAATGCAGTATTCGAAGGGAGGATCGTCCCCAAAGACCGCCTGGTAGAAACCTTCGTCAAGGGCGAGTACCTCAAGGACTACGGTCTCTCCCTGTTCCGAAGCGTCCGGATGGACGTGGACGACGCTGAGCTGGAGCGCATATCCACGCTCGTCCTCCGCGACGCCGCCGATGCGGCCAGCAAGGAGACGGAGGTCGATCACAACCGCCTCCGCTACGCTCTCATAGCACTGGAACCGGATCCGGGCAACAGGTGCTTCCTCTGTTTCCAGTCCCGGCCCTCGGCCGAAGGAGACGCAACTTCCGTCATCGTCATCTATATGGAAGGCGACACGACGCTTACAAACCTGAAAAGAATGTTCACCACCAAATAAGAAAGAACCATGACCAGAACAATCATATATACTCTCGCTGCACTGGCTTCATGCATCAGCGCAGCCGCACAGACTCCCGACACGCTCCGCGTCAGGAACGTCAATGAAGTGACCATCATAACCTCGGCAAACTCCCAGACCATAAGCCTGAAAGGCTCCGCCAACGACTCCACCTTCCGCTACGAAAGCAGCGTCAGCATTACCCCTGACAGCAACGTTTCCGTCCGCGAGGGCCGCCTGGACCTCTTCAGCTGGGACATTCTTGACAAAGTACGCAACAAGGACAGGCAGGAAGAGATCGATCCGTACGAACTGGCTGAGGAGGTCAGCAACTCCGTACCCGTCCGCTCGAAACCCCGCACCGTCAACACTTATTCCACTGGATATTTCGGTGCCGGGTTTGCACTGACCCACGATGGTCCCGAAGGTTTCCAATTCGCCTCAAAACCTTTCTCCGAAATCTATCTCAATGCATTCGGAGTGGACTTCCGCTTCCTTCAGAAACACGTGATCCTCACCACCGGGCTTGATGTCGGATACCGTTCATACCGTTCAGCCGATGAAGGTATGCTCGCCCTCGAATCCGGACTCGTCGTCCATCAGCCCGCCTCTGAAGGCCAGAACGTCAAGTTCTCCTCCCTCCGCAGCAATTTCCTGTCGGTACCGGCCATCCTGACCATCAATCTCAGCCCCCGCCATCACATCGGATTCTTCGGAGGAGCGGCGATGGACTTCAACTTCAACGGCCGCATCAAGAACAAGTACTATCAGAACAACGAGAAGTACAAGAAGAAATACGAGAACCTGAAACTCGAGCCCTTCACCTGGGACTATATCGCAGGCTTCCGTATGGGTGACCTGAGCATTTACGGCAAGTACAGCCCCTGCCCGTTCCTGCTTGAAGGTCAGGCTCCGGCTTTCAGGACCTGGTCCATCGGCATCCTCTTCAACCTGGAATAATCCCCTCCGGGTACTGCTTTTATCGGGGAGTTTTCCTATATTTGTTAGGATAAATGAAAACGGATATGAAGAAAACTCTCCTGATAATGGCGGTGACGGTACTGACCGGCTGCGCGGCGCTGAAAGCCAGCGCTCAGGCAGTGGCTGTCCAGGACATCCAGACAGGCTT
Organism: Bacteroidales bacterium; assembly: GCA_017519865.1. Taxonomy (GTDB): domain Bacteria; phylum Bacteroidota; class Bacteroidia; order Bacteroidales; family UBA932; genus Cryptobacteroides. The sequence continues at coordinate 28,187 of JAFWRQ010000030.1, read as the reverse complement.
CGCACAGGACCTGCCGCAGTGGCCCCTGCCTGACCTGATGTTCGACCTGTGGCCGGACGGAGCCCCGACAAGCAACGGTCTCACCGGAGATGAGATCGACTACGGCAACCACGTGTCCAACGTCACCAAGCCCACCCTGGGAGTGTATCTCCCGGAAGAACCCAATGGTTTGTGTATCCTGGTATGCCCCGGAGGCGGATACGTCGACGTGTGGGACAAGACGGAAGGATATGCCAACTCCAGGTGGTTCACCGAGCAGGGCATCGTCTATGCGGTGCTGAAATACCGTCTTCCCAACGGCCATCCTGAAGTACCGCTGGACGACGTCCACGAGGCCATGCGCATACTGTGGGACCACGCCGATGAGTACGGCTTCTCCAAACTCGGCATTGCCGGCTGCTCGGCCGGAGGCCATCTCGCCGCCACGGCCTCGACGCACTTCACGAAGCCTGAGGAGCGTCCGGACTTCACAATCCTGTTCTATCCCGTCATCACGATGGACCCGTCCTTCACCCACGGAGGATCGATGTACTACCTGCTCGGCCGCGAGCCTTCGCAGGAACTCCTGGACAGGTACAGCAACGAAAAGCAGGTGACGGCCGACACCCCTCCAGCGTTCATAATGGCAAATACGGACGATGGACTCGTCCCTTGCGAGAACAGTATAGAATACTACAAAGCGCTGAAAGCCAACGGAGTATCTGCCGCTCTCCACATCTACCCCGAAGGAGGTCACGGCTGGGCGGACCATAAGGATTTCGTTTATCGCGAGTCATGGATGTGCGACCTCCGCATCTGGCTCTTCGAACTTGCAGGGGTACCGGCTGAAGAAGAGACTGGAGGGGAATAGATGATGGAAAGGCTGCTTTTGAAGAACGTCCTGCTGGACGGCAGGAACAGGAATATCCTCATCGAGGACAAACGTTTCAAGGACCTGGACGCTCCGGCCGAAGTCGCGGATGCATCGTACCTCGACGCATCCGGGACGGCCATCCTTCCCGCTTTGTACAACACGCACACGCATGCGGCGATGACACTGCTGCGCGGCTATGCCGACGACATGCCGCTGCAGAAATGGCTCAACGAATACATATGGCCATTCGAAGACAGACTGACCCCTGCGGACATCCTCCGCGGCAGCGAGATCGCCGCAAAGGAGATGGCGGCGAGCGGAACGGTGTTCTTCAACGACATGTATTTCGACATTGAACAGACCATCGACGTCGTAAACCGTTCCGGCATGCGTGCGGCCATAGGCATCACCGTGATGGAGAGCCATTCCAAAGCCGTTACCGAGGAGAAGAAGGAGTTCGTCCGCCATTGGCAGGATCCTACGGGAGGGCGCATACGTCTGGTGATGGCCCCTCATGCCATATATACAGTGGGCGAACGCAAGCTGCGCGACTGCGCCGTTTTCGCCCGCGAAAACGGGATGATGCTTCACATCCATCTTGCTGAAACCGAGAGCGAAAAGGAAGATTGCCTGCGCGAGCACGGTACCACACCGGTACGTTATCTCGACCGAATTGGATTCCTGGGGCCGGACGTCGTCGCTGCGCACTGCGTGCACTTGGACGACGAGGAGGCCGCAATCCTCGCGGAGCGCGGTGTGACCGTCTCGCACTGCCCCTGCTCCAATATGAAACTGGGCTCCGGCATCTTCCCCTACCGCAGGCTGATGCAGGCAGGCTGCCGCATCACGCTCGGTACGGACGGCGCCTCCTCAGGCAACAACCTCGACCTGCGCGAGGCGATGAAGTTCGCCGCGCTGCTGGCTAAGGTAGGCGGCAGGACCGAGCAACTGCCGGCGGAAGAAGTCTTCCGCTGGGCCAGCCGTGCCGGCGCCGAAGCCTTCGGCATCGACGCCGGCGTCATCGCCGAAGGACGCCTCGCCGACTGCCTGCTCATCGACCTGTCCGACATACGCATGCAGCCCTGCCACAATCTCGTATCCAACTTCGTCTATGCGGCCGACAGCCGTTGCATCAGGCACGTACTCTGCGACGGAAAGATTATCCTGTAAAGGATTACGACAACGTAAAAGGTCCGGGTGGATAACCATCCGGACCTTTTACGTCGAGAAGAGGCGACTCGAACGCCCGACCCCTACGTCCCGAACGTAGTGCGCTACCAACTGCGCTACTTCTCGAGACTTATAAACTTTAAGAAAGTTTGTTGATGTAAACCTGGAGACCGCTCTTGAGATTCGAAGCCTTGTTCTTGTGGATGAGGCCGATCTTGGCGAGTTTGTCAATCATAGCGTAGACCTTGGGCGCATTGGCCTCGGCCGTAGCCTTGTCAGTAGTGTTCCTGATTGCACGGATAGCATTCCGTGTCGTCCTTGCATAATACTTGTTATGCACTCTGTGCCGTTCGCTCTGGCGAATGCACTTCTCAGCAGAAGGGTTGTTTGCCATTATGTATTTTTTTTATATTTTTCGTAGTGGGTAGGAGAATCGAACTCCTATTGTAGGAATGAAAATCCTAAGTACTAGCCGTTATACGAACCCACCATTTTCCAGACGCTTTTCACGAATGGAACGCAAAGGTACGAATTATTTTCTATTCGACCAAAATATTTTTTTCATTTCCTTCAATCCTTCTTCCACTCGAAGGAATAGAGCAGGGATTCAACCTGCCTCAGATACTGGCGCTTGTCATATCTGGGAGCATACACAAACGCTTCTGTTACAATGATTTCCGAACCATCAGGGCTATAGAAGGAATGCGACACGAAGGGACCTCCCATATAGTCGTTGTAAACCTCCCAGTAACCGCGTGTCTGCGCGAACTCGCGCCCCTTGTACTTGATGAACTCCATGGTGGGGGCGATGTACTCGGCAGTGGTCATGTAGGTATTCTCGAACATACCCGGAACATTCTCCTGAAGCATCTCGTTGCGCTTTGCTATGATGCTCTCGAGGGTGAAAGGATCGTCCTTGGTCACGGGATACTTGTAGACGAACACGCCCTGGGTGGTGTACTGCTTCTCGTCGGCGATCCATACGAAGTGGTCGTTCTTCATCTTGAGCTTGTACCCGGAAGGGAAATGCGGCGAACCGCCCATGATCTCGTTCACGGCCTCGGCGATGGGGCGCTCCTCATAGAGCAGCGTATTGCGGATCACGCGGTCGCGTTCGGCCTGCTCGATGGCGCTGACGATGGTCGCGCCTTTCTCCTTGAGGGTGGCTATCGCCTCCTCGGAGTCGTGGGCGCTGACCTGCACGACGCACTGCGGCGAAGCCCAGACGTCATTCTTGACCAGGACCCCTGTGTTGACCGCCTGCGGGTCGATCTGGAAGATCACGATGTTGCGGTGTACCTTGAAAAGGTCTGCGAAGCCGCCCGGAGCGACGTTCACGAGGGAATAGAGCGGCTCGCGGATGTAGAGCCAGGGGCAGTCGCACGCCAGAAGGTCGCGGACCTCGTTGCCGAGGGCACCCTCCCAGTCGGCGCGCTCGATCACAACGATCACTTCGCCCGCCTTGCCGCTGACGTTAGGGAGAAGCGTCTTGCCGGAACCGGAGCAAGATGCGAGGCCGATCACTGTCAGGGCCGCAATGAGGATTGAAAGGATTCTTTTCATATAATCGTCTTGTTATTTGATCAGTCTTCCGATATCGTTACCGAACGCCAGGAACATAAGCGCCAGGAGCAGGAACATTCCTATTATCTGCATGATGGCCAGGAACTTGTCGCTTGGTTTGCGTCCCGTAACCATCTCGTAGAGGGTGAAGAGGATGTGGCCTCCGTCAAGCCCGGGAATGGGCAGCAAGTTCATGACTCCGAGCATTATGGAGAGCAGTGCGAGAAGTTCCATGAAGCGGTACCAGTCCCATGTGCTCGGGAAGACCTGCCCGATGGCGATGAAACTTCCGACGGACTTGTAAGCCTGCGTGCTGGGAGTGGCCACGAGCCTCAGGTCCTTGACGTATCCTCCAATGGTTGAGAAGGTTTCCTTGAAGCCAGCTGGAATCGCCGTCAGGAAATTGTAGCGCTTGGTCTGGTACCCGGGCATCACCATATACACGCCCACGCGGCCGGCGGTGTCGACCTGGAGCTGCACCTGCAGCGAGTCTGCATCCCGGAGCGCGACAGCAGAGACTGTCCGGCCGGCGAAAGTCTCGAGCACCGGACGCGAATCCTGGACGTATGGCACTTCCCTGCCCTCGATGGAGACTATGCGGTCGCCGTGCTGCAACCCTGAACCGATGTTCGGCGAACCTTCCATGAACGTGTCGACGACGAACGGCACGGCCAGGTCGAACATACCAGGAGTGTTAAGCACATCGCCTATCATCGAACGGTCGATGTAGATGTCCAGTGTGTCAGCCCCACGCAGGACGGTTGCCTTGCGGACGTTGCGGCGGGCCAGATCCGCCTGGAGCATCCCGAAGTTCTCGGGAACGTAATCGTCGAAGGCTAGGATGCGGTCTCCGTTACGGAATCCCATCTCGTATGCCAGGTCGTTGACGTAGATGGCATTGTCCTGATTGGAGAAATAGGCCTGCCCCCAGATGCCGAGTATGATGCTGTAGGCGATGATGGCGAAGATGAAGTTGTAGAGGACGCCTCCTGCCATCACGAGCAGTCGCTGCCAGGGCTTCTTGGTGCGGAACTCCCACGGCTGAGGCTCTTTCTTGAGGCTCTCCAGGTCCATGGACTCGTCTATCATTCCGCATATCTTGCAGTAACCTCCCAGCGGAAGCCAGCCGATACCGTACTCGGTCTCGGCCTCCGCAGCCTTCGGGAAAAGCTTGGTGAACCACTTCGTCTCCTTGGTCGAGAAAAGCTTGAAGCCTCCCGCGTCGAAGAACAGGAAGAACTTGTCCACCCGTATTCCGAAAAGTTTGGCAAAGGTAAAGTGGCCGAACTCGTGTATGATGATGAGCACCGAGAGGGCCAGGATCACCTGCAGCGTTTTGATAAGGATTACCATCTGTCTATCAGTTCATTGGCACGGCGCTTCGCCCACTCGTCGGTCGCGAAGATGTCGTCCAGTGAAGGGTTTGCTGCAAAATCCGCGCCCGCCATGCACTCAGAGGCGATACGGGGGATGTCGTAGAAACCTATGCGGTCCTGGAGATAGGCCGCGACAGCCGCTTCGTTGGCGGCATTGAGTACGCAGGGGATATTGCCTCCGCGGCGGATGGCCTCGAACGCAAGGCCCAGCGCCGGGAAGCGGTCGAGGTCCGGCGCCGCAAATGTCAGGCTGCCCAACGTCGCAAAATCGAGTTTCCGGTTGTTGAGCGGCAGACGTTCTGGGAAACCCATCGCGAACTGGATGGGCTCGCGCATATCCGGATGACCCAGCTGGGCGATGACCGCCCCGTCCTCGAACTCAACCATGGAATGGATTATGGACTCGGGATGCACCACTACGTTGATACGGTCAGGCTCCACGTCGAAGAGCCAGCGCGCTTCGATGACCTCGAAGCCCTTGTTCATCATCGTGGCCGAGTCGATGGTGATCTTGGCTCCCATGTTCCAGTTGGGATGCCTGAGCGCCATATCCTTGGTGGCTGAAGCGATACGGGACTTGTCCCAGGTGCGGAAAGGGCCTCCTGACGCCGTCAGGTGGATGCGGCTGAGGGCGTTGCCCTGCGCCGCCAGCAGGCACTGGAAAATGGCTGAATGCTCGGAATCCACGGGGAGGATGGGCGCATGGTACTTTTCAGAGAGACCCATGACCACCGGTCCCGCCGCAACCAGCGTTTCCTTGTTGGCCAGGGCTATGACCTTGCCCGCCTTTACGGCAGCGACTGTAGGCGCCAGACCGCTGAAGCCCACCATGGCGGCCACGACGATGTCTATATTGTCGCCCGTAACCAGTTCGCACGCCGACTTTATGCCGGCAAAAACCTTGATGCCGTCGTCCTGAAGCGCGTCTGCAACCTCATGGTAGCGGGCCTCATTGCAGATGACGACGCTGTTCGCGTCGAATTCGCGTGCCTGGGAAATGAGAAGTTCAGAACTGTTGTTGGCCGTGAGGAGTTCAACCTGGAAGAGGTCGGGGTGCTGCCGCACCACGTCGAGTGTCTGTCTTCCGATCGAACCGGTCGATCCTAGTATCGCGATCCGTCTCTTCATCAGAATACTATGTATTTAGCCGGGTCCATGGCCTCTCCCCTGTACCAAAGCTCGAAATGCAGGCGGTCCCCCGCCAGGGCTATGGAAGTGCCGGCGGACACGCGGTCGCCGGTCTTCCGGAGAAGTTTCTGGTTGTTTTTGTACACGGTGACAAGGTCGCCGGAGTGCTGGATGGCGATGGTATAGCCCGACTCGTCGTTCCAGCCGTCGAACACCACTGTACCCTCGAGCGCAGACATTACGACGGAATTGGCCGGAGCGTTGATTTCCACATAAGGGTGCAGGACACTTTCGAAGCCCTGCGACACGACGCCCTTAAGGGGCGTGAAGAAATGCAGGCCTTCGATGGGCAGGGCGCGCTCTTCGCGGTCGGTCACGCCGAACTGCTCCTCCCTGTTCACCAGGTCGCGCAGGAGCGAGTCGCGCTGCGCCAGGAAAGCGGCGTCGCGCCCCTCCGAAGCGGCCGCGTCGACAAGCCGGATGACACTGTCGACCGGCAGCGGAGCCTCGCCTTCGATGACCCTGAGGATGTTCTCGGAATAGAATTCCCAGCGGCTGATGACGTTCTCCAGCGAATCGATCCTGATCGCATTCTGGATGGCGGCGCGCTTGGTATGGGCGCTGGGATAGCCCGGGATCGAGGTGCGCAGCGGAGTATAGGCCAGCAGCGCATACACTATCGCGAAAAGGACCACGATGGCGGAGATGACCCTGACCAGGAAACCGGCCTTGGTGAAGTGTACGACCCACAGTTTCCTGTGTGTCATGTCGTCCACCAGGGACAGGCGGAAACTGCGCGGTTTCGGCTCAATATTTTGACCTGACATACTTTTTCACTAAATTTGCAGTCTCATGGAAAGACTCATAGGTATCGACTACGGAAGGAAGCGCACGGGACTTGCAGCAAGCGACCCGCTGGGCATCTTCGCCTCCGCCCTCGACACCGTACCGTCTGCAAAGATAATAGATTATCTTCAAAAATACGCCGAAAAAGAGACCATAACGCGCTTTGTGGTGGGTTATCCGATGAACCTCGACGGCAGGCCTTCGGAAGCGGCCGCCGACGTCGACGCCTTCCTCCCCCGCCTCAGGAAGGCCTTTCCGGGGGTCCCGGTGGATCTCGAGGACGAGCGCTTCACCTCCGTGCTCGCGCACAGGGCAATGATCGACGGCGGGATGAAATACAAGGACCGCAGGAACAAGGCGTCGGTCGACCGCATCAGCGCCGCCATCATCCTGCAAGGCTATATGGACAGGAAATCTAAAGGATTATGATACAGCCCATCTATCTCTACGGCTCGGAAGTGCTCCGCGCCAGGGCGCAGGAAGCCGACCTGAGCCGCAAGGAAGAGCTCACGCAGCTCATCACCGACCTCAAGGACACGCTGGCCAAGGCCGACGGGTGCGGTCTCGCCGCCCCCCAGATCGGCGTCAGCCTGCGCGTGCTCATCGTCGACGGCACGGTCATGGCCGACGTCTACGACTACCTTGCCGACTTCAAGCGTGTTATGATCAATCCCGTGGTCCTTGAGGAGAGCGAGAAAAAATGCGAGTTCAACGAGGGCTGCCTCAGCATCCCCGGCATCTACGCCGATGTCCAGCGTCCCGAGAGCATGACCGTCCGTTATTTCAACGAAAACTTCGAGGAGGTCACCGAGAAACTCGACCGCTTCGCCTGCCGCATGGTCCAGCACGAGATGTCCCACCTGGATGGTGTCGTCTTCACCGATCTCGTCGCCCCCATCCGCAAGAAGATGCTCTCCAAGAAACTGGTCAACATCTCACACGGAAAGGTCTCAGTCCATTACAAAGCTAAGATAAAATAAAAAAAGCCGGTCGAATCGACCGGCTTTTTCATTGGCATTCAACTATTTGAGCGAAAGCTCGTTGAGCGGGGCGTCCAGAGCGAAGAGCTTGTTGGTCTTCCAGCTGGCAGCCTTCTTGAGCTGATAGTTAGCAGTGGCGCGGATGTCAGCGACGCTGGCGCCGAAGCTGATCCTGTAGGTTCCTGCGGGAGCCTCCCAGGCGGAAGCAGCCTCGTTGAAGGAAGCGATCTCGTAGTTGGTGACCTTGATGTTGACGACCTGGCTCTCGCCCGGCCTCAGCTCGCGGGTCTTGGCGAAGCCCTTGAGCTCGCAAGCGGGCTTCTCGAGGCCGCCTGCAGGAGCAGAGACATAGAGCTCGACAACTTCCTTGCCGGCTACGGCACCGGTGTTGGTCACGGTGACGCTGGCCTCGAAGCCGTCAGCGACGGCCTTGATGACGGGCTTGGAATACGAGAAGGTGGTGTAGCTCAGACCATAGCCGAACGGATAGGAGACTTCCTTGCCGGCGGAGGTGAAGTAACGGTAGCCGACATAGATGCCTTCCTCATAGTTGGTGTAGTCGACGTCCTTCTGGAGCTGGCGCTGCTGCTGGCCGCCGAAGCCCTGAGTCTGGGTGTTGCGGACATAGTTGTACGGGAAGTTCGCGGAGGACGGGTGATCCATGAAGTTGATGGGGAAGGTCATAGGGAGCTTGCCGGAAGGATTGACCTTGCCGGTCATGACGTCTGCGACGGCATTTGCGCCCTCCTGGCCAGGGGACCAAGGGAGGATGATGGCGTCGACGCTGTTCTTCCAGGAGTTGGTCTCGATGACACCGCCGATGTTGAGGACGACGATGACTTTCTTGCCCTCGGTATGGAAGGCCATGGAGACGTTGCGGATGAGTTCGCGCTCGATGGTGGTGAGGTCGAAGTCGTCGATCATCTTGCGGTCGGCGCCTTCACCGGCGTTACGGCCGATGACGATGACGGCGAGGTCGTTGTTGCGGGCCTCGTTGGTGATCGCTGCCTCAGGGATGGCGACCTCGGCGGCCTTGGCGCTGCCGAAACCGAATCCGCCGCGTCCGCCGCCGCTAAGGGCTGCGGTGGCCCTGGTCAGGGCCATGGTGGCCTCGTAGAAGTTGAGGATGGGCTCGTCCACGGTGAAGCCGGCGTTCTGGAGGCCTTCCTTCATGTTGACGACATAGGCCTTGTTGACGTTGCCGGAACCGGTGCCGCCGGCGACGAAGTCAATGGCGGAGATACCGTAGAGGGCGACTTTCTTGCCGGAAGCGACAGGCAGGGTGTTGTCCTCGTTGCGGAGGAGGACCATGGACTCGCCTGCAGCCTTGCGGGCGACCTGGGCGTGGCCTGCGAGATCGGGCTTGTTGGAGAACTTATACTTCTTGAAGGAAGGGGTCTTGACGATGTAGTTCAGCATGTTGCGGACGTTGCGGTCGACATCCTCGATGGCGAGGCTGCCGTCCTGGACGCCGGCGATGATGCGGTCGATCTCGTTCTGGTTACCGGGCTCCATAAGGTCGTTACCGGCCCATGCGGACTTGACGGTACCGGCTTTGTTGCCCCAGTCGGTCATGACGATGCCCTGATAGCCCCACTCGTCACGAAGGATGGTGGTGAGGAGGTCCTTCTTCTGCTGGGTGTACTCACCGTTCAGCTGGTTGTAGGAGGACATGACGGTCCAAGGCTTGGCTTCCTTGACGGCGATCTCGAAGTTCTTGAGGTAGATCTCGCGGAGGGCGCGCTCGCTGACGCGGGCGTTGTCCTCGTTGCGGTTGGTCTCCTGGTTGTTGACGGCGTAGTGCTTGATGGAGGTACCGACGTCGTTGGACTGGATGCCCTTGACATAGGCGGCAGCCATCTTACCGGAGAGGAGCGGGTCCTCGGAGAAGTACTCGAAGTTACGGCCGCAGAGAGGGTTGCGGTGGATGTTCATACCCGGAGCGAGGAGAACGTCGACGCCGTACTCATGAACCTCCTGTCCCATGGCGGTGGTGACGGCCTGGACGAGGTCGAGGTCCCAGGAGCTGGCAAGCAGCGTACCTACCGGGAAACCGGTGCAGTAGAACGTGGCGGTCTCACCCTGGCGGGTAGGACTGATGCGGAGGCCAGCAGGGCCGTCGGCGAGGACGGTGCCGGGGATGCCGAGGCGCGCGATCGGACGGGTGTTGCCGGCGGCGCCGGGAACCTGGTTGATGACACCGGAGGTGACGCCTTCGACGATGGCGGCGCGGGCGCCTCCGACGAGGAGGGTGGCCTTCTCCTGGAGGGTCATGGCCTTCAGGACTTCTTCGATGTTGTTAGGAGAGAGCTGGGGCTGTGCGGCAGCGGAAAGCGCCATGAGCCCGGCAGCGACGAAAATAAAGAATCTCTTCATATTGTAATAAATTGGTTTGGTTTCGTGTCTTACAAAGGTAGTAAAACGCGAAATCATAAAAAAGTGTTTAGAGTTAAAAAAATGTGCTGTATGTTCAAATATCTTTCGGATTCTTTACTTGAGGCTTGCTACGATGTCTTTGATGCGCTGCATGTGCGACGGGATGCTGATGTGCTGAGGGCATTTGGGCAGGCAGGTGTTGCAGCCGATGCAGGCATCGGCGCGGATGGCCTTGTCCTGCTCGTTGTACAGTTTCAGGAAGGCCTGGCGCTTGGCGGCGACATCACTCCGGCCGGTCTCGGTCGAGATGAGGGCGTCGCTGGCGCTGTTGTACACCTTGAAATTGCCGGGGATATCCACGCCGGCCGGGCAAGGCATGCAATACGAGCAGGCGGTGCAGGGAATCTGTCCCCTGGACTTGTGAAGGTCGGCCACGGTCAGCATGAAATCCATCTCTTTCTGGTCGAAAGGCTTGAAGCCGGTGAAGATGGAGACGTTCTCCTTCAGCTGCTCCATATTGGACATTCCGCTGAGGGTGACCATCACGCCCGGCAGGGAACCGACGAAGGTCAGGGCGTTGGCAGCAGGAGTCAAATCGGGATGGCGCTCGCGCATGACGCTCGCGACACCGTCGCTGACGCTGGCCAGCGCGCCGCCCTTGACCGGCTCCATGACGAGTACCGGAATACCCTTGCCAACCAGATAGTTATAGAGGAATTCCGAACTGGTAGTGCCCGAGCCCGAGCCCCAGCCACCGGACATCTCCTTCCAGTCGACATAGTTGAGCTGGATCTGCACGAAATCCCAGTCGTAGAGGTCCACGAGGGCGGGCAGGTCGTCATTGCTGCCGTGGAACGAGAATCCAAGGTGCTTGATGCGCCCTGCGGCCTTCTGCTCCAGCAGCCAGTCGAACAGGCCGTTGTCCTTGAAGCGGGAATTGTAACCGGCAATGTTCTGGATATTGTGAAGCAGGAGGAAATCGACATAGTCGACCTGAAGGTTCTTTAGGGAAGTCTCGAACATCTGCTTTCCGGCGTCAAGCGTTGGCCTGCCGCCTCCCATGTTGGAGATCTTTGTAGCAATCTTGTAGGACCCCCTGGGATGACGGCTCAAGGCATTGCCGGTCACCACCTCGGACTCGCCGTAGGCGGGAGCGGTGTCGAAATAATTGACACCGTGGGCGATGGCATAATCGACCATGGCGTTGACGGCTTCCTGGTCCAGGCGGCCGCCGCGACCGAAGCCGCCGCCTCCGGAGACGGAAGGAAGACGCATGCAGCCCAGGCCGAGCATGCCTAGGGTCTCACCCATCTTGTCCCAGGTGCGCGAGTCGATCTTGGAACCATCCGGAGCCTCCTTCCAGGGAGCGGGCGAAGGAGCGCTGTCCGGCTTGTTGGCGGAGTGGAGGAAAGGGGCGCCGACGGCAAGCCCCATTCCGGCGAGAAGCATACCCCTGAGGACTTCGCGGCGAGTCATTTTTTCTTCCATAAGCGTATTGGATTCAGTCTAGTGTTATTGATTAATTAAGGGCGATAGATCAGTTTCTTGGTCTGAGGGTCGCGAGAATAGTGGCGCATGAACTCCCACATCTCGCGGGCAGCACCCTTGTAATTCCAGTGACCGTAAGGCTCGAGGGCAATCATGCGGATGAGAGGGGTGTCACCCTTGTAGAGGGTACCCTCGTGCATCGTCAGGTCGTCCATTGTGGAGATGTTCCTGCGGTCGCGCACGGCCATTCCGAACATCGGGTCGAGCGAAGGGTTGCAGGTCTCGCCGATCTCCATACCGTTGAGTTTGGCGATGGTCTCCACGGCGCTTACCAGCCATCCCTTGGAGGCGGGCTGGCCATCCGCGGCGGCGGTGGTGTCGGTGAAACGTCCGTCATTGGTGCCGGAGCAAAGAAGGTAAGCAACTTCCATATTTCCGTTGTAGCGGCGGATCTGCTCGTCGATCGAGCTCGAAGTACCGGTATTGAAGCGGGCGTCATTGATGAGGCCTCCGGCCATGGAGGCGCCGGCGGCGATGAGGTTGGTCTTGAATATGCACATGCTGGTGGTATTCATGCCCCCGGCGGAGAGCCCGGTGACATATACGCGGGACGGGTCGGCCTGGGGATATTTCTCCAACAGGTGACGGATGACGGCCTCGATACCGTCCAGGCCCATCGCGGCATAGTTGTCACGGCCCTGCCACTCCAGTTCGGCCGCCATGAAATGCTTCTCGGAGGCAAGTTCCACGAAGCCGGAGGTCTCAGCCTGCGTGCGGGGGTCGTTGGTATTGCCGTGCAGCATCACGACGAGGGGGATCGAAGCCTTGGAGGCATTCAGCAGGTCCTCGGGAATGTACTCGTACCAGAGGAAATCGCCCCAGCCGCAGAGGTTCTGCTCCACGATGTTGCGGCGGATGTGAAGGCGGTCGAACATGACATAGCTCACCAGCTCGTAAGGCTGGGTGTGGCGCACGTCGGTGCCGTTGTACCAGGTAGTATAGTTGTTGAAACGATAGTTGTGCGAGAAAATCTTGTCCCAGGCGTCCATGAAGAACTCGGCGTCGGAGAAAGGCGAGCCGTTCACATAGATGCGCTCCATCTGGTGCAGGGGGTTCTTCCATACGCCGCCGCCGGACTCGAGGGCATGGTTGGCGCGGATATAGTGGTCGACGACGGCCTTGTTCCTTCCGGCGCAGTATGTCGGGACGACGACGGGATTGAGCTTGCCATTGACCGAACCTCCAATAGTGAGGATGCCGGATACTGCCTCGGCATGGAGCGACAGGACGTTGTTGATGAACGTCGCTCCCGTACCCTTGCCTATCAGTTTCAGGTTGTTTATGACGCGTAGCTGCTCCTCAAGCTTGTAAAATACCTCGAGGTCGGCGGAAGGAGAATATGACTTACCGTTGGCGGGATTGACGACATATACTGTGGCGAGGTAGGAATCGATGTGACGCTCCATCCCGAAGTTGCGGATGACCGACATAGGGTCGCTTACGGCTCCGTTGTAGTAAATGAAGTAGACGGGGTTGACCGTGCGGTCGGAATAGGTGGAGGGGCGGTCGGCGGTGATGCGCCAGACCTTGGCGCCGACTCCGTCGACGGTTTCGGTCTTGAGATTCTGTGCAGACAGCTGCAGTCCGGCGAAAACCGCCAGGAACATTGCAGCTAAGGTCAGGATACGGTTGTTCATTATTGCAAATGTTTATTTGACAACAAATATAACACTAATTCCGCACAAAAAACCTTATATTTGGAAACGGAACATCAACATTTTACACATACCATGAGAACTATTGTCAAAACCACCCTTATCCTGTTTGCAGGGATAGCCATGACCGCCTGCGGGCAGAAATGGCAGGAAGAGTCCAAAGACGGGTACAACCTTGTCACCCAGAAGAATGGCCGGACGCTGGGCTACAGCCCTGCCTCCGGCGTGCAGATCCTTACGAAGGGAGGCTACGCCTTCAAGGACCTCAACCGCAACGGCAAGGTCGACGTGTACGAAGACTGGCGCAAGGACCCGCTCGTGCGCGCCAAGGACCTGGCCTCACAGCTTTCGATCGACGAGATTGCAGGTATGATGCTCTACAGCGGCCACCAGGCCATCAACGGACCTAACATCACCGCAGCCCAGAAGAAATTCCTCGAGGAGGACAACCTCCGCGCCGTGCTGATGACCAGTGTCTCCTCCCCTGCCGACGCAGCCAGATGGAACAACAACGTCCAGGCCTTCGTCGAGGGTGTCGGACACGGCGTGCCCGCCAACAATTCCTCCGACCCCCGCCACGGCGCCAGGGCCACGGCAGAGTTTGACGCCGGCAACGGCGGCACCATCTCCATGTGGCCGTCCAGTCTCGGAATGGCGGCGACCTTCGATCCCGCGCTGGTCGAAGAGTTCGGCAGCATAGCCTCCAAGGAGTACCGCGCGCTGGGCATAGCCACGGCACTCTCTCCGCAGATCGACCTTGCTACCGAGCCGCGCTGGAGCCGTTTCAACGGCACTTTCGGTGAGGATCCCAAACTCGACACCGACATGGCCCGCGCCTATGTCGACGGTTTCCAGACCTCCGAGGGGGATGCCGAGATCAAGGACGGCTGGGGCTTCGAGTCCGTCAACGCCATGATCAAGCACTGGCCCTCCGGCGGTCCGGAAGAAGCCGGCCGCGACGCCCACTACAGCTACGGCAAATTCGCCGTCTACCCGGGGAACAACCTTGCCACACAGATGCTCCCCTTCACCGAGGGAGCCCTCAAACTCAATGGCAAGACCAAGATGGCTACCGCTGTAATGCCTTACTATACAATCTCCTACGGTCAGGACCCGTCCGGAGCCAACAACGGTAACAGTTACAGCAAATACATCATCACCGACCTGCTCCGCGACAAGTACGGCTTCGACGGAGTGGTCTGCACCGACTGGAACATCACCCACGACTATTCCAGCGTCTTTGCCTTCGAGGGCAAGCCCTGGGGCAACGAACTCCTCAGCGTGGCCGAGCGCCACTTCAAGGTCATCGAGTCCGGCGTCGACCAGTTCGGCGGCAACAACGACAAGGGCCCCGTACTCGAGGCCTATCAGATGTGGGTGGACAAATACGGCGAGAAGAGCGCCCGCGAGCGCTTCGAGACCTCTGCAGTGCGCCTGCTGATGAACAGTTTCCGTACAGGACTGTTCGAGAATCCTTACTGCGATCCTGAAGAGACTTCCGCCATCGTCGGACAGCCCGCCTTCATGGAGGCCGGTTACAAGGCCCAGCTCAAGTCGATCGTCATGCTCAAGAACCACGGCAACGCCCTGCCGGAGAAAGGCCGCCTGAAAGTCTACGTCCCGCCGTATTTCGAGCCGGCCCGCCAGGCGATGTTCGGCGGCCAGGCCGCCGCTGGCCGCTGGGTCGACCCCGTCCCTGCAGACATGATCGGAAAGTACTACGACAAGGTTGACAATCCCAAGGATGCTGACTTCGCCATCGTGTTCATCAACGCACCCGCATCAGGCAGCGGCTACGACCGTGCCGACGTGGCCAAGGGAGGCAACGGCTATGTCCCGATCAGCCTTCAGTATGAGGACTATACCGCCACCTATGCCCGCGAGACGAGTATCGCCGGCGGCGACCCTTACGAGGATTTCACCAACCGTACCTACAAGGGCAAGACCGTTACCACTTCCAACAAGGGCCACATGCAGCTGGTACGTGACACCCGCAAGGCAATGGGTTCCAAGCCGGTCATCACCGTCATCAATATCTCCAGGCCGATGGTAATGAGCGAGATCGAGCCTTACACCGACGCCATCCTTCTCTCGTTCGGCGTCCAGAACCAGGCCATCCTCGAGACCATCAGCGGCGCCAACGAGCCTTCCGGCTTGCTGCCGATGCAGCTCCCTGCCAACATGCAGACGGTCGAGGAGCAATTCGAGGACGTTCCCCGCGACATGGTCTGTCATACCGACACCGACGGCAACAAATACGATTTCGCTTTCGGAATGAACTGGTCCGGCGTCATCAATGACGCAAGGGTCAAGAAGTACAAATAGGCCGGGGTGAAACGGCGGATGTTTTTAATCCTGACGGCGGCAACGCTGCTGGTCTCGGTCTCTGCGTGCGGGCAAGGCACGTCTGGAGCGGCAAAGGCCGCTCCAGAGGCCGCCTCGCGCTTCTGGGTGACGACGCCGGCGGATTCGCTGTTGGCGGAAGACATCCTTGCCGGATTGAAGGATTATCTGTCAGGAGCGCGGGAGAAAGCGACCATGGCGGAACTGATGGTCCGGGCGGGAAAGTCGATGGAGGGTCAGCCCTACGTCGCGGGAACGCTGGATGAAAGCCCGGAAGAGTTGCGCATCTACCTGACGAAGACGGACTGCATAATCTTCGTGGAAACGTGTCTGGCGCTGGCGAGGACTGCCAAAGATGGCGGTGACTTTCAGGCGTTTGCGAATGAGGTCAGGCAGAGCAGGTACCGCGGGGGGCGGACAGAGGCCTATGCGGACCGCCTGCACTACACGACGGAGTGGGCCCGCCAGGGCGAGGCGCGCGGCGTCCTTCAGGACATCACGCGCGCGCTCGGCGGCGAGCCCCTCGCCCACCCCATAGACTATATGTCCGCCCATCCGGAGTCCTATCCGCTTATGGACGACCCTGACGCCATCCGTGCAGTTGAGGACCGCATAAACTCGGAGCCGAGATATTACATCCCGAAATCAAAGATATCCGGAGCCCTCGACGGCATACGCTCCGGCGACATAATATGCCTGGTCAGTGCCGTGGAAGGCCTCGACATCGCACACGTCGGCCTTGCTCTGGTCGAAAACGGCAATGTGAAACTCTTCCACGCCTCGACAAGCACGATGAAAGTTACGGAAGACGCCAGGACGCTTCAGGAGTATCTGTCGGGGCGCAGTTTCATCCTGGGCATCCAGGTCCTCCGACCCTTGGACAAGTAACTTTATTCCATCGTGAACGCTGTCTCGCGTATGATTTCCGAGACGGTAGGATGCGGGAAAACGGTCTCCTTCAACTGTCCTGCGGTCAAGCCCTGCTCAATGGCGATGCAGGCGCTCTGGATGATCTCCGAGGAAGGATTGCCCAACATGTGGACACCGAGGACCCTGCCGTTGCCGGGGTCCACGAGCATCTTGCACAGGCCCTCTCCCCTCTCGTTCTCGGCCACGAAGCGGCCCGAATAGGCCATGGGAAGCCTCAGAACCTTGACATCCAGACCATTACGCACGGCTTCTTCCTCCGTAACACCGACACCGGCGACTTCGGGATTGGTATAAACCACCCCGGGGATGGCGTCGTAACGCATGCTGTCGACTATACTGAGAATGTCGTTCACGGCCACCTCCGCTTCGCGGGAAGCAGTGTGGGCCAGCATGGAGAAACCGGTCACGTCACCGGCGGCATAGACGCCGGGGAAGCTGGTGCGCATGTGGTCGTCCACCTTGATGCCGCAGGGGCGGCCGGCGGGGTTCAGGGCGAGTTCGAGACCGAGGGTCTCGAGGCCGTAGCCCTGAAGTACGGCCCGCCGCCCGACGGAGACGAGTATCTTGTCCCCGCCCACCCGGCAGGTTTGTCCGGAAGGATCCTCATAGACGACCTCATTCCCTTCGATGCCCGTGACCTTGCAGCCCAGGCAGAACTCCACGCCGCGCTTGGCATAGATCCTCTGCAGCATCCCGCTTATCTCCCCGTCCATGGGACCGAGGATTTTGGGCATCATCTCCACGACGGTAACCCTGGTGCCGATACTGTTGAAGAAACTGGCGAACTCCATGCCGATGACGCCGCCGCCGATGATGACGAGCGACTCAGGCTGTACGTCCAGCGAGAGAATCTCGCGGTTGGTAACCACAGTCTGCCCGAGGCCTTCGCGCAATCCCGGGATCGGAGGCACGACGGCCTCGGAACCGGTACAGATCAGGAGTTTTTCGGTGATGTATTCCTCCCCTCCGCAGGAAACGGCAAAGCCGCCGGCCACAGGGCCGGTGATGGACGCCTCCCCGGAGACGGTCAGTACACTGGAGTTCTTCACTCCGAGCTTTACCCCTCCGACAAGCTTCTTCACCACCTTTACCTTGCGTTTCATCGCCTTGGCGAAATCGAAGGAAGCGCCATCGACCGATACGCCGTACAGGTCGCCATGCTTTACATAATCATACACCTTGGCACTGTATAACAGGGTCTTGGTGGGGATGCAGCCTTCATTGAGGCACACGCCGCCGAGTTCATTCTTCTCAAACAGGACGACGGAAAGGCCCGCCGCGCCAGCGCGCTCCGCAGCTACATAACCGCCCGGACCGCCACCGATAATCGCCAGATCGTACATAGGAGGAATGGTTATAGTTTTATTCTTTCAAAGATAGGCATAAAAGAGGGATTCTGAACAAAAAAGGCCGATTTGTCCGGAAATGGGATTACTGAGGCTCGACAGTGAGCACCAGATACTCGGAACGGGTGCCGACGCGGACCTTGGCACCCCATATGCCCAGTCCGGAACTGACGTAGTACCGGGTAGCGCCACGGCTGTGGCTGCCCCAGGCTTTCTCGTACATCACATCAGTCACCCAGGATATGGGCCAGACCTGCCCGCGGTGGGTATGGCCGCTGAATTGGAAATCAATCCCACAGGCCTCCGCCTCCTCAAGATGATAAGGTTGGTGGTCCAGAAGCAGTGTGAAACGGCCGTCAACGCCGGAAGAAGCCTGCAGGATCTCCGCCAGGCTTTTACGGCCGGCATTGGTCCTGTCGTCCCTGCCTATGACGGCTATGCCATCGAAAACGGCTGCGGAGTCCCTCAGAAGCCTGATGCAGGCATCCTTGTAGAACTGCTCCGCACGGGGCTCGGTACTGTAATACTCGTGGTTGCCCAGGGCCGCGACGGCAGGGGCCTGCAGCCGCCGGAACTCGGCGGCGTAGTCCCCCTCCAGCAGCGGCCGGACACTGATGTCTATGATGTCTCCGCCGAACAGGACGAGGTCCGGATCCTCTGAATTCATCAGGTCTATCCACCTGGCCAGCTCTGGCCGGCGGTTGTGATAGCCCAGGTGCAGGTCACTGGCCAGCACTATCCTTAGCGGACGTTCCAAGGGCTTGTCCGTCCTGACGGTCATCTCCTCGCGGTAATTGTGATGATAGTGGAATCCGCCGGAGACAAGGACCAGTGCGACGGCTCCCAGGACGATGAGCGTCCCCGGGACACTGTCGCGCAGCAGTCCCTCCGGGACCACGCGCGCCGCGCGTCCCAGATCCATCAACGCAAACGCAATCAGCAGATACAGGAAACCAATCAGCCAGGTATTGCCGACCTCGTAGACGGCGGAAGCGACTCCCAGCGGCATCCTGTCGAAACGTCCGAACCCCAGGAACATGGCAGCCGCTCCCGCCGCGAACAGCAGCAGGGCGGCGAGTTTTACCGGCCACCCGAATGGCACTATACGCCATAGCCGCCAACCCGCATACGCGAGGGCGGCTATAAGCAGTACCGGTATCAGTACCAGGAACGGACTTCTCATCAGAGGTCCACCGGGTGGCACCATCCGTGGGTATCCTCGACCTCTCCGAACTGGATGCCTGTCAGGCGCTTGTACAACGCGTTGCAGGCAGGCCCGACAGTACCGTCAGGACGGAAAGTGAACGTGCGGGACACTTCGGGAGCACCCAGCACGGGCTTGATGTCGATATGGGACATGGGGGTGATCACCACCGCCGTGCCGCAGGCGCCGGCCTCTTCGAACGTATCGAGCTCATCCAGGGGTATGGGCCTTTTCTCGACGGTCATACCGAGGTCTTCGGCGACCGTCTGCAGGCTCTTGTTGGTGATGGACGGCAGGACGCTGTCAGACAGGGGGGTGATGTATTTATTGTCCTTGATGCCGAAGAAATTGGAGGAGCCGAACTCGTCCACGAACTCGCGGGTGCCGGAGTTGAGGAAAAGCAGTTCAGTATAGCCCTGGTCATGGGCCATCTTGTACGGGCGGAAGGTCGCGGCGTAGTTGGCGCCGACCTTGTAACTGCCGGAACCATGAGGAGCCGCACGATCGAAATCACCAGGGATAACGGCGGAGAAGGTGCGCAGGTGCTCACCGTAATACGAGCCGGCAGGGGCGCACATCACCGCGAAGACAGCCTCGGGATATGGCACAAGCTGCATCTGCGGATGCACGCCGAAAAGCAGCGGACGAAGGTACAGCGAAGCCTTGTGGCCGTAAGGAGGCAGGAACTCGAGGTTGCCGCGGATGCAGTCCTCGCACATCTTTATGAACATCTCCTCGGACGGGCACGGCATTCCGAGATAGTCGGCCGTGCGCTGCATGCGGCGGGCGTTCTCTTCGGGGCGGAAGATCACGACCTTGCCGTCCTTCTGCGTGAAGGCCTTAAGGCCTTCGAAGCAGGAGATTGCGTAATGGTTGACCTGCGCGAAAGGGTCAAGGGTGAATGAGAAAGTCTCCGTAGATTCGATCGGCGACCACGCGCCGTCCTTGAAGTGGGACTTCACGACCGTCCTTGTACGGTATGCGTCGAAGCCCAGGGAATCCCAGTCAATCTTAGACATGATAGCGAGAGTTTAATTGTTAAGCCATTGAATATATCCTTACAAATATAGGAATACGGGGCGATAAAAGCAAAACGCGGAATGTTTTTTGTATATTTGTAGTTCTGCCGGCAGCAGCCGGTTTTTGCCTGACAATCGATATTTATTTTTATGGGAGCATTTCACGCATACGACATACGCGGAATCTACGGTGTGGATTTCGACAAGGAGACCGCCTACAAGGTTGGCTATTTCATTCCCGAACTTCTCAAGGCCGACAAGGTCCTGGTGGGACGCGACTGCCGCGTCTCTTCGCTTGAGATCCACGACGCGCTGCTTGAGGGCATCACCGATGCCGGCGCCGACGTGTACGACATCGGCCTGAGCAGTACGCCGATGGTGTATTTCGCTACGGCCAACTATGGCTTCAAGGCCTCCGTACAGATCACCGCATCGCACAATCCCGCAGAATACAACGGCATGAAGGTCTCGCGCGAGAACGCGCTGCCTGTCGGCTTCGATACCGGCCTCGGCCAGATCAAGGCCTGGATCGACGAGGGCCGCCCTACGCCGCCCGCAGCCCGGAAGGGCGGAGTCCACGCCAAGGAGATCCTTTCGGACTACCTCGCTTTCATGGGGAAGTTCAAGGGTGACTATGACGGGCTCAAGGTCGCCTTCGACCTGTCTAACGGCATGGCCTGTCTCTTTGCGAAACAGGTCTACGGCGACGGTCCCGCATACATCTTCGACGAAATAGACGGACGTTTCCCCAACCACGAGCCCAACCCGCTGGTGGCCAAGAACGTCCAGCCTCTCAAGGACCTCGTCGCACGCGAAAAGGCCGATGTCGGCGTCATCTATGACGGCGACGCCGACCGCGTGATGTTCGTTGACGACAAGGCACAGTTCGTCGCCCCCGACCTCGTCATCGCGCTCATGTCCGAGTATTTCATCAAGGAGCGCGGCGAGAAGGCTCCGCGCGTGCTGCAGGAGATCCGCAGTTCCAAGGCCGTGGGCGAGTACCTCGCCCCGATGGGTGTGGAACTGCACACCTGGCGTGTCGGCCGCGCCTTCGCAGCCCCCAAGCTCCGCGAGATCGACGGCCTATGGGGCGGAGAGCTCGCAGGGCACTATTATTTCAAGGACTTCTTCTACTCCGACAGCGGCCTGCTCGCCTCGATGATCGTGCTGCGCATAGTCGCCGCACTCAAGAAGCAGGGAAAGACCCTGAGTCAGGCCATCTCGGAGATCGCCAGATACCAGAACTCCGGCGAGATCAACTTCAAACTCGAGGACAAGAAAGGTGCGATGGATGCCCTCAAGGAGCATTTCATGGCCCAGGAGAAAGCCACCGCATTCATGGATTTCGACGGTTACCGCGTCGAGTTCCCCGACTGGTGGTTCAACATCCGTCCTTCCAACACCGAACCATACCTTCGCTTTATCTGTGAGGCTTCGTCCGAGGAGCTGCTCCGGCAGAAAGTCGCCGAGACCAAAGAGCTCTTCATCAGGCGTTTCGACGCCATTGTGTAAAAGTTAAAAAGCGAGTTATGACATTTATAAAAGCATTGGCAGTGATGCTCTTGCTGGCCCCCGCGGCCTTATTTGCGCAGCAGTCGCAGACCGATACCATCAAACGTCCCAGATTCACTACGAAACAGGCGGAACTCATCATCCCGAGACCGCGCCTGCAGCCTGTCAAGTCAATGATTCCGACAAATGCCGGGGCTATAGATACGCTTAATACGGCCAACCCGCTGGTCAAGATCATCCTGTACAGCGACAATACATGGAAATACATCAAGGACGGCAACCAGCTCAAGAAGGAAGACTATTTCACGACGAACTGGGACACGAACGCGATGGACCCCTATGGAGTATCGTTCAATTCGCTGCCCGACAAGGTGACCCTCTGGCTGGTCGACCATCCCACGGACTTCTGCTGTCCCAACCAGGTCAAGGTTTTCTCCAAGTTCGGCGTCCGCCACGGCCGGCGCCACCAGGGAGCGGACCTTCCCCTGAAAACGGGCGATCCCGTCCGCGCCGCCTTCGCCGGCAAGGTCCGCATCTCTGAGTATACCCGCGGTTACGGCAACCTCATCGTCATCCGCCACGAGAACGGCCTCGAGACCGCCTACGGACATCTCTCGAAGCGCGAGGTGGAAGTGGACCAATGGGTCAACGCCGGCGATGAGATAGGCCTGGGAGGCTCCACCGGCCGTTCCTCTGGCCCGCACCTCCATTTCGAGACCCGTTACCAGGGCTATGCCTTCGACCCGGAATGGCTGATAGACTTCGAGACGGGAACGCTCCGCAGCGGCGTCTTCACCCTTAACAAGCGCTACCTGAACGAGCGCAGCAACTACTTCCCCGAGTCGGAGGAAGAGGAGGAGCAGATCCTGCTCGCCGAGGTAGAGGACCGCGAAGCCGAGGCCAAGCAGGCCGCTGAAGTTGCAGCCCGTCAGTTCCATACCGTCAAGTCAGGAGACACGCTCGGAGCCCTCGCAGTCAAGTATCACACCACGGTCCGCCAGCTTTGCGCCTGGAACGGCATCAAGCAGACCAGCACCCTGCGCATCGGCCAGCGCCTCAGGGTCCATTGATCCTCCCCGGCGCCTGACACCGCCCGGTTATAATAAAGGAAAGAGGATGACCTCAAAGTCCATCGGACTTGTCAGTCATCCTCTTTCTTTATGAGGGATCCGCAACGGTTATACACCCATGATGGCTTTGACCAGGAAGTATACCAGAGGGACGGTGATCGCGAACACTCCGATGAGGTCGAGAATGATACCGGCCTTGATCATCTTGGTGATGGGTATGTAGCCGGAAGAATAAGTGATGGCATTCGGCGGCGTCGAGACAGGGAGCATGAAGGCAAGCGACGTACAGAGGGCCATGACGACGCAGACAGGCACGGGGCTGAAGCCCAGGGATACGGCCGTGGCGATGGCGATAGGTCCCATCAGGTTGGCAACGGCGGTATTGGAGGTAAGCTCGGAGAGGAGCAGGGCCGTGACTGCGAACAGCGTAAGGAACAGGTACTCGGACGGGTGACCGCCAAGCGCGCTGGTCAGGGACTCGCCGATCCACTGCGACAGACCGGTGGAGAACACCATACCGCCGATGGACAGACCGCCGCCGAAGAGCAGCAGCGTGCCCCAGTCGATACCCTTGACACCGTCCTTCCAACTAAGCGTCATCTCACCCTTCTTGATATTGACGGGCATGAGGAACATGAGCAGACCACCGACCATTGCAGCGACAGCCTCAGGGAAATGGGCATTGTAAGCCTTGACGAAGTCAGGATTGACGGCAGTGGGAGAAATGTTCTGGATGGCGCTGAGGATACCCGGAGTAACCCAAAGGAGAACCGCCACGATGAAAGCGGCAAGGGTGTTCTTCTGGGCGCGGGTCCACTTGCCCAAGCCTCTCTTGTGCTCCTGGATGAACTCCTGAGCACCGTCGATGTGCTTGACATCGGCAGGGAACATCTTCTGAAGGACGAAATAAGTGACGATGAAGTAAAGGACCATGGCGAGGAAGCCCCAGATCATCCAGTTGAAGAAAGTGATCTGAGGAGCGTCGGGTGCCAGCTCCCTGATGAATCCGATCATAATGATGTTCGGAGGGGTGCCGATCGGGGTGAGTACACCACCGATGGAACAGGCGTACGCGGTCATGAGCATGAGACCGGTAGCGTATTTATAGCTCCTGAGGTCGATTTCCTTGCCGTTGGCGGCCATCATCTCGCGGATAGCCTCGAGCAGTCCGAGGGCGATGGGGAACATCATGGCGGCGGTAGCGGTATTGCTGATCCAGCCGGAGCAGAGCATACACGCCAGACCGATGGCCAGGAATATCTTGCGCGGCGAGTCACCCACCCATTTCATCGACATGATGCCGTAGGCGATACGCTTGTCGAGGCCGTTCACCATCATGCCCTTTGCAATGAGGAAACCTCCCATGAACAGGAAGATCATAGGGTTCGCGAAGGACTTGAAGGCATCTGTAGCCGAGACGACTCCGAAGATGACGCAGAGAGTAGGACCCAGGATGGAGGTTACTGGAATGGGAACCGGCTCGCAGATCCACCAGAAGGCCACGAATGTCACGATGGCAAGAAGTTTATGGGCCTCCGGAGACAGTCCGGCAATGGGGATAAGATAAACCAGAAGCGCACAGATGGGGCCGAATATGGCTCCGATGATGTGACGCTTGCGGTCGAATGAGGACTCTTGTGCAAGCTGAGGCTGGGCAGCCGCACCGTTTAGTGTTTGTTTGCTCATAATATAGTTAAGTGTGATCTTTCTCCGCTAACCAAATACAAAGAAACAAAATATTATGAAGAAAATAAATTTTTAAAGAAAAAACTATTAGGGTGGCTGACAGGTGATTCTTGGTCACCCGCGGAGACATAAAGAAAGAGGATGACCTCAAAGTCCATCGGACTTATCAGTCATCCTCCAACCGTATATTTCAAGAGATTTAGAAACTGTACTTGAGCATCATCTGGACGCGGTTGTTGGCGACCCAGTGGAGACCCTGGTCGAAAAGGCCGTTGTTGAGGTTCATCCCGAGCTTGCTGTCACCGTACTCGACGGCGGTGTGCTCATACTCGAGGGCGACCTGGACCTTGCCGAGGTTGCGGATGATGGTAGGAGTAATGCGGTACATGGTGTTCATGTTGGACGCGCTGTTCTTGCTGAACCAGAAAGTAGCAGGGCTCGCAAGGGCCTTGTCGGTACCGAAGTTCTTGGAGAAGCCTCCGAAGAGCACGAACTGCCAGTCCTTTCCGTAGCTGAGGCTGACCCAGCTGGAGGAGTTACGGGTAGGGGTGTAGCCGCCGTTGACATCCACGCCATAACCTCCGTTGAGGTTGAGGTGCTCGCCCGCCTGGGCATAGACGGTCTTGAACTTGGCGGAGAAAAGTCCTTCCTTGTACTGGGCATAGAAGAACGGTATCATGGCGTTCATCCTCTCGGAAGAAGCCTGGACGGGCTTGGTGCTGATGAAGTCGAGACCGGCGCGGATGGTGGAAGATCCGGAGACATAGGAGATTCCTGCATACACCTCAGGGATACCGCTGTACTTCATGTAGTTGGCGGAAGGGCCTTCAGGACCGGCGGAGGTGTACTGCATCTGCCATACGGCAGCGGCGGTCAGGGACCAGCCGTCATCAAGCGTATAGTCGAACTGTGCGAGAGGGGTACGTGCGAAAGGACCGAACGGGGCTCCGGTATTGAGGGAGATCACGTCGGGCATGTCGGCTGCCATAGGGTGCCACGTCTGGCCAACTTTCAAGGAATAGGGATTGCCGAAGGCATTCTTCCATCCGAGGGTCACATAAGCCTGACGGAGACGGAAAAGAGCGGTACCGGTGACACCGGAGAGACCGTTGTAGAAGTCTGCCTCGATCTTGGCCGTGGCGGTCATATTATTGTACTTGTAGCCGGTGACATCCAGTCCGAGACGGCTGGTGATGGCGGTAAAATGCCAGGTGGCATTGTCATTGTCGTTGTCCTTGGGACCATAGCTGAAGAGATCGGCGGTCAAAGCCGTCATCTCGTGCGTGTCTACGTGAGCATAGTTGCGGATGAAACCGTACCATTTGTACTGCACGTCCTGGGCGGCCACTGTGACCGTACAGAGGGCTGCGAGGGCAGCCAAAGTGAAATATCTTTTCATGTTAAGCAAATGGGAATATCTTGGTTAGCCAGAAGAAGCCGAGGACGAAACCGACGGCACCGATGATGCTGCCGACCTTGATCATGTCCTTGCTCTCTACCAGGCCGGTGGAGGAAGCGATGGCATTCGGAGGGGTGGATTTAGGGAAGAGCATGGCGATGGAGGCTGCCGTGGCAATGAAAATGATCATGGCCTGGGAACCGCCAAGCGACATGAATGAGTCGTGATTGGCGGCGGAAGGGTCGGCCATGCCTTCGGCAACGACGATCAGGATGGGGATCAGCAACGACGCGGTAGCGGAGTTGGAGATGAAGTTGGAAAGGAAGTAACAGACGATACCGGCGATGATGAGTACGACGACGACCGACATCGATCCGAAAGGTATGGCCTCGATGAGGACGTTGGCAAGGCCGGTGCCCTGAAGGGCGGTACCGAGCGCGAAGCCTCCGGCAACGAGCCATAGGACGGTCCAGTTGATCTCCTTGATGTCCTCCTTGGTGAAGATGCCCGTACAGGTCAGGACCGCCAGCGGGATGAGGGCGACGATGTTGGAGTTGATGCCGGTCAGCTGCTCGGTGGCCCAAAGGAGGATGGTGCCTCCGAAGGTGATCCATACGACGGTGGACTTCCAGTCTTTCTTGCGCTTGTTCTGAGGGATGTCCAGGACGATCTCTTCAGCCTTGAAGGGGAAGAAGAACTGAAGCAGGAGCCATGCGATGAATATCATGATGATCACGAAGGGGATCATGTGGATGGCCCAGGAATCGAAAGCCACCTCGCAACCCGTTTCATTGAGGAAACGGACGGCGGTGGCGTTAGGAGGCGTGCCGATGGTAGTGCCGATACCTCCGAGGTTGGCGGCGACGGGAATCGACAGGGCAAGACCTACGCGGCCCCTGTCATCCTTGGGAAGGGCTCCGAGCACCGGGGTAAGCAGTGCCAGCATCATGGCGGCCGTAGCGGTGTTGCTCATGAACATCGAGAATACGGCGATCACGATGAGGAATCCGAGCAGGACCATCCTCGGTTTCTTGCCGAAAGGCTTCAGGAGGATACGGGCGAGGGTCACGTCCAGGCCGTATTTCGAAGCCATGATGGCGAGTACGAATCCGCCCAGGAACAGCATGATGACCGGATCGGCGAATGCGGACATGATGCTCTTGTAGTTGACAAGGGTGCCGTATTCGGGCTTGCAGAGGAATCCGAGTCCTCTGTCGGACACTGTGAGCAATGAAAGGACGATGACCAGGACCGAAGTAGTCCAGTTAGGGACTATTTCGAACATCCACATCAGGGCGGCGAAAACGAAGAGCGCGATGACCCTCTGCTGAACGGGAGTCAGGGCGTCGATGCCATAGAAAGATGTCGGAACGGCCCAAAGGAAGATTGTGATTACCAGGATGATAGGCAGTAGTACACAATACTTCGTGTTTAGTTTTTTAGTAGCCATTATGTCAAAATTATATATGCTCTTTTGATATTCTGCAAATGTAGCCATTATTTGCGAATTATCCAATTAAAGAGCAGCAGCATCCTCGTGGCCGAGGGCGATTACGCAGAGTACTCCGTACTCCTCGCGGATGCCCAGAAGGCCGCGGAGGTAGTCCTCCGCCGTGCCCTTGGAAGGATCGGCGGAACTGCGCTGCCTGTCACGGACGTGAACCCAGCAGCTGCCGAGGTCGAGCGCCGTGGCGGCGAGCTGGATGAAAGTTGCGGAAATGGAAGCATTCTCCACCCAGATATCGCTCCTGGAGCGGTCTCCCATGACCACGATGGCGGCGGGAGCACCTTTCAGGAAGGCTGAACCGCGGTCGCGCATTTCGGAAACGGCCAGGAGAGTATCCTTGTCTTCGATGACCATGAATGCGGAACTGTGACAGTTCTTGGAAGAAGGGGCGGTCTGAGCGATGCCGATGATGGCGTCGAGCAGTTCCCTGTCGACGGGCTCGTCGGTGAACCTCCTCACCGAGTGCCGCTTTTCAATGACTTCAAGGAAATCCATAATATGTATGTTAGGGCTTTGTTGATCGACAAAAGTAGTAAAATCGGAGTTCCCAGTTGGAATCCAAATAAAAGTTGTAAATATTTTCAGCTTTTTCAATAACTCGCTCTAAATCAATTGTTTTACGAATGATTGATTTTGGGAAAAACAATAACAATCCATCGGTCTCGTAGAGATCGAT
>JAFWRQ010000029.1 GCA_017519865.1 Bacteroidales bacterium | reverse complement strand
TGCTGGCCCTCCTCTCCCTGCGGCGCACCGGCCGCCTCCCCTACTGCATACTGTTCTTCCTCCTGGGAGTCTTCTGTTATCTCTCCTCCAGCCTCCGGCCGGCGTACGCGGAGCCTGGTCCCGTCGGCCGGCTGGCCGCAGGGGCGCTCGCCGGCCTGAAGCGCCTGATCGACGGCATACCGTTCCCTCACTCCGACTCACGCTCACTTGTGGCCGCCTTGCTGACAGGCGACCGCAGCGGCCTCACCGCTGCGCAGACAGCCTCCTTCCGCGCCAGCGGGGCATCCCATATCCTCGCCCTCAGTGGCCTCCACCTCGGAGTCATCTACCTGATAATAAGCCGCATCCTGTCGGTATTCGGCAACAGCATCCCGGCCCGGCGCATACGCAGCGTACTTACCATCCTTCTCGCAGGATGCTATACGCTCGTCACCGGCGCCGGTCCTTCCATCGTCCGCGCTTTCCTCTTCATCCTCATACGCGAGACCTGCGCCCTGTTCCCGGAACGCCGCATAAGCCCGGTCAGGACGCTTATGATGGCACTCACCATACAACTGGCCATCCAGCCCCGGGTCATCACAAGCCTCGGATTCCAGCTGTCATACCTCGCCATGACCGGAATAGTCATACTGTACCCCCGTCTGGAAGCCTGGTATCCGGCGGACGGCCCGCGTCTCCAGCCGCTGCGCCGCGTCTGGCAGGCCGCAGCCCTGGCCGTCTCCTGCCAGGTCTTCACCGCTCCCCTGACCTGGATCCGCTTCCACAGTTTCCCGAAATATTTCATCCTCACCAACCTGCTGGCTCTCCCCATGACCTCCGCCTTGATGGTGGCCAGCGTCGCCGCCCTGGCCTTTCAGGCCATCGGAGGCTGCCCGCCCTTCCTCGCCTCCGCCGTCGACTTCCTCGCCTCCTCCCTTCTCTTCACCCTGGGCGTCATCTCCTCCCTCTGATCCCGCCCATCATTGATGTTCCACAAAACCCATTGGACCGAGAGTGGCCCTAGGAGCCCTACATCGGTGTTTTCGGTCCAATGGCCTACCCCTTCTGCCAGTCATTGGACACAAAGACCGCTTCCATGGCTACAGAAAGCGTTTTCCGGTCCAATGGGTTTTGAGGAACGCCGGGAAGGAAAAGGAGTCCTGTGGCGGGCATCCGTCGAAGGAAACGGGCGATTGGTCGAAATCACGGACAAGGATCGAACATCCGTCGTAAGTTTGTACCGTGAAATCAGAAAACAATTCGTAACATGAAAAAGATAATCACCGCAACCCTCATCGCTCTCCTTTTCGGAACCGCTGCATTTGCGCAACAAGCTGTCGTCACTGGCGCCGTTCTGGACTCGCTTTCCCGCGACGGCGAACCGGCTGCGATCATACAGTTCTTCAAAGCCCCCGATTTTGACAAGCCGGTAGCATTCACCACCACCGACACTGACGGGAAGTTCTCCCAGACGCTCTCAGAGAAGGGAAATTACAGAATGGTATTCAGCAATATGGGCCGCAAGACGCTCACGCGGGACTTCACCCTTGACGGTACCGTTTCGACCATCGATCTCGGCATGATCCTCGTTCAGGACGACGTCCAGACCCTGAAGGCCGGAACTGTAACGGCCCAGCGCCCTCTGGTAAAGATGGACGTGGACAAGATGACCTATGACGTGGCAAATGACGTCGACTCCAAGACCAGCACCGTGCTGGACATGCTGCGCAAGGTCCCCATGGTATCCGTGGACGGGCAGGACAATATCACGGTAAACGGCAGCTCCTCATTCCAGGTCTATGTGGACGGAAAGCCCAACCAGATGATCTCTTCCAACCCTTCCGTCGTCTTCAAGATGATGCCCGCCAGCGCGGTCAAGGATATCTCGGTCGTCACCAACCCGGGCGTCCGCTATGATGCGGAGGGAGTCGGAGGCGTCCTCCAGATCACCACCAACCGCGAGGTCACGGGCGGAGTGAGCGCCGCTGAGGGAGCCTACGGCACCATCACGGCGCAAGCCTCCACCCGCGGCGGCGGAGCCGGCATCTTCTACAGTCAGCAAAAAGGCAAGTTCGCGATGAGCCTCACTGGAAACGCTATGCTGAACAACAGCCCTGGAACCACCATCGACGTAGAACGTTCGACCACCGCAGGGATGACCACTTCGATGCACAGCGAGGGTACCATGAAGAATCCCATAGCCCTGGGCAACCTAAATATCAGTTATGAAATCGACAGCCTCAACCTCATTTCAGCGACTGGAGGCCTCATGGGCCTGGGGTCGACAAGCGACAATACCGGACTCACCACACTGGGATTCGGCGGTACAGGATTCAGCTATACCACCGACACCTGGTCGAAGGGAAACACCGCTTCCATTACTGCCAGTGCGGACTATCAGCATCTTTGGGCCGGCCGTCCCAACCGCAGTTTCGTCCTTTCCTATCTGTTCTCGGCCAGCCCTTCCACCACTGACAGCAAGAATCTTTTCGGCAATACCGGCATTACGATGCTGGATCTCACCGACCGCAGGACCGATGGCAAGACCAACTCCATAGACCACACCGTACAGGCTGACTTCACAACCCCCGTCGATGGTATCGGCACCCTCTCCACCGGAGTCAAATACATCTCGCGCCACAATCTCTCGGACCAGATGAATTACCTTTGGAACGGCAGCGGCTGGGACTTCAACGAGCCCGGCAGTACCAATTACGACTATTACAACCGCATCGGTGCAGCATACACCGAGATGTCAGTCAATTTCGGCCTTATAGGAATAAAGGCTGGCGCCCGCTACGAACACACCTGGCAGAACTACTCGCAGGACGGCGGCAAAGCATTCCGGACCGACTATGGATGCCTTGTACCTTCAGCCACGCTCCAACTGAATCTGGGAATGAAATCCAACATCGGCCTGAGCTACAATATGCGTATCAGCCGCCCGGGCATCACTTATCTCAATCCCTACCGTGACGATTCCGACCCGACAGCCCTCAACTATGGCAATCCAGACCTCGAGGTGGAGAAGGCGCACAACGTCAATCTCGTATACAACTACTTCACCACCAAATTCATGCTTAACCTGACCGCGCGCTATGGTTTCACAGGCAACGGCATCTCTCCATACAGCTTCTATCAGGACAATGTCCTGCACTCGACCTACGGCAACATCATAGAATCCGCTACCGCAGGACTCAACGCCTTCGTGATGGTCAACGCAGGGGCCAAAACGCGCATTATCCTGAATGGAGGAATAGACTACTCCGATCTCAGGAGCGACGTCCTTGGCCAGCAGAACAGCGGTTGGAGCGGCAACGGTTTGCTGGGGTTCCAGCAGACCCTGCCCTGGGACCTCCGCTTCAGCGCCAACGCCATCCTGATGAGCAGGACGAAGGATCTCCAGGGATGGAGCACGGGCATAAGTCTCGGAACCCTCGGATTGACCAAGACCTTCCTTGACGACCGTCTGAGCGCCAGCCTTTCCATCATCTCCCCTTTAGACTCAGGAAGCCTTGCCATCAAGTCCCATTCGGAGACCAGGGAGTTCACCAGCGACATGTCCATCGCGGTTCCTATCCGCCAGGCTTCCCTCAGCATCAGCTGGACGTTTGGCAAGCAGGGTAACTTCGGCGTCAAGAAGACCCGCAAGACCATCACCAACGACGACGTGATCAATACCCAAAGCACTGCGGAAGCGCTCAGCGGAAGCGGCGCCCTCGGCGGAACCGGCACATCTACTTCGCTCCCTACGGGAATGTAAAAAGAAATAATTATCTTTGTAGAAATGGGTAAAGACAGGCATATCAACATCCTCAATGTGACGCAGGTCCTGGTATGGACCATAGTCATATTGATGCCCGCTGCGCTCAGCTGGTACATAGCCGGCAACTCCGCCAACGCCTACAAAGTGTTCCTCCAGACACTGAGGACAATGGCTCCGGTCCTATTCCTATACCTGGTGAATTATCTCTGGCTCGTACCCAAATACCTGTTCGTGGAGGGACGCAAGAAATGGTTCTACCTCATCAATGCCGGTCTCATCCTGCTGCTCAATATCCGGCTGCTTTTCCCCGAGCCATTGTCTGAAGAAGAGCAGGCGCAGGTCTTTGAGTCGCTGCCCTTCACCGTCAACGACTTGTGGGCCCTGTACGCAGGTGTGACCTTCGTCGCCATTGTCGTCCAATGCGTGTTCATCCTGCTCGCCGTAGGTGTAAGGCAGATAAAACGCAACTATGACCTTAAGGTCAAGATCGAGGAAGAGAAGCGCAAAAGCGCCGAGGCCGAGCTGACCTGGCTCAAGAGCCAGCTGAACCCGCATTTCCTGTTCAACACGCTCAACAACATTTCCTCGCTGACCCAGATCGACCCGGACAAGGCCCAGGAAAGCATAGGCCAGCTGAGCGACCTGCTCCGCTACGCATTGTACGACAGCGACAAGGACCTGGTTCCGCTCGCCGGCGAGATCGACTTCATGGACAACTACATCGGCCTGATGTCGCTGCGCTGCAACGAGATGACCACTGTCGAAAAAGACTTCTCTATCCAGGCCGGCGACGCGAGGGTGGCTCCGCTCCTCTTCATCTCCTTGATAGAGAACGCTTTCAAACATGGGGTAAACGCCCGCTACCCTTCCTTCGTCAAGATAGCCATGCGCGGGGAGGATAGGGACCTCGTATTCACCTGTAAGAACTCCGTCTTCGAGAAGGCCGGTACCGACCATATAGGCTCCGGTATCGGGGTGGAGAACCTCCAGCGCCGGCTCGAACTCCTCTATCCCGATGCATTCGAATAC
Source organism: Bacteroidales bacterium (assembly GCA_017519865.1). Classification (GTDB taxonomy): domain Bacteria; phylum Bacteroidota; class Bacteroidia; order Bacteroidales; family UBA932; genus Cryptobacteroides. The sequence goes on along the minus strand of JAFWRQ010000029.1, from coordinate 53,810 downwards.
AATGCGGTAAACGACGGCCGGGTCTACAGCGCTACGGTCAGGCTTAAAGACATCCTGTCATGAAACTCAGATGCATAGTGGTGGACGACGAGCCGCTGGCCGTCAGGATGATAGAGAACTACATCGCCAGGACCCCGTTCCTGACGCTGGAGGCATCATTCACGGACCCGGTGCAGGCACTGTCCGAGATCCGCAGCCGCCGTCCGGAACTGGTTTTCATGGACATACAGATGCCCGACCTCAGCGGGCTGGAGCTTTCGCACATGGTCCCGGAAGGGACGCGCATCATATTCACCACGGCATTCAAGCAATACGCCTTCGAGAGTTATGAGGTGTCTGCTGTGGACTTCCTTCTCAAGCCCGTGCGCTACCAGAAGTTCCTGGAGGCAGCGGAGAAAGCGCAGCGGCTGTTCGGGCTGGTGGAGGCTGCTGCCGCAGCCACCCAGCCGCTGCCGCCGGTCCCGCCTGCGGACAAATCCATCTTCATCAAGACCGATGCAGGCATGCAGAAGGTATTCCTGAGGGATATCCTGTATTTCGAGGGGATGAAGGACTATGTTCGCATCCATCTCTCCGAAGGGCAGACCCTTTTGACCCACATAACGATGAAGGCGCTGGAGGACCTGCTCCCCGCAGAAGGATTCATGCGGGTCCACCGGTCCTATATAGTCGCCCTGGACCGCATAGACACAGTCTCCGCCGGATGTGACATCAGCATTGGAGGCGCATTCATCCACGTCTCCGAATCCTTCAGGCCGGCATTCGACGCCTGGCTTCAGTCACGCTCCCTCGTGTCCTGAATCCCCTACTCCATTTCGACGGTATTTGCCATTCCGGGTGTCGGCAGGCTGCAGAGCCTGAAGTCTCGGCACAGATTGTCGGTGTCGGATCCATCCGGGTAGCGGACGAGACTGCGGTACAAGGTTGGAGCAGAGATGCTTCCCCCCGGTCCGAACGACGGTCTGAGCGGCGGGAGAACCGCAATGCAGCCTCCGCCGTCCTGGACGCCTTCAAGAGTGGCCAGTTCAGGGCTGGTGATGGTCCCGTTGGCGCTGGAATTGCTCTGCTGCGAGCCATAGACTATCGCGTCCAGGACGGCCCCGGTGGCAGGATCGACCAAAGAGATTGAGCCTGCTGAATTGGAAGGAGCATATCCCAGTCCGAAACGCAAATCATCGTCTGAACGCCCTGCAAGCGCACGGAGAAGGTCCCTGACTGCCGAGAGTCCCGATGGAAGTCCAACCGGCGCCCAGGCCGGGACATCAGCCCTAAAGGGCTCGTCAAGCTTGTACGGCGCTCCCAGTGGCTGCACGGACTCGCCGCTGATATGTGAGAAACGCGTTGCCGGCTTGAAGGATATGCCTGAACCCGGACAGGAAACGTCCACGGAGACCGCATGGTCCTTCTTCAGCGGCTCCTCGAGTTCGATGATACCAGGCTCGTGAACCTGCTGCGGCTGCCCGAAGCGGCGCGGTGCCGGAGGGTCGGAAGACCTGACGAGTTCCTTGACGGTCACGACCTCCATGCGGTCGCCGGTATCGACTGTTACGAGCGAGCCCGGAACCAGGCTACGCGTCGTCTCCACCACAAGCCGGGTAGCCCCTGCGGACGCAGCCTCGGAAAGGATGCTCTGGGTCGATGGAGTCCCGACCTCAGTAACCGTAACTATCTCATAATCACCTCCAAGGCCTATCCCCATAGCCTCCCCTGGGACGAAACCGGCCGTCGAAGTGACAGGGATGCTCTCGGAGCCTGCTGGGATATTCACCCACGGGCCTGTTGATACCGGAGTGAACACGGTCGTGAACTCCCCTGCGGGCGTTCCCCTGTCGATTATGCCATACTGGAAACCTCCGATCTCTATATTGTCCAGGACGGAAAGGTCATACAGGAGGTGCACTTCGGACGAGCCTTTCGATGCCGGAGCGGTGACGGCGGAAGCGCTCTGCTCCAGGGTGAGGAACTCCCCTGGACCCATTATCGTCCCGTCAGGGAACGTAAAAGCCTTGACAGGAGCCCATCCGCTTCTGCGTACTATTACATCCACTCCGGAAAGGTCCGCATCGTCCGGGCCTCCGTTGTACAGCTCCACGAAAGAAGTCCTTCCCAAAGCCGAAGGAAAACCTACCTCATTGATTTTCACAGGCTCCACCGCCCTCACACGCTCGGTAAGCGACACTGAGCCTCCTTTCCACGAAGCATTGAAGCGGATGAAACCGGCGGAGCGGCTTTCAGGAGCGGTAACGCTGAATACGGAGGACACATTGTCCGAAACACCGGCGCCGGACGCCGCTTCGCTCACGCATTCGGCCTTCCATCCATCAGGCAGGTCGACGGAGAAGGAAAGGCCCTTCACCGGCTTGCCGGTAGTGTTGGTGAACGCAACGCTCACCTCAGACTTTCCACCAGGGACGAATGAAGTCATTCGTGAAACGCTCAATGGATACTTGCGGTAACGGGCCGCTGCTATGGAGCCCTGGACCTTCGCGATGGTCTCGTCCGTGGGGTAACCGGACGTCATCACTCCTTCGAAGAAAGTGCCGGCCGAACCGTTGCCGTTGTCGCCGCCGTTGCCGAGCAGCATCCCACCCTTCTTGTGCATCGGATAGTATGCATCGCTCTGCGGAGAATGCGGACGCGGTCCGCTGTAGAAAGTGACGAGCGAGTCCTTTGCCGCATCCCCGCCGCGAAGGTCCCACTTGTTGCCGCCTCCTCCGTTCACGAAAACCGACACGAAGTCCCAGTCGGTTATGGAAGGGACGTCGTTGAGTTTGGCGTCATAACCCGAGAACAAACCGGCTTCCATGTCCGACATTATCCACGGGCCGTCGCCGTTGCCGCGCCCCCAGGCCGTGGAAGTACCGTAATAGGTGGTCTCCATGGTACCAGTTCCGACTGCCCTGCCGTTGGTGGAAGAATTGCCGTAGTCGAAGCAGCAGCCGCTGTCATAGTGTCCGCCGTCGATCACATAGTAGATTCCTTCCGGCTCATCGTCGATGGCAAGGCCTCTGGCATTGTTGCAGCGAAAGCCCATTCCGGGCATTATGTATGCACCATAAACCTTGTGGCCGTCAAGCAATGCCGGAGCCATGTCGGCTATCGGCAGGGTGTTGAAGCCTCCCGTTTCCGGGCCCAGAAACGTTCCCGGAGAGGCCTGCACCAGGTCGTTGCCCATCCCGGACTGGTCGAAGATGACCGTGATGCGGCCGAGGGTTCCCTCCAGGAAGCGGTCCTGGGCGGCCGCATCGGAATAGCCTGCAGCGTCGGGACGGATGTCCAGGGTCATTCCGTCCGACTCGCGCTGCACGCGGTAAAGAGGACCGTGGTACTTGGAGTCGAGAAGGCGCGTCGTGCTGTGGGCGGCGACGCAAGGCGTGCCGCCGCTCCTGTATATGTCGCAGGGCAGCGACTTGCGGCCGGCTCCGGTACAGCATGCAAGGATAAGGGAAGGCAGCAGGACGGCTGCCGCCATCAAGAAAGGGAACGATCTTCTGTCCATGGGAAAGGTTTTATTTTTCCTAAAGATAAGCAATAATTGCTAAATTTGCGCATCATGCCGAAAAAGGAGAAAATACAGCAGATGTTCGACGGGATAGCAGCCGATTACGACCGTCTGAACCACATAATGTCGCTGGGAATAGACCGCAGCTGGCGCCGGAGGGCCCTGAAGGAGATAGTCAGGGAAGATGCCGTACAGGAGATCCTCGACATCGCCTGCGGAACGGGCGATTTCTGCATCGCGATCGCACGGAGGATGTCACCGGGCAGCCGCGTCACCGGAGTGGACCTCTCGGAAGGGATGCTCGCGGTGATGAAGGAGAAACTCAAGGACGAAGGCCTTGAGGACCGCGTCGGCTGCGGGCAGGGCGACAGCGAAGCGATGAGCTTCGCGGACGCCAGCTTCGACCGCGCGACCATCGCATTCGGCATCCGCAACTTCGAGCACCGCGAGAAGGCCCTCAAGGAGATCCTCCGCGTCCTCAAGCCCGGAGGAAAACTCGTCATCCTCGAACTCTCCGTCCCCTCCAATCCCGTAATCCGCTGGTTCTACAAGCTTTACTTCACCGGCATCCTGCCCCTCATAGGCGGCAGGATCTCAGGCGACAAAGCCGCCTACCGCTACCTGCCCGCCTCCGTCCTCAACTTCCCCGGCAAGCAGGAATGGATGGAGACGATGCGCGCGTGCGGCTACATCGAGGTCAGGCACAAGGCCTTCACCCTCGGCATCTGTCGTATGTATGTCGGCGTGAAACCCTAGAAAAGGAACGCTACGAACCCAATTCCTGCAAGAAGCGAGAACAGAAAGGAACTCATCACCAGGAGCGGAAGCATAGGGTCCAGTTCCTTGCCGTCGCGCGTCCATACCCCGCGGAGGTGCAGGACGAAAAGAGGTAGCGTCAGCACGAACAGGTAGTGCCAGATACTGAAGAATCTAAGTGCGCAATACACGAACATGCACACCCATCCAACGACTATCAGCACGGTCTGGTAAATCCGCGCACGGCGGCCGCCCAGCTTCATCGCCACGGTCACCCTCGTGGCGGCGTCCGTCTGCATGTCACGTATGTTATTGACATTCAGCACAGCGACGCTGAAGCAGCCGATGGCCGACGCGGGCAGCAGGACAATCCACGAAGGAAACTCGTGCGCACAGAGGAAATAGCCTCCGCACACCGTCGCAATGCCGAAGAAAAGGAATACGAACAAATCCCCTAACCCCCTGTATCCGTAAGGGTTCTTGCCCAGGGTATAGTGCATCGCCGCCCAGATGGCCGCAGCGCCCAGGATGACGAAGGCCATCGGGTGCCAGTCGAAGATCTTCCCGAAGGAAAACTTGATCATCAGCAGGCCGAAGACGCAGCACAAAACAGCCACAACCCCAATCAGCCTTTTCATCTGCGGGACTGTCATCTCCCCGTCCTGGATGGAATAATGGATGCCCTGGCGCTCATCGGTATCAGTCCCGTGAAGTGTATCGCCCAGCTCATTGGACAGGTTGGAAAGGATCTGGAGACACACAGTCGTCAACGCCAGGAAAACAACGGTAAGCGCGTCTATGCGGTAATCGGCCGCAGCTAGGAGCACGCCCATCACTATTCCGGAGAGCGAGAGCGGAAGCGTCCTCAGACGCATTGATTTAAGACAGGAAGATACGGTCATGGGAGCATAGGTGGGGTTCTGACCCAGGCCATGCTGTGGACCCGGGTCTGTGAAGGATCATACTTTTCCGCCTCCACATCAGGGATGGCGATATAATAGGTCTTGCGTTCCTTGTTGACCAGTTTGGAATCGCGCAGCCACAGATTGGCATTCTTAAGGTCGAAATATGACACCCCGTACTTCTCGGCGAACGCCGCGAGGTCTTCTATCGGCCCGCTGACCTCGACTTCCTCGCGCGGAGGGATGTAAGGGTACAACTCCTCACGCGTAAAAGTGAAGCCGAATGCCGCAGGATTCTGGAAATACAGTTTTGCCGCAAGGATGCGGAACATATACCTGGAAGTCTCCTCCACCAGCCAAAGGTCCATCGCGGAAGACTGGTGCTGGTCAGTCAGCCTTTTGGATATTCCCCCCTGCCCGGCATTATAGCTGGCGGCCACGGTCATCCAGTCCTTGTATTTGGCCTTCGCCTGCTTGAAATACTTGCACGCCGCAAGTGTGGCCTTCTCAAGATTGTACCGCTCGTCCACCTCGTTGTCCACCACGAGCCCGAAGCCCTTGCCAGTCTCCTTCATGAACTGCCAGAAGCCCGCCGCGCCAGCCGAGGAAACAGCCTTAGGATCTACGTTGCTCTCTATCACCATCAGGTACTTCAAGTCATCCGGCACGCCTCCCGCCTTCAGCAGCGGCTCTATCTGCGGGAAATAACGGTTGGCGCGCTTGATCATAAGCTTGGAATTGGTGTGCGAATAGCAGAAGGCTATCAACTCCCTGTCCATCCGTTCCCGCAGGTCGGCCCGGTCGAAACGGATGGTGTCGCCTGCGAACACGACATAGTCCGGCACCCTGGGCTGGGCGTAGGAAATGAAACACGACAAGAAAAGGCCGATGAAGACTAAGTGCGGAAGTTTTTTCATTTTCATTAAGTGTTACCGATGCATAAAGATAATCATTTTTCCTTTTATTGCCATATGAAGAATCCGCTTTAAATCGACCCCATAGATGTGGGGGCAGTTTGCATCGGGAAATATAACTATCCATTATGTATTCCATCACATATCATCCATCGAGAGGCTGGAGAGTACAATCTTGTTCTTTCTGGCCTGCTTCTCCTTGGAAGAAAAATAAGCCGCTTTCTCTTCAAGAAGCCCCTTGTTGAACTTGTCCGGATTGCGCTTAACCTCTATCACATCGAGGACATTCTCCTTCAGGCGCAAGGCAACGATGTCCAGTTCTGCCTGCTGATGATGTCCTTCCTTATCAATGTACCCTTTAGGATCCCACCAACCTCCGATATCGCGGTATTCCATACTCTCAACGAGTTTCAACTTGAAGTATCGTTCAAGGACGTCTCCTGAATAGGTCTCATAATCATCTTCCATGATTTTTCGCAGAGCCGGGTACTGTCCAATTTCGATAAGTCGCTGATTCTTCTCCACATAGCGGAACCAGAAACGGAGGAAGATGTCGCTGATTTCGTACCTAACTGTCTGAGTCTTGGGCTTTGCCCAGATAGGACGGATCTTCCGGATGAGATCATACGTCTCTTCCAATTTCAACAGTTGTCCGCCTAGACTTTTCCCGCCCAGGTAGTCTTCAATAGAAGCCTGTGTATTGTGTCCCATCGATATGGCCTGAAGGATGGAGAAGTAGGTCGCATATTTCCTTCCGAATTCCTGAATGAGGAGTTTACTCCCCTCTTCTATCAAAGGGGAGTCCTCTTTACAAATCCTGGCAATCATTTTCTTGCAGGTGGTTGCCTTCACGTCCATGAGCAGTTCCACATATTTCGGGATACCGCCCGTGAAAGTATAAAGTGCGAGAAGGTCATCGTTGGAATAGCCGGGAGCGTTGTCTTCCATGATCTGCTTGAGGATGGAAGTGGGGAATGCCTGCAACTTAATAGTTGAGTCCTGTCTCCCATAAAGGGGTTCCTTTCTGTTTTTAAAGAGCTTTTCCATCAAAGAATACACAGAACCGCTGACAACCATATTCACATGGCTCTCCTTTTGGTACTTGTCCCACCAATTCTGGATATCGCTGTATATGGATGGATTGATCTCCAGGAAATTCTGAAATTCATCAAAGACAAGCGTGTATTTCCGACGCTTTCCTTCCTCCATCAGGAAACGGAAGACATCACGGAAAGCATTCATCGGAGGAACGAATGTCCCTGTCTTCTCATGGTATTCCTCACAGAATTCACCGCACAGGACCGATTCGCTTTTCCTGCCTACGAAAAGATACACGTATGGCTCGTCTCTGTAGGCCTCCTTAATAAGAGTCGTTTTCCCTATACGTCTCCGTCCAGTGACAACCGTCAGTCGGGAATAACCATTGTACGATAGTTCCCTCATTTCGCGCAGCGTCTTCAACTGCTCTTCCCTGTCATAAAACTTCATTTCATCAAAATTTTACGGCCGTAAATTTTACGGCTGTTGCAAAGTTAGCAAAAACAAAGCGAATTTGCAAGAGCAAATTCAAAATAGTATGGGTGGGCCTATTAGTGGAAATACCGCTGCAAAGTGACCCCCTTCGTCCGTTTTCATAGTGACCCCCCGTGTCCGCTGCAAAGTGACCCCCTGGTCTTAAATGAGAAATCCTAAATGGAATGCAGGCTAGTGCGGTTTTTCATCCCTACAGCCTGCATTTCAAATTTTGATGAAAGAAAAAGTTAAAGGGGGTCAATTAGGTGCGGATTGAGGGGGTCAATTTAGTGCGGATTCTCCGATTGACAATGAGGCGTTTTTGGATGCTATCAAAAGTTCGAAAGAAGTAGTTGCTAAGTTTATTCCTCATAAAGAAGTCATCTTGTACGATGAAAATGGGAATTCTTTCAAACTATTTTTTTCAGAAGATAATAGGATCTTTCACTCGGATGATGGATACTTTAAACTATCAAAAAGGAATGCATTATTGGTCTCGAAACTGTTCAAGGAAGTTGATCCTGGCTTATTGTATGGTATTAATATGGGGGTCTATAAATGAGTATCAGATATTTTTCGTATATTGCAGATAATAACTAACCACTGCAGATTATGAAAAAAGCACTCTTCATAGGCGGAACGGGCACCATCAGTACCGCCATCACACGCAAGGTAGCGAAGGACGGAGAATGGGAGTTGTGGCTTCTCAACAGGGGCAACCGCTCGGACATCCTCCCCAGGGAAGTCAAGGTCATTAATGCCGACATAAACGATGAAGAAGACGTCGCACGCAAGCTTGAAGGCACGGAGTGGGACTGCGTTTGCGACTTCATCGGATTCGTGCCAGCGCAGGTCGAACGCGACTACAGGCTGTTCAAGGGCAGGACGCGCCAGTATATGTACATCAGCTCGGCCTCGGCCTATCAGAAGCCTGTCCCCAGCCCCTGGATCAACGAGGGTACGGCTCTTGCCAATCCCTACTGGCAGTACTCCAGGGACAAGATCGCCTGCGAGGAGTTCCTGATGAAGAAATACCGCGAGGAAGGGTATCCCGTCACCATCATACGGCCCAGCCACACTTATGACGAGCGTTCCGTACCCCTCGGGGTACACGGGCGCAACGGCTCGTGGCAGGTCCTGAAGCGTATGCTGGAGGGCAAGCCCGTCATCATCCATGGCGACGGCACGTCGCTCTGGACGATGACGCACAACTCCGACTTCGCCAAGGGCTTCACGGGGTTGATGGGCAATCCCCACGCCATCGGGACCGCGTTCCAGATCACCAACGACGAGACCCTCACCTGGAACCAGATCTACACCACCATCGCCGATGTGCTCGGAGTAGAGCTGAAGCCATATTACGTCGCGTCAGACTATCTCGCCGCCACAAGCGACTATGATCTGACGGGAAGTCTGATAGGCGACAAGGCCTGCTCGGTAATCTTCGACAACACAAAACTGAAACGTGCCGTGCCGGGCTTCACGCCCTCGGTCCGTTTCGAGCAGGGTATCAGGATGACAATAGAGAACGTGCTGGCGCACCCGTCCCTCCAGAAGGAGGATCCGGAATTCGATGCGTGGTGCGACAGGGTAATCGAAGCCCTGGAAGAGGCCAAGAAAAAGCTTCAGGCAGCGCTATAGGCGCTTTTCCTCTCTCCTGGCAGCGTTGTAGCACTGCCGGCACAAAGGCTCATACACGTCTTTCTCCCCGAGCTCCACGAGGTTGGTGCTCGCGGAGAGACGGTGCGAGTGGTTGGCGAGGCTGCCGCACCTGACGCAGATGGCGTGGACTTTCTGGACGTCCTCGGCGATGGCCATCAGGGCCGGCATAGGGCCGAAGGGCTTGCCGAGGAAGTCGGTGTCCAGCCCCGCGATGATGACGCGCACGCCGCGGTTGGCGAGGGTCTGGACTACCTCGACGATGCTGTCGTCGAAGAACTGCGCCTCGTCGATCCCGACCACCTGGACGTCGTCGGGCACTCCCAGCATCTTGACCGGAGAATCCACCGGAGTGGAAGTGATGCTGTGGAGGTCGTGCGAAACGACGTCCACGTCGGAGTAGCGGTTGTCGATGGTGGGCTTGAAGATGGCTATCTTCTGGTTGGCGAACTGGGCGCGTTTCAGACGGCGGATGAGTTCCTCGGTCTTACCTGAAAACATAGACCCGCAAATGACCTCGACGCAGCCGGATTTTATTGTATTTTCTGAAAACATTTGTGTACATTTGTGATTAGTAACGCAAATATAAGAAAATTGCATTATGGAAAAAAGTCGACCGGAGATTTTGTCCGAAATTCAGGAGACGCTTTCCGAGCTCAAGGCCCGGATTGCGGAGATTGAGAGCAAACTTACTGAGTTAGAACAGGTTGCAGAGGAGGACGAAGACCTCAGCCCCATTGACATCTCCATCGACGAAGTCGATCTCGGAGCGGCGGAGTTCGAGGAGCCGGCACCGGTTCCGGAACCCGTTCCGGAGCCCGAGCCCGTTCCCGAACCGGAGCCTGAACCTGAGCCGGTCCCCGAGCCGGAACCTATCCCTGCACCCGCTCCGGAGCCGATACCGGAGCCTGAGAGCCTTCTGGAGGAAGAGTTGTTGCAGGCCCCCAAGACCAACATCAACGACAGGCAGGAGCGCAACGCCAGGAAGACGGTGATGGACGTGATGGGCCAGAAACTGGCCTGGAAGACAGCTATTCCCGGCACCCCGGTCAAGAACGTCATCAGCGCCATCTCCCTCAACGACAGGGTGCTGTTCATCAACTCCCTGTTCAAGGAGGATCCAATGGCCTTCCAGGACGCCATAGCCGCCTTCAACTCAATGAACACCTTTGAAGAGGCGGAAGAGTTTGTCAGGACCAACTATCCCGACTGGAACCTCAACTCCGACCTGGTCTTCAGGCTGATGATGGCCGTCCGCAGGAAGCTCAAGTGATGGCGGGCATCCTCTACATAGTGCCGACCCCTGTCGGTAATCTCGAGGATATGACATTCAGGGCCGTGAAGGTGCTGAAAGAGGCTGACCTGATCCTTGCCGAGGACACCAGGACGAGTTCGGTGCTGCTGCACCATTACGACATCCGAGGCAAGCTTATGTCGCACCACAAGTTCAACGAGCATCAGACCGCCGGGATGATCAAGGACAGGATACTCGAAGGCAAGAACGTCGCGCTGATCAGCGATGCCGGCACGCCCGGCATCTCCGACCCTGGCTTCCTCCTGGCCCGCACCTGTGCCGCGGAGGGCATTGAAGTACAGACACTTCCCGGGGCAACGGCCTGCATTCCCGCCATAGTCTCTTCAGGTCTGCCGTGCGACCGTTTCTGCTTCGAGGGTTTCCTTCCGCAGAAGAAAGGGCGGCAGTCCATGCTTGAGGCGCTGGCCTCCGAGAAGCGCACTATGGTCTTCTACGAGTCGCCTTACAGGCTCGTCAAGACCCTGCAGCAGTTCGCGGAGTTCTTCGGGCCGGAGCGCAGATGCTCGGTCGCCCGTGAGATATCCAAGGTGCACGAGGAGCATCGCCGGGGCACGCTCGCCGAAGTGGAGGAATGGTTCCGGGAGCATGAGCCGAAAGGCGAGATAGTGATAGTCGTAGCCGGGGCGGAAGAAGAAAGGAAGCCTTCCGGCAACAAATACAAACTTAAACATGAAGAGGAGAGAGAACGTGGAGAGGGAGGAAAAGACTTCAACCCGCAGTAGCAGCATTCCTGCATCATTCAAGGTCGGGGCCATCGCCCTGGCATTCCTTATAATCGGTTATCAAGCGGCACTGTTCATACGCAGCGCGGCGGTGACACGTCTAGTCAGTCATCGCGATGCGCCGGACACCGTCTTCGTTGTCGACGAAGCCGTGGCCCGGCGCGTGCTGGGCGACGGGAGTTCCGGCCAGGCCGGAGATACGGCGGGCTGGGAGGAGAGCCCCGGCGGGCCGGGGGCGGCCGGAGGCGCGGCCCGCGGTAGCGGGCGCGTTACTGTGCGGCGTGAAGCTCCGCACTCCCCTGCCGCCGAGGCGGTCCTCCCGCGCCGCGTGGAGTCGTTCCCGTTCGACCCCAACACAATCAGTCTCAACGACTTGATGCGTTTGGGCTTCAGCGAAAAGCAGGCTCAGTCCATCATCAATTACAGGGAGAGCGGCGGGCGTTTCCGCCGCCCGGCCGACTTCGCGAAGTCATACGTTGTAGCCGATTCCGTATTCCGGCGCCTGGAGCCTTTCATCATTATTCCCAAGGTCGATCTCAACGCCGCCGATTCAGCCGCCCTTGATGCCCTGCCCGGGATAGGACCATATTATGCCGAAAAGATACTGGAGCATCGCGAAGAGCTCGGAGGCTACTCATACCCGGAACAGCTGATGGACATCTACCGCTTCGACCAGGATAAATACGATGCCCTCTCGGACCTGGTCTCCGTCGGTCCTTCCGAACCTTATCCCCTCTGGACACTTCCCGAGGAAGAACTGGAGAAGCACCCCTACATAGGCAAATACGCCGCCCACGGCGTAGTCCTGTACCGCGACAACAACCCGCGCGAGAACTGGACCGTCGACGGGCTGGGCGCGGCCGGCGTGCTGCGTCCCGCCGACGCCGCCCGCCTCGCCCGCTGCCGCATCGCCACGCCATGAAACCGACACGGAAAAACACGAAAAAAGCCGGCTGCAATGCAGTCGGCTGTATTTCCTTGTCTTTCAGACTACCACCTGTCCTCAGAGGAGACGGTGAGTTTCTTGCGTCCGTGACGACGGCGGGAGGCGAGAACGCGACGGCCGTTGGCGGAACTCATGCGCTCACGGAAACCGTGCTTGTTGACGCGCTTGCGGTTCGAAGGTTGGAATGTTCTTTTCATTATATCAATTTTTTATATATTTTCGGCAATAGGACCGCAAAGATAGTCTTTTTCAATTTGAATGACAAATTTTTCTTGAAAATATTCGTCAGTCAGCCAATTGTCAATGCGCCAGGTACGCACGCTCCCCTTTTTCAGGCGGAAGCGGCCCATCAGTTGCGCGATTTCAGTATTCACGTCCCCTCCCTTGAGATAGAATATGCTGCCGCGGAACTTGTCCTTGACCCAGGGATAGAAATTCTCCAGGGTCGTGACGGCCCGGGAAACCACGTAGTCATAGGTGTCGGGAAGCGATTCCGCCCTGGCGTTCACGACCTTGACGTTCTCGAGGCCCAGCGCCGCGGCCACCTCTCTGGCGACCAGGGTCTTCTTGCCTATGCTGTCGCACAGCGTGAACTCCAGCCCGGGGAACATCACTGCCAGGGGAATGCCCGGAAAGCCCCCGCCCGTGCCGACGTCGAGGACGCTCAGACCGGGGCGGAGCAGGCCCTCACGCTGCCAGTAGGCGGCTATGGCCAGCGAGTGCAGCACGTGGTGGTCATAGATGCCGTCCATATCCTTGCGTGAGATGACATTGATGCGGGAGTTCCACTCGCGGTAGAGCCCCTCCATCTCCTTGAAGCGTTCCATCCGGTCCGCCGTCACGTCCGGGAACTCCGCCCGGACTATGCCGCTGAAATCCTCGTACTTCATTTCAGTCTTCCTCCTTGCGCATCCTGTCGATAATGGCCCTTGCCCGGCGGATACGGGTCCGGACAGTATTGAGTTCCAGACCCGTCTCCTGGGCAATCTCCTTATACTGCATCCCTTCAATCAGCCGCTTGCGTGCGACTTCGCGGTACAGGGACGGGAGCTTCTCCACGTACCCTTCCGTCTCCACCTGGTCCTCGTCGCGGATGATGGACTCGAGCGGCGAGGCCATCTGGTCCGGCAGCGAATCCACCATCTGGGACTGCCTGGCGAAATCGTCGATCGACACCATCTGGCTATGTACCCTCCCCTCCTGCTCCAGAAGGTCCAAAGCGGTGTTGCGGGCGATGGTCCGGAGCCAGGTGATGAACTGGCTCTTGGAGGGATCGTAGGACCCGATCTGGCGGAAGGCCTTCTCGAAACTCCTGCTGCAGATGTCGTCCACATACAGGTCGTCAAGATTCTTGAGCCAGTTCTTCACGAACATCCGAAGCGACTCGATATGGATGTCCCACAGGGCCGTGAAAGCGGTCCCGTTGCCGGCTATCGCCTGCCGGACCAGTTCATTAATGCGATTCGAGCCAGTTGGTTCCATGGTTGCATTCGACCGTTAAGGGTATTGAAAGCTTGATGACGTTCTCCATCTCCTTCACCACCAGTGCAGTCAGGCTCTCGAGTTCGTCCGGGACCACCTCGAAGAGGAGTTCGTCGTGGATCTGGAGCACCATCGCGCTGCGGAAGCCTTCCGCCTGCATCCTCCTGTCGATGGCGACCATCGCCAGTTTGATGATGTCGGCGGAAGTGCCCTGGATGGGGGCGTTGACGGCATTTCGCTCGGCGAGTGCGCGGACGGTGGCGTTCCTGGAGTTGATGTCGGCGATATAGCGGCGGCGCCCGAAGAGCGTCTCGACGTATCCCGACTCCCTCGCCATCGCCACAGTGTCGTCGATGAACGAACGGATGGAGGGGAAGGAGGTGAAATAGTCGTCGATGATCTTCTTGGCCTCGGCCCGGGAGCAGCGCAGGCGCTGGGACAGCCCGAACGACGAGATGCCGTACATTATCCCGAAATTGGCAGTCTTGGCGATGCGGCGCTGGTCCGCAGTGACTTCGTCAAGCGGGATGCCGAAGATCTTCGAGGCGGTCGCCGCGTGGACGTCCACCCCGTGCCGGAAGGCATCTACCAGGTGGGCGTCGCAGCTCAGATGGGCCATTATCCGAAGTTCGATCTGGGAGTAGTCCGCAGACATTATGAGCGAGCCGGGAGTCCCTGCCACGAAGGCCTTGCGGATCTCCTTGCCACGCTCGGTCCTGATCGGGATGTTCTGCAGGTTCGGGTTGGAAGAAGAAAGGCGGCCAGTGGCCGTAAGCGCCTGATTGAAAGTGGTATGTACGCGTCCGTCCCTAGGGGATATGTATCCCGGGAAAGGTTCGATGTAGGTGGACAGAAGCTTCTTGGTGGCGCGATAGTCGAGGATGGCGTCGATGATGGGGCTGCGGTCCGCAAGGGCCAGCAGCGTCTCCTCGTCCGTGCTCCAGCTGCCCTTGGCACTCTTCTTCGCCTTGGGGTCGAGCTTAAGCTTCTCGAAGATGACCTCGCCGACCTGCTTGGGCGAAGAGACGTTGAGCCCGGGCTCGCCTGCGAGCTCACGCACCTGCGCCTCGCGCTCCTGCGTGGAGCGGCGCAGGGCCGCGGCGAAGTCGTTCAGCGAAGCCACGTCCACCTTCACTCCGGTTCTTTCCATCCTGGCCAGTACCCTGATCAAGGGCTCCTCCATATCGTCGTAGAGTTTGACCATTCCGGAGGCCGCCAGCTCATCCAGGACCTTGTCGCCCAGCAGCAGGATGACCGCCGCTTCGCGGGAATGGTCGGCGGAAGCGCCCTCGGCGGCATCGTCCGCCTCATCGCCGAACAGCAGTCCAGCCTCTGCTGCCTTCTCCCCGGGAGTATCCAGAGTGATGTCGAGATAACTGCGGGCCAGCATGTCCAGCGAATGGCTGCGCTCTGGATTGAGGATGTAATGTATCAGTTCGACGTCTACCAAGCGGCCGCGCAGCTCAATGCCGGCGAAATGGAGCCGGCTGAGCTGGAGTTTTATGCCGAAACCGTACTTCTCGACGGAAGGGTCCTCGAGGAGTTCCTTGAACTGCAGTGGGCCGCCCGAGGCGGCGGTCACCCGCCCGCCGTCGGAGACGGCTGCGGTGACGCCCGTCAGGGCGGCGAAGATGCCCGGCCCATCCGCCTCCGTGACGAAGGAACAGCGGCCTGCCTTTCTGGCGGCAGCCACCAGTTCGGGAATCCCGACCAGGGTGATTTCCAATTCCTTACTGGCAGCAGGGCGTGACTCCGGCTGAGCCAGATGGGATATGAACCGCTTGAGCGAATTGAACTCGTATTTCTCGAAAAGGTCGGCCAGGACGGGGTTGAACGCCATATCCATCCGCATATCCTCCGCTTTGCAGTCAAGGGGTATATCGGTCTTGATGGTCACCAAGGCCTTGCTGAGCGCAATGTGGCCGCGCGCCTCCTCGAACATAGCCTGCTGGCGGGCGGACAGTTCGCCCAGATGGGCATAGATTTCCTCGACCGAACCATATTTGGCTATCAGTTTCGCGGCACCGACCTCCCCTACACCCTTGACGCCGGGGACGTTGTCCGAAGCGTCGCCGCAGATAGTCAGCATGTCGATGACCTGCAAGGGGCTGTCTATTCCGTACTTGGCGCATACGGCGGCGCTGTCCAGCACCTCGTCATCCCCACCGGCCTTGCCGGGCCGGTACTGGAAGACGTGGGGCCGGACCAGCTGCCCGTAGTCCTTGTCAGGAGTGACCATATACACGTCGAAACCCTCTCCGGCGGAGCGCAGGGCCATCGACCCTATCACGTCGTCCGCCTCGAAGCCCGGGATCATAAGCACCGGGATGTTCATGGCCTTGACTATCTCCGAAAGCGGCTCCAGCGCATCTATGATCAGCTGGGGCGTATCCGGCCGGTTAGCCTTGTATTCGGGATACATCTCGTTCCTGAAAGTCCCTCCCGGAGGGTCGAATGCCACGGCGAGGTGCGTCGGCTTTTCCCTCTCGATCATCTCGAGCAGGTACTTTGTAAAGCCGAACAGGATGGATGTGTCCATGCCCTTCGAGTTGACCATCGGCCGCCTCAGGAATGCATAATACATCTTGAAGATCAGCGCGTGACCGTCAATGAGAAAGAGTTTCCCGTCCATCGCCGGCTATTTCACGAAATCGCGTGCAATGACGCCCCAGGGCTTTATAACCTCATCCGGCCAGGGACCTTCGGACGTCGCCTCAGGAGTGAGCATCGAACAGGACTCGTCCTTGTCGGAGAACGACCACAGGACGATGTTCAGCCCGCGGGCGGCAGCCCAGTCGGACCATTCCTTCCAGGACTCCATGTCGAGCGGTCCGTCGCCGCTGGCCTCCATCGCCGCGCACTCGGAGATGAACACCGGCAGTCCTGCCGCCATCGCGGAGTCGGTAGCGTCGCGGAGCCACTTCTTGTGCGTCCCTGCATAGAAATGCATGGTGTACATCACGTTGTCGTAGGACGTGATAGGATCGGCGGCAGGGAGTTCGATGGCCTGGTCCCATCTGGGACAGCCCATGAGGATGAGCGGGTGGGACTTGTCAATCGAGGTGATGGTCGCGATGAGTGACTCGGCATAGGCCTTGAGGTCGGCCCAACTGTCACCTACGGGCTCGTTGAAAAGCTCGTAGATGACGTTCGGGACGCCCTTGTAACGGTTGGCGACAGCCGTAAAGAACTCCGTAGCCTCTTCAAGGTGAAGGACGTGGGAGTGCCAGTCCACTATAACGTATGCTCCGCAGGCGATGACTCCGTCAACGACGGCATAGAGTTTCTCCAGCGCCCCCTGCGGGTCGGAGATATATCCAGGGTGATAGGTGGTCCCGTTCAGGAGCTCGCCCAGGTCGTCCGCACCAATGGCTGCGCGGAAAAGGTTGCATCCCCAGCTGTCGTGAAGGTTCACCACGGCCTGGGAGTTATAGAAACGGGGCCAGAGATTGTGCCAGCCTATGCTGATGCCGCGCATCACCACCGGCTGTCCGTTTGCGTCGAGCAGGGTCGTACCCTCCACGTGCAGCGGTCCGACCACGAACTCCGCTGCGGTTTCATCTGCGACCGTGGCAGTCTTCTCGATACCTTTCGAGATCACGAATATGGCCTCTGCCACCATAATGGCCAGAAGCACTGCGCCGGCAATCCACATTGCCTTGGGAAATCCTTTGTATGCCATGGTTAACTAGAGATTACGTTTAACTGCAAGTTCTTCCTGGATCTTCTCCATGCGCTGTTTGGTAAGCGGATAGAAGAACACTATGACTATGGCCAGGGCCGCCACGGCGGCAGGGACCCAGCTCATAAGTATCCAGAGGCCCTTGACGGCCTCCGCTGTCTGGACCGCACCGGCTGCAGTGTTGTAGCCGAAGGCGGCAAGCAGTGCCATCACGGCGTAGCCGCCGAAGGCGCCTCCGAACTTCTGCGCCATGGAGGCGGAAGAGAAGATGAGGCCGGTGGACGCCGTGCCGTCACGGTTCTCGGCGAAGTCGCTGACATCAGCGTACATGCTCCAGACAAGAGGAGAGATGATACCGGTAAAGATGCTGATCACGACCTGGAGGACTATCATCCACCAGTAACCGGTGGCAGGGACGAAGAAGAATGCTATACTCAGCACGATGAGGGCTGCAAAGCAGAGCATGTATGTGGTTTTCTTGCCCAGGGCCTTCGCGATGGGAGTGGTCATCGCCACGCCGAGCATGTTGCACACTTCGCCTATCGACAGGAACAGGCCGGCGTAGAACAGGAATCCCCATTTGCCGAGGTTCAGATGCACGTCGGGACCGATCACGTCATTGAAGAAGTAGGCCACGGTCGAACCGCGCACGGTATTGAAGAGGTTCGAGCAGAGGGCCGCACCGATGAGGATCCACCAGGGGGCGTTGCGTACGAGGCTCTTCAGGTCGGAGCCGATGGACGTCGTGGACTCCGTGTGGAGTTTCTCGCGGGTCATCACGAAACTGAGCAGGAAGAGGATGAGGCACATTGATGCTATGACTACCATCGCATGCTGCCAGCCGGCAGGAGTATTATACCCTCCGAGTGCGTTGCAGATGGGTTCCCAGCAGAAGAGGGCGATGAACGAACCTCCATAGGCGAAGAACATACGGAAGGAACTCAGTACCGTCTTGGTGTCGGAATCGTCGGTCATGACACCGAGCATGGCCCCGTAAGGGACGTTGATACCGGTATAGACCGTCATCATCATTATGTAGGTGACATAGGCCCAGACGAGTTTCATCGTAGGGCTGGCCGCAGGCGTGGAGAAAAGGAAGATGCCGCTCAGCGCGAACGGAACGGCCATCAGGAGCAGGTAAGGACGGTATTTTCCCCACTTGGTGCGGGTGCGGTCGGCAATGACGCCCATCATGGGGTCCGACACGGCATCCCAGATGCGGGTCACCATCAACAGTACGCCGACCTGGTCGAGACGCAGGCCGAAAATGTTGGAGTAGAAGAAAGGCAGATAGTAGGAGAATATCTTCCAGAACATCGAGGAAGACATGTCACCGAATCCGTAACCGATCTTCTCGCTCAGTGTAGTCTTGATCTTTCCCATAGTATTATTTATTATTCAGATTCTTGTCTATAAGCCTGTTAAGCCTCCTGACGGTATCGCCTGTCGTCAGTCCGTCAGGCTCCGTGCCCAGGCAGTAGTCCACCAGCCTGTCCACTGAGGAGGTGGCCACGTGCATCCGAGTGTCACTGGAGGCGTAATAGATGAACACCCTCCCGTCTGGATCCACGATCCATCCGTTGGAGAAGAGGACGTTCATGACGTCGCCGATATACTCTTCGCCTTCCGGTGCCATGAAGAAGCCGGCAGGCTCTGCAATGACCCTGGAAGGGTCGTCCAAGGCCGTCATATACATGTAGAGGACATAGCGGAGGCCGCAGGCGCAGCCGCGCACCCCATGCGCGAGATGCAACCAGCCCTTATCCGTACGGATGGGTGCGGGGCCTTCGCCGTTCTTTACCTCCTTGACGGTGTGGTAATGGCGGAGGTTGATGATCTTCTCGTCCTTCACCTCTGCGTGGGTTATATCGTCAACGAGCGCCCAGCCTATGCCGCCGCCGCTGCCGGCGTCTATGAAACCGTCCTGCGGGCGCGTATAGAAGGCGTATTTGCCGTCGACGAACTCCGGGTGCAGCACGACGTTACGCTGCTGCGAGGTGCTCACGAGGTCCGGCAGCCGCTCCCAGGTGACGAAGTCACGGGTGCGGGCTATGCCGGCCGCGGCGACGGCCGACGACAGGTCGCCCGGAGCCGCCGACGGGTCCTTGCGCTCGACGCAGAAGACACCGTAGATCCATCCGTCCTCATGGGCTGTCAGCCTCATGTCATAGACATTCGTAGCCGGTTCCCCCCATTCGGGCATGGTGACCGGACGGTCCCAGAAGCGGAAGTTGTCCACCCCGTTGGGGCTCTCCGCCATTGCGAAGAAAGACTTCCGGTCGGCACCCTCCACCCTGACGCACAGCAGGTACTTGTCGCCATATTTTATCGCTCCGGAATTGAAAGTGGCGTGGATGCCGAACCGTTCCTCCAGGTACGGATTGGATGCCTCGTCCAGGTCATAACGCCAGAAAAGCGGAGCATGCGCCGCTGTGAGCACGGGATTGGCGTACCTCTCGTAAACGCCGTTCACGTAAAGGGCGGCGTTCCTCTTCTTCAGGAGTTCTCCATGGTCCTTCTTCAGGACCCTGAGTTTTTCTTCAAATGTCATGGAAAACTAATCTAAATCTTTGAGGAACAACGTCTTGTCCGAATCATGGAAATCCAGGAAATCCTTCTCGCAGGCAGCACCCTTCCAGGGTCCGAAGAAATGCGCCGGACGGTCGGAGGCATTCCTCCAGGTCAGCACATAGCTGACCGGGAAGCCCTCGACCGAAGGCTGGAGGACTTCGGTCCACCATGTCTGGCATGGAACGGACTCCTGTCCGGTCTCGGTGACGGCGAGCAACAGGCCGTGCTGCCGCGCCACACCTGACAGATACTCCAGGCAGCGCCGCATGTCACGGATGAAGCCGTCGTGTACCTCGTCATCGCCGTAGCTGTCATAGTGGTCGACCCCTATCAGGCCGATGATGTCATCTCCGGGATAACGGTCCATCGCTTTCGCGAGATCGGTCGAACTCGGGGAGTATGCCCACAGATAGTTGTCCAATCCCCTTTCAACCGCTACGTAATCATAAGTCATGCGCCACAGCGCACGGTAATCTTCGTCAGTACAGAGGTTTTCACCCCACCAGAACCAGCTGCCGGTATTCTCGTGCCACGGGCGGAAAATGCAGGGTATAGGATTGCCGTCCGCATCCTTTATGGACTCCAGGAAATCCGCGAGCCTGTCCAGCCACTCCATGAAAAGCCCGTGGCGCTCCCCGCCCTCGAGGACAGAGCGAACTGCCATGTCGGAAGAGACGTCCCAGGAATCCCCGCCCGTAAGAGGGTTGCGCAGATGCCATGAGAAGGTGACGATGCCGCCGGCCCGGACGAAGGCCAAGGCCTGGGCGCGCATCAGGTCGAACGGGACTCCGTCCAGATTGGCATCGTTCCCGAGTTCGATCCCTCCAAGGTCAAAGCCCACAATGGCAGGAAAATCCCCGCATACATCCAGGACATCGCTCCTGCCCAGAGGGTCGGCGATGTCCGCCACCCATGAGTGGCCGTAAGGCAGGTCATCCTGATGCGCATAGAGATACTTGCCGGAGGATGCGGCCGACTCCAGGATGCCGGCGATGCCGGGCTCAGCGGGAGAAGGCCGCACGCAGGAAACGGCTAAAGCCAGCAGAGCTATGATACCTTTGATGCGCATGCGCTAAACTATTGTCCTGTTCTTCTTGAAGGCAGCCCTGAACTCCCTGGGTGTCTGGCCGCGCTTCGCCTTGAAGATGCGGTTGAAGTTGGACTGGTTGTTGAACCCGCACTCGTAGCAGATGTCCGAGACGCTCATGGGGGTATCCACCAGCAGGTGCGCGGCATTTCCGAGCCTGATGTCAATGACATAGTCGGAAAGCGTGCTGCCCGTACCGTTCTTGAAGAAACGGCTGAAAGCAGACGGCGACATGCCCACGAGGTCGGCCATGGCCGTGAGCGACACATCTTCCTTGAAATGGTCGTAGATGTACTGTTTGGCCATCCTCACGAGGTCGCTCTCCTCCTTTGTCTCAGACCGGGCGAAAGAGCTGCTGGCCAGAACCTTGGAATTCTCAGAGAGGGAAAGCTTGTACATCAGGACCATGAACTGTATGTACTGGTAGAAAGGCTCCTGCATCCCCACGAGGCCGTTGATGGTAGTGTATGCGTCCATGATGGTCTCCATAGGGAACGACAGGCCGAGGCTCGAGCGTTCGAGCATACGGCGTATGGAAGAGAACTGGTTCTTGGACAGCAGCGACTCCGGGAAAAGGTCGGCAGAGAACTGTATGGTGATCTCGCGTATGTCCTTCGAGGTACACTTGCCCTGCTGCCATGCATGCTGGAGGCCTTCGCCACCTATCAGTACAAGGTCGAACTCCCCTATCTCCTCCATGCTGTCACCTACCACCCTCTGCGCACCCGCTGCGTGCTCCACGAAGTTGAGCTCGAAGTCGCGGTGTTCATGCAACGGGTAGGTGAATTCGCTCTTGTGCCTCTCGACGATGTAGAACAGGTCCTTCTCGGACAAGGGCGTTATCTCTTTTAGTACGTCGGTCATTGTCAATCGTTTTTATTCTCCTTGTAAGCCTTCAGGATAGCGTCCCTGAGCGTAGGCGCCGTCCACTTCGGGACGGATCTGTCCTCGCCGTCGCTGAGGGCCATCCAGTAGAAGCAGGCGATGTCGGACTTGGCCGCGGCGGACACATAGCATGCGGCCTGCTTGGCGATCTCGGTCGCGGACTGTATCGCGGTACATCCGTATTCGCCAAGGATGCAGGGGATGCCCTTTGATACAAGGTACTTGTCCATGTTCTCGACATTCCTCCTGACCTCCGTTTCGCAATAGCTGTCGAAAACGGTCCTCTGCTTGACATACGGGTTGCCGGTCATATCGAAAGCGAAGTCGTATGGCGCATAGCTGTGCACTTCGGCGAGGAGATGGTCTTCGGCAGTATCCGCAGGTAAACGGAAGGCTTCCAACGCCTCCTTCTGGCAGCTGGCGCCGTAGGTATTGAGTATCAGGTTCCTGTGTCCGTTATTGCCGCCGGTGGCCCTTACCGTAGCCACGAAATCGGCATTGTACATATTGATGGTCTCGTGCGCCTCATCCGTGGAATAATTCCAAGTCCCCTTCGAGTCAAGCATTTCGTTGAAGGATTCGAACAGGAGTTTCTGTCCGTACGGCTCGAATTCGGTGGCTATCTGCTTCCAGAGGGCACAGTAGCGCTCCTTGACAGCAGCATATACCGCCTTGTCTGCCTTCAGCCATCCGGTTGTTGCGTCTCCCGTATCGTGATGGACGTTGAGGATGCAGTACATGCCTTCATCGATGACATAGTCCACGACTTCCTTCACCCTGGCCATCCATGCAGGATCCACGTCATATCCAGTCCATGTAGACATGTCCCAGTGTCCCCTGTTGTCCGATACAGTGACGGTCACCGTACCGATGTGGGGATACCAGGTGACAGGGACACGGATAGCATTGAAGCCGGCCTCCTTGAACATGTGTATGAGTGCGCGGGTAGTGACGGGCTGGCCCCAGGCAGTCTCGTATTTGGGAGTGCTGCGGTCGGAGAAGGCCTCTATCCACATATTGTCCACATCACCGCTGTTGGAATCCAGGGTATTGCCGAGGTTCCAGCCGGCGCCCATGTTGCGGGCGGCGGCGGCCGCATTCTCCCAGCCGAAGGCATCCGTTCCCGGCTCCATCCTGCCTGAAGGCTCCGGTTCGGCATCCTTGGTCGAGAACCGGAAGCTTATGGCGGCGGAACCTTTCTGATTGGTCTTGAACCCGTCCACGGTCCCTTCGGGAATCGTGATGACATATGACGAGCCTGCAGCCAGGCCTGAGACGGCCACCGTCAAGTCGGTGTTGTACGTGTTGACCTTGTCCACCTTCGCACCTCCGTCGATGCTGATTCCAGCCTGCTTGGACAGGGTGCACTTGATGTTCTGGTCGAAGGTGAAAACGACGGACAGGGAAGACCCTTCAACTTGCGAGACTCCGTCACCGGGGTTCGTAGAGACAAGCACTGGAGCCGGAGAGGACTCCGGTTCGGGTTCAGGCTTCTCCTCGCACGAAACAGCCAGTATGCACAAAGCGAGCGTTATGAAAAACAATCTCTTCATGGTATTCATTTGAAAGAAGGGACATCCTTCCGGTTAATCGTATGCTTGTTGGACAAGGCCGCCTTCCAGTCGGCGGCGGTATTGTTCCATGAATAGGTGCCGTCTGCGTTCTTGCACCAAAACACTGGTGATCCATTCTCGAAGTTGCACCAGTTCATGAAATATCCCCAAGGGGCATCTTCGGAGAAATATCCGTCAATGTCCAGGAGGTTTCCGAACTCGCTGAGGACCACCATCTTGTTGCCCTTTACAGAATCGTTTACAAGCTGGAACACATTGGACTGGGTGGTATTCTTTGCGACATATAGGTCAGCACCGACTATGTCGACATATTCGTCACCGGGGTACCACTCCATCAGTTTTTCGACCGATGCCGGCTTGCCGGTATCGGAGGACTGGACAGTCCATACCCAGATGAGGTTGTTCAGTCCGTAGGTTCCGGTGAACTCCCTGTACATGTATCTCCAAAGCTCCTTGCACGCTTCGGCGCCGTCGTAACCCCACCAGAACCATGCTCCCCAGGTATAGTCTCCGGCGGCCTCGTGGAGAGGTCTCCACAGGACTGCTATTCCGGCGTCCTGGAGGAGCTTGAGGAATCCGGCAACCTGCTTCAGCTGCTTCTTCATCTCGGCATTCTGCCATGTACCTTCCTTGAGGGCGTTCCTGACACCGAATGCCCTGGTGTTGTACGAGTAGCTGTCGATGTATCTCTTACCGCCCGAGGTGTCGAACGCATCCTCAGTCGTAGCGGGAACGCACCAGTGCCATCCTATCTGGATGATGTTGCGGGCGTTCCAGGCATCCCTGACAGGCGTGATGTCAGTATAGTCGGGCCTGCCCGACCACTCGCTCTTCCTGTCAGCCCAGTTGTTGAATATGTAGTCGAACCCGACGATGGCAGGATAGATGCCCGTCTGTTCTCCTATCATGTCCGTATATGATGTCTCCCAGGCAGTGCCTCCCATAGCCCCGGAGATGGTCTTCGAGCCATAGTTGGAAAGCAGGTATGAGTAGACCGCGGCCGCTTGCGCAATGGCTTTCGGATTGCTCAGTGCGGCCGCCGGGGTACGCCCATAATGCTTCTCCGGCTCGACCATGGTGAAGGTCACGGAGACCTCGGAGGCGCTTTCCTGATTGGTCTTGAAGCCCTCGATGGCGCCTGCCGGTATGGTGACGGTATATGTTTCGCCTTTCTCAAGGCCCTCAAGGTTGACCGTTACATCGGTATTATAAGCATTGACCGAGGAGACCGAAGCCCCTCCGCTCACGGTGACACGCTTGCTGTTGGCCGCAGTCACCTTGACGTTCTGGTCCATCTTGAAAACCACGGAAAGGGTCGTGCCCTTCAGGCCTGTGGCGCCGTTCGCCGGGTCGGTGGACACCAGCTTCGGAGCCGGCTCGGCGGGCTGTTCCACCTCAGCGCCGCCTCCACATGAAAAGAGGAGCAGCGCAAGCGGAAACAAAACAAAAAACTGCCTGCAAGAAATCATGGTTAAATAAAAAAGGGCGGTGGCAGTCGTACCACCGCCCTCGTTGGATTAAAGTATAGCTATCCTGGTGATGATTGCACTCTCACCCTGGCAGAGAAGCGTACCTCCCCAACCCTGGATACCAGTGAACTGGTCGTACAGGGCTTCGGTCAGCACGAACTCGAGACAGCTCGTGGCAGTCGTGGTATCGGGATTGGCGGTCTGTCCGCCACCGATCTCGTCGATGGAGACTGCTCCCCAGTGGCCGTCGAAGATCTGGATCTGCCACCAGTCAGCGGTCGGGGTGAAGTAGATGCGCATGAGGTCACCTACCTTGACGCCCATCTCCACGAGAGCTCCTTCCGCGCCGAAGTAAGGCTGGTTGCTCCAGCTGCCGAGATCCTCGCTTCCCTCCCAGAGGGTCTTCTCCTGAGGGATCTCGTGAATCATCGTGACCATAGTCACGGCAGCGCCCTCACCCTGGGTCAGAAGGGCTCCGCCCCAGCCCTGAGGATTGCAGAGCTGGCCGAGGATGGTGGGAGTGACGGTGAACTCGAAGTATCCGCAGTACGAAGGGATGGTATCGGGCGATATGGTATTGCTCCATCCGAGTTCCTCGAAGGACATGCCGTCCCAGTGACCGCCGAACACCTGGATCTGGTACCAGTCAGCGAGAGGAGAATAGTATACGCGTACCTTATCGCCCACCAGGAGGCCGGCATCGACAAACGCCTTCTCGTCACCGAGATAAGGCTGGTTACTCCAGGAACCCATATCCTCATAGCCTTCCCAGATGACGGTGATATTCTGCTCAAGCTGCACCTCGATGGAGCTGGGGCAGGTCTCACGGTCACCGTTGAAGAGGTCGAAGTAAACGGGGTACACGCCCACCTTGTTGTAAGGCATGGTGAACTGGATCTCGCCGTCCTCGCGCTTGACATAACCGGTGACTTTCTGCTCGCCGATGAAGATATTCTCGATCATCATGAAGTTCTCGCCCTTCATGGTGACGAGCGCTCCGATGTGCTCAGCCGCAGGCAGTTCATTGACAATGATGAACGAGTCGTAGCTGAGGGTGATGGTCTCTTCAGGTTCGACAGTCTCGCCGTTGGCGAGGGTAAGGACGATCTTACCGGATACGGAAGTATTGGAAGTCAAGAGCTTGAGGACATCGTCCGCGAACTCGACTCCGACCTCCTTGCCGCCGAGGGTGGCCTTGGAGACGAGGTCGAGGTCGGTTCCCTTGACGATGATCTCACCGCCTGCCATCAGCTCGGTCGGAGCGACCTCGGTGACAGTAGGATGCACGAGGGTGTATGCCACGGATACGGCATCGCCGTTGGCCATACCAAGGGTGATGTCACCTTCGGTGGCCGTCGCAGGGACGGTGGTGACGATGCCCTTGTCCTCATCGTAGTAGAACGAGCCCTCGCCCGCTCCGGGGAAGGTAACGGTAGTGACGACATCGAGGTCATCGCCGCTGATGGTAAGGTCCTCCCCAGCCTTCACAGGATCGGGAGAGGCGATGAGAGCACCGGGCTGGACCAATGAGATGGAGCCGGCAGTGAACTCCTTGCCGGCATAGTCGACCGCGACAACGTCGCCGGTCTTGGCCGTCGCAGGGATCGCAACGGTGAGCGTAGTCCCGTCGGAAGAGACGGTGAAGTCGGTAACCTCCACACCGTCAGCGAAGACCACTTTCTGGACCATGTCCAGATACTCCCCGGAAATGACCGCGTCTTCTCCGGGCTTGGCGACGGAGACCTCAAGACCGCTGACAGTAGGGTCACCGATCACGAGTTCGTCCTCGGAATAGACCTTGTTCGCCACCTTGTCGGGGTCGAGCACCTCATCGGAATCACCGATGATGAGACGGCCGGAGATGGCTTTGGAAGGAACGGCGACCTTGAGTTCGTAGCGCGACTGCGAGACGAAATCCGTCACGTAAGCGCCCCCCTCGAAGATGACCTCCATGACAAGGTTGAGATAGTCACCCTTGATGGTCAGCACGTCGCCGGGCATCGCGGATGCGGGGCTGAACGACGTGAACACTATAGGCTCGGTATAGGTAAGCTCGGCAAGGGACTGGATCTTGGTACCGTCCTTGCCCACGATGGCGATCACGCCCTCTACCGGTCCGTCAACGGGGACGGTGAATACCAGCTTGCACTCGCGGCCGGAGCCGGACACCGTGAAGTTGGTGATGGGCTCCACACCGGGGACTATGACCTGCGACACCTGGTCCAGGTTGCTGCCGATGATGGTGATTTCACCGCCACGGTAAACCGGATTGGGCGAGAACGCGCTCAAGGCGAGGCTTCCGTCACTGTACTGGTCAGTGCTGATCTCCTCGTGCTGGCAGCCGCTGAACGCCAGGATGGCGGCCACGGCCATGACGGAGAACTTGATTATTCTGTTCATAACGTTCTTCATTTAAGGATTACATAGGTACAACACGGATATGGTCCACAGCGATGACAGGATCGCAGTCGGCGCCGGAATAACCGCCCCATACGAAGAGGGCGAAGCCTTCCAGGCAGCTGCTGTCGAACTTGGTGGCGCAGGTGGTACCGGCGTGCGTCATGGTGAACTCGGACAGCGGAATGCTGACGGTCACCCACTTGTCTCCGGTATCATAGGAACCGGTTGCCTGCCAAGGCGTCCAGAGCCCGCGGGGAACTGACTCGTCGGAGAAATAGGCGTTGGTCATATTCTCGTTGGACACGACGGAGCTGTTGGTGAACATGAGCATCATCGAACAGGTCTTCCAAGGGTTGGAAGTAGGGACGAAGCACTCGAACTTGAGGGCGAGGCCGCCGACACCATACTTCTTGATGTAGGAAGAGAAGGTCGGGAGGGTGTTGAGCGGAGGAACGGACGATGCGGGATCGGTACTGTTCCAATAGTCGAAGGAATAGGGATCTTCAGCCCAGACACCGAAGCTGTCAGCCTTGAGACCTCCGTCCTGTCCGCCGAGCCACAGATACGAACCGTCAACGGCGTCAAATGCGTCGTCGCCGGGGTTGTGCAGATGGCCGGTGGCAGGGGCGCGCCAGCCGTTACCGGTAGCGAAACCTCCACGGAGACCGTCGAAGTCGAAGAGCATGTTGCGCTGGTCGAGATACTGGAAGGAACTGTTGGCGGAGCCGGAAGCGGTCGTCACGGAGACGGGACCGGCAGTAGCGCCCGCAGGGACCTTGAAGGAGATGTGCTCGCTGTCGTCGACAGTGAAGTCGGTAACCTCCGCTCCCGGCATGGCGACACTCTGGACATCCATGAAATACTTTCCGGTGAGGGTGACAGTCTCGCCCTCCTTGGCCCATTCATTGGACATGGCGAGGACCTTCGGGACGGGAGGAAGCACCTTGAAGGAATAATCCACGCATTCACCTGCCTTGTTGTAGAGATACAGCTTGTTGGTGACTTCCGTGGCCTGGGTGTTGGGGACGGACACGATAAGCGTGTTGTCAGTGATGTAGCTGGTATTGATAATGGCCTTCTGGTCGTTGAAATAGATGTCATGCACACTCCTGAGGTTTGTACCCACGATGCACAGGATCTCGTCCATGAACGCCTGATCAATGAAAACATCCTTGTCCGCATACCGCACATAGCTGACGGTAGGCAGTCCTTCGGTGGCACGGAAACGGTCGGGGTAGTCGTACCTCTCGCAGGAGGAAAGGCTGCCGGCCAGGATGACCGCTCCGATTATGCCTGTGATATGTTTGATGAACTGTTTCATTGCTGGTTCGGATTAAAAGTCATAAGAGTATTCCTCGCGTACATTCACACGGATGGAAGGGGCGGTGGAAGCCATATTGGGGTTGGCGACCACGTCCTCGGTAGGCATCGGGACGGTGAACATGGACGGCTTCACATCGACAAGGTCATTGTCTCCGGAATAAGTGATGGCACTGGCGTCCCATGCATTGGTGGCGGGACCGCCGTAATTGCCTTCACTGTCGGTGACGAAGTTCTTGTAGACGCCGTCAATGCCGCCCTCCCAATGTCCCCTACGCTGGGACTTGAGGTCTGCGATGCAGGCATCGACATCATAATAGGCACGGCGGACATAGTCGTACCACCTGTCGCCTTCGAGAGCGAGCTCGAGACGGCGCTCCTTCCAGATGGTATCATAGGTCACCTCATCCACGGGAGTTGCATTCGCACGCGTGCGGACTGCATTTACATAAGTCTTGGCCTTGCCGGTATCGCCGGTGAGGAACGCGGACTCAGCCGCTACGAGATAGATGTCCGAAAGTCTCAGGATATGGGTGGGAAGCTGGTTGTACTGCTGGTGCGGCACGACGCCGGTCCCGTCGATATGGTCCTGGTAATCACCGTAGATGTGCTTGCCGTAGAAGGCTCCGGTCGAGCAGCCCCAGTTCTGGTTGGAGATGTTGGGGTTGTCGGATCCAAGGCCGTAGCTCTTGTCATAGAAGAATCGGTAGAGATCGAATCCACCCTTGTCCTTCCAGAAATAATCGTACTGGTCGCCGAACATCATCATAGTGACCTTGCGGCGGTCATCCTTGTCGGCACGGGACTGGGGATTCTCGATGGCGGATACGCCGAAAGCGTCCTGCAGGTCGATCGAAGGGCCCTTCCAGTCTCCCCAGTTGTTCTCCTCGGAGAAGCCTACGAGACCTACGTCGTTCTGCATGTAGCTCTGGGTACACCACATCTCGACCTTGGCCTGCCACAGCCATGAGAACAGGGCCTCACCGGTCTGTTGGTAAACGGCGGGACTGATGCGGAACACGTCGGAGTAAGCAGGAGTAAGGGTACGTCCCGAGTTGTTGATGACATCCTCCGCATAGCTGAGGGCCTTGGAGAGGTCCGAGCTGTCAAGCGATCCGGAAACCCCGGCCTTGGTGAGATAGACCTTGGCGAGAAGTCCTTCGGCAGCATAGTAGTCGATCCTGTTGTACTGGCCGATGTAGGGATTCTTGGGAAGCATCTCCATCGCTTTCTCGAGGGTAAGGATGATGTATTCGTACACATCGGCCTTGTCCACTTTCTGAAGCTCGTTGTAGGTACCTTCCTTGATGATGGAGGTATTGTCATGCACGATAGGCACGTCACCGAAGTTCCTCACGAGGAAGAAATAGGCCATGGCCTTCCAGGCGAGGCATTCGCCGATGCACTGGTTGATGATGCCCTGGGACGCGCCGGACGAACCGAGAAGGTTGTTGATCACGGTGTTGCAATGCGCGTTGATGGACCAGAGAGAAGCGGACATGTCCTTGAGTTCCTGGTCAGTACCGTTTACAGTGAGGGTGGTGTAAGGATTGTTTCCGGTCCATACGTTTCCGCTCATGTACTCGGTATCGTAGACATAGAAGCGGGTTACATCGCTCCAAGGTCCGGTGTACAGGTAGTTGACACCCATGATGCACTGGTCGTCGTTCTTGTAGAACCCGTCGACCACGTAGCTGTCTTCGGAAGGACGGTTGAGGAAGTCCTCGCATGAAACTGCGCCGAAGACCGATACCGCAAGTGCTATAATTCCAATATATTTCTTCATAATCATATCCTCCCGTTAGAATGTTATGTTCAGGCCACAGGAATAAGTGGTAGGAGAAGGATAACGTCCGTTGTCCACACCGAAGGTCATGCCGGTGGCATCCTGGGTGCTGGCTCCGACCTCAGGGTCATATCCGGTGTACCTGGTGAAGGTGTAGAGGTTCTGGATGTTCATGTAGATGCGTATATTCTCGATCTGCCATCTGCTGAGCACCTTCCTCGGAAGGGTGTATCCAAGGGTGATGTTCTTGATGCGGAGGTACGAGCCGTCCTCGATGTAACGGTCGCTGACGCGGTCGTTGTCGTTCGGGTCGGCAGTGGTGATGCGCGGCATCCTGCCGCCGGGGTTGGCGACCTTGACGTTGTTCACGTCATCATACCAGTAGTCTGAATAGACGCCGTTCGCCGGAACGAGCTGAGCCCTCTCCATGACGATCTTCTGCTGGTTGGTCCAGTAGCTGGTCATGTGGGAGAGTCCGTTGTAGCCCTGTCCCATGAGGTTGTAATTGAACACCTTGTTGCCATAGGTCCCGTTGAAGAAGATGCTCAGGTCGAGGTTCTTGTAACGGAAGGTATTGGTCCAGCCATAGGTGAACAGAGGGAGCGGGGAACCGATGTTGGTGCGGTCGTTCTCATCGATGACACCGTCGTTGTTGATATCCTCGAACTTGAGGTCACCGGGCCATACCGTAGTGCTGCGGTTGAACACTCCGTCTGAAGGATACTTCTCGGCCTTGGGGCTGTTGAGGATGTCCTCGAAGTCCTGGTACACTCCCGCGACCTTGTAGCCGTAGAAGCCATAGAGAGGCTGGCCGATCTCGGTGACGCTGACGATGTCGTTCCACTGTCCGTATCCGATGAGCTGGGCATTGGCCGAGCCGTCGAGGGCGACGAGCTTGTTCTTGTTGAACGAGATCTGGAAATTGCTCTCCCACTCGAAGTCCTTCCTCTGGATGGGATAGCCGCTGAGGGTGATCTCGAGTCCCTTGTTGTCGATGGTTCCGAAGTTGCCCTTGGGAGCGGCGAGCGCTGAAGAGCTGTTACCCTTGGTACCCATATAAGAAGGGAGGTCGAGCGACATTAGCATGTCGGAAGACTTCTTGTCATAAGCGTCGATCGTAAGGTTAATCCTGTTGTCGAGGAAACCGAGGTCGAGACCTACGTTGATCTGCTCCTGCTTCTCCCAGTGGATACCGGTATTAGGGATGTTGGTAGGGCGCTGAGCGTCACCCAGTGCGGAATAAGAATCATAGATGGTAGCCTCCCAGGCACCGCCACCGATGTTGGCGTTACCGGTCTGGCCCCAGCCGACACGGATCTTGCCGTTGCTGACGACATTCCTGAGGGAATGGAAGAAGGCCTCGTTCGAGAACTTCCAGCTGGCCGCCAGAGAGTGGAAGCCCGCCCAGCGGTTGTCCGGTCCGAAGTTGGAGGAGCCGTCATAACGGTAGGTGTAGGTTGCAAGGTACCTGTCGGCATAGTTGTAAGTCCAACGGGTGAAGAACGAAGCCATGGCGGAGCTGCCGAATCCATGTCCGACGGTAGGGTCTCCGGTAGCCTTCGAGAGGTTGCGGACGATATTGTCGGGCAGGTTGGAATTGGAGGCGCTGAGATAGTTCCAGGTGGACTCCCAGCACTCCTGGCCGAGCATTCCGGTGAAAGCGTGGTCACCGAAGGACTGGCTCCAGGTCAGGTAGTTCTTGAGCTGCCAGTAACGGCTGGCGTTCTTCTGGACGGACATGGAGTTGGTCTTGTTCTCCTTGCCGCCGAGGATGTAGGTGGGCTTGAAAGTATTACTCTCGGAGTTGCTGGAATCGAAACCGATCTCGGTCCTCCAAGTGATATGCTTGAAAGGAGTGATGTCGGCGTAGATGTTTCCGGTGAGCTTCTCACGCCCTAGGGTATAGGTGTTGATCATGGCAAGGCCGACAGGGTTTGCGGAGGTATAGCCTTCACGCACCACGGTGGCATAATTGCCGTCGATGTCGTAGACCGGGATGTCGGGAAGCGTACCGAGGGACTGGAAAATAAGGCCCTCGCCGCCGTCTGCGAGCTTGAGGTCGTCATTGGTGACGGCATAGGTGGCGTTCACGCCGACCTTGAGCCACTTCTTGACCTGGGCGTCGATGTTGGTACGCACGCTGAAACGGTCGAAGTTGGTTCCGATGACCGTTCCCTCCTGATTCATGTACGATCCGGATACATAGTACTGGACCTTCTCGTTACCGCCCTGGGCGCTGATCTGGTGCTGATGCTGGAAGGCGGTACGGAATACCTCATCCTGCCAGTTGGTACCGGCGCCTAGAAGTGAAGGATCGGCATAATATGAATTGGCGGAAGCCTCTCCCAACTTGACGAAATCATTGTAGAACTCAGCCCACTCGCGGAGGTTGAGCATGTCGATCCTGACGTTCTGCTGGCTCATGGCTACCATTCCGTCATAGGTGATCTTGGACTCGCCCGCACGACCGTGCTTGGTGGTGATGAGGACGACACCGTTGGCACCCTGGGCGCCGTAGATGGCCGTTGCGGAAGCATCCTTGAGGATTTCCATGCTGACGATATCCGAGGGGTTGAGGGTCGCGAGCGGGGAGATGGTCGAAATCCTTC
This sequence comes from Bacteroidales bacterium, assembly GCA_017519865.1. Classification (GTDB taxonomy): domain Bacteria; phylum Bacteroidota; class Bacteroidia; order Bacteroidales; family UBA932; genus Cryptobacteroides. The sequence goes on along the minus strand of JAFWRQ010000029.1, from coordinate 20,717 downwards.
CGTTTCCGAGGCCGCCTAGACCGTAGTCCCATGCGGATCCGCCGCCGCCCTGTACGATGACGCCGTCAATGACGTACAGAGGCTCTGCTCCGGCATTGACGGTAGCCTGTCCGCGGACGCGGATGGACGAGGAGGAACCCGGGGCGCCGGAGGTCTGCACCGCAGTCACGCCGGCGGCACGTCCCTGCAGGGACTGGTCGAGGTTCGTGATGATGGAACCTTTGAGGTCATCTTCCTTCATGGATACCGAGGCGCCCGAAAGGTCGCTCCTCTTCATGGTACCATAACCGACGACTACGACCTCATCCAGGAATTCGCTGTCTTCTGCAAGGGTGATGTCGATGACCGTCCTGTCACCTACCGTCACCTCCTGAGTAGCATAACCGATGGACGAGAACTGGAGTACCGCTCCCCTTCTCACGGAAATGGAGTAGTGTCCGTCCAAATCGGTAACAGCACCATTTGTGGTGCCCATTTCCATGACGCTCGCACCGATGACCGGTCCGACGTTGTCAGTAACGGTACCGGTGATCCGTACCGTCTGCGCCAACGCGGACAAACCAAGGAACAGTAGCATCAAAGAAGCGAAAAATCTACTTTTCATGTTACAGATGGTTGGTTGATAATACTGATTGAGATAATTGGTTTCTATTTAAAATAGTAAAATTTACAGTGTTATTAGCATGTATGGTGCAAAAATAAGTATTTGTCCGGAAAAAACAAATATTATTTTGCACATATTTCGACTGTCGACATAAATGCTTAACTTTGCGATATGGAAATGGACGAAAGATTCATGCGCGAAGCGCTGCGCGAGGCAATGGCCGCCAGGGACGAAGACGAGATCCCCGTAGGGGCCGTCATCGTCTGGAAAGGCCGCATCATTGCCAAGGGGCACAATATGGTCGAGCGCCTGCACGACCCCACCGCCCACGCCGAGATGATAGCCCTCACCGCCGCCACCGAGGCCGTAGGGGGCAAGTACCTTAACGAATGCACCTTATATGTCACTTTGGAGCCCTGCCCGATGTGCGCATCCGCCCTCAACTGGGCGCAGGTCGGGCGCATCGTCTACGGCGCAACCGACCCCAGACGGGGATGCACTCTCTATTCCCCTTCCCTGCTCCACCCTAAGACTGAAATGGTGTCCGGCTTACTGGCTGACGATTGTTCCGCCCTTGTTCGAGATTATTTCAAGGCAATTCGAAAATAATTAATATCTTTGCACCCGGAATTGAGGTATGGTGTAATGGCAGCACTCAAGTTTTTGGCACTTGCAGTCCAAGTTCGAATCTTGGTATCTCAACCAAAAGAAAGAAGCCGGCAGAATTGCCGGCTTCAACGTTTCTTGTTGGAGTAGTTCTCTGTTTGGGAATGACAATTGGGACACAGTAATTTAAGATTCGTTTTCATATTGTTCCTGTGATCCCCGTCAATGTGATGTAAGTGAAAAACCAGTGGTTTTCCGTTCCAGCTTTCAATACCGCAAGATTCGCATTTTGCATTTCCGGACTGAACACGCTTGATATACTCTTTCTTAAGGTTTTCCGTCTTGATCTTCGAAGCATAGGCAAAAATCTCTTCGTCTGGACGGTTGCAGTTGCGACGCCCATGGTGCAAGCCGTTATGGGTCTTGGCATACTCATAATCAAAATGGGAAGTGTCTATCCCATACTGAAGGACCTTCGACTTCAATGTCCTATAATTGCATCCCCTTTTCGGAATCTCAAGTAACTCAAGACACTCGAACCAGCATCCCGCTTCAGAAACAGCCTTCTCCACCCGCATCTCGCTCCAGTCATATCTTTTCATAGACAATCAGATTATTTCACCAAAAATAAAACTCAGGTTTTTATATTCAAAAGAATTTCGGGAAAGCGCGAAAAGGCATCTACAAGGCCGATTCTGCGGCATTAAGCTCGCCCCCGCAGGGTAGGCCGAAAAACAATGTACCCTGCGGGCAATTACCCGCAAGGTACACTCAAAAACGCCCGAACCTGCGGGCAAGTTACAGGGTGCGTTTGATCTCGACGATGTGGAAGGCTTCGATGACGTCGCCTTCCTTGATGTCGTTGTAGCCTGCGATGCTCATACCGCACTCGCGGCCGGCAGTCACTTCCTTGGCGGCATCCTTGCCGATCTGCAGCGAGCCGAGTTCGCCGGTGTAGATCACGATGCCGTCGCGGATGAGGCGCACGCTGGTCTTCTGGACCATCTTGCCGTCGCGGACGATACAGCCGGCGATCGTACCGACCTTGCTGATGCGGAAGGTCTGCTTGACCTCGGCGGTGCCGGTGACCTCTTCTTTCTTCTCAGGCTCGAGCATACCCTCGATACCGTCCTTGACTTCGTTGATACAGTCGTAGATGACGGAGTAGAGGCGGATCTCGATGCCCTCGCGGTCGGCGACCTTGCGGGCCTCGACGGTAGGACGGACCTGGAAGCCGATGATGACGGCGTCGGAGGCCTCGGCCAGAAGGATATCGGACTCGGAGATGGCACCCACGGCCTTGTGGATGACGTTGACGCGCACCTGCTCGGTGGAGAGCTTGATGAGGGAGTCGGAGAGGGCCTCCACGGAACCGTCGACGTCGCCCTTTACGATGACGTTGAGCTCCTTGAAATTGCCGATGGCGATACGGCGGCCGATCTCCTCGAGGGTCATGTGCTTCTGGGTCTTGATGCCCTGGATGCGGATGAGCTGCTCGCGCTTGTTGGCGATGCTCTTCGCCTCGCGCTCGTCGCTCATAACCACGAACTTCTCACCGGCGGAAGGGGCTCCGTTGAGTCCCAGGACCGACACGGGCGTGGAAGGACCGGCTTCAGTAACCTTCTGTCCGCGCTCGTTGAACATCGACTTGACCTTGCCGTAGAAACTTCCGCTGAGCACGACGTCGCCCACGTGGAGCGTGCCGTTCTGCACCAGGATGGTGGCGAGGTATCCGCGGCCCTTGTCCAGGGACGACTCGATGACGGCGCCGGAGGCGAGTTTGTCGGGATTGGCCTTGAGCTCGAGCAGGTCGGTCTCAAGAAGGACTTTTTCGAGGAGTTTGTCCACGTTGAGACCCTTCTTGGCGGAAATCTCCTGGCACTGGTACTTGCCACCCCAGTCCTCGACGAGGATGTTCATCTCGGAGAGCTGTCGGCGGATAGTGTCGGGCATTGCGCCCGGCTTGTCTATCTTGTTGATGGCGAATACCATAGGAACGTTTGCGGCCTGGGCATGGTTGATGGCTTCGACCGTCTGCGGCATCACGGCGTCGTCTGCGGCGACGATGATGATGGCGAGGTCGGTCATCTGCGCTCCGCGGGCACGCATGGCGGTGAAGGCTTCGTGGCCCGGAGTATCCAGGAAGGTAATGTGACGTCCGTCCTCGAGGGTCACGCTATAGGCACCGATGTGCTGGGTAATACCACCCGCCTCACCGGCGATGACGTTGGATTTGCGGATATAGTCGAGCAATGAAGTCTTACCGTGGTCGACATGTCCCATGACGGTGATGACCGGCGGGCGGGGCACGAGGTCCTCCTCGGAATCGGGAACATCGTTGCTCTCGATCTCCTCGGTAAGCCCTGCGGTTACGAACTCGACCTTGTAGCCGAACTCCTCGGCCACGAGGACGAGGGTCTCGGCGTCGAGACGCTGGTTGATGGACACCATCAGGCCGAGGCTCATGCAAGCGCCGATAACCTTAACGACAGGGGTGTTGTTCATGAGGGTTGCCAGGTCGTTGACGGTCACGAACTCGGTGACTTTCAGGACCTTCTTCTCGGCTGCCTCCTGCTCGAGCTCCTCCTGTGCACGTTGCGAGGCGAGCTCGCGCTTCTCCTTGCGGTACTTGGCTCCGAAGTTGTTCTTCTTGCCCTCATTCATGCGGGCGTATGTCTCCTTGACCTGCTTCTGGATCTGCTTCTGCATCTCCTCCTGCTCGGCCTCGGTAAGTTCGGGCTTGAAGCGGTCTGCACCGCGCTTGCGCCCCTTGCCGGCCTTGGCGGAGTCTTTCTGGCCCTGTCCGGGCTTCTTGGCGGCGTCTTTCTGGCCGCCCCTCTTGAGCTCGGGATCTGCCCCGACCTTGCCGACGTCGACCTTCTGCGAACTCTTGCTGATGCGTTCGCGCTTCTTGCCGCTCTTCTTCTTCTCGAACTGGGACATATCGATCTTGCCCAGCACCTTGAGTCCTATGGACTCATCCTTTCCGGAAGGGGCTTCCTCCGATACCGGAGCCTGTGCAGGCTCCTCGTCAGGAGTTTCAGGCGCTTCCGGAGCTTCGTCGGCCTGCTCAGGCTCCTGGACGTCGCGTACCTCCGGCCCTTCCGTCACTTCGACGGCGGGGGTTTCGGGCTCGGGTTCCGGGACGGGTTCAGGTTCCGGTTCAGGCTCGGGGACCGGTGCAGGGGCCGGGGCCGGTTCAGGTTCCGGCTCAGGCTCGGGTTCCGGTTCCGGTTCAGGCACAGGTTCCGGTTCAGGTTCAGGCACGGGAGCAGGTGCCGGAGCAGGCTTGGAGGGACGGCTGCCCGTAAGGATGGAACTCTTGATGATGGTCTCCTTCTCAGGCTCTTCCTCCTCAAGGTCCTCCTTTTCCTGCTGCTTCTTGCTGGTCTTCTCGAGTATCTCGGTCAACTTGATGTCGATCTTCTCCGAGGCCTCTTTCATGGCCAGGTCCTTGCTGTACTGCTTGTCGAGTGCAGGGATGTACTCGTCCGAAACCTTGGCGTTGGGATTGGCCTCCACCTGGGCTCCGAGTTTCTGCAGGAAGTCGACGAGTTCCTGAAGACCGATGTTGTATTTCCTGATGAGTTTATTTATTCTGATTTCTGCCATATTGTACCCCCTTTTTAAAAAGTCAAACTAGTCCTCGAACTCTGCCCTGAGGATATTGAACACTTCCTCGACGGTCTCGTCCTCGAGGTCCGCCCTGCGGGCCACATCCTCCGGAGAGAGGGCCAGGACGCTCTTGGCGGTGTCGCAGCCGATGGACTGGAGCTTCTCGATGACCCATCCGTCGATCTCGTTCTCGAACTCGCTGAGGAGCACATCCTCCTCCTCGTTGTCGATCTCGTCCTTGGGAAGCTGCCTCCAGACCTCGATCTCGCGGTCAACGAGCATGCCGGCCAGCTGGATGTTGCATCCGCCGCGGCCCACGCCCTTCTTGACCTCCTCAGGCTGCATGTAGACCTTGACCTTGTCGTTCGGTCCGGAACCCATGTCGATGGAGGAGACGCGCGCGGGATTGAGCGCACGCTGGATGAGGAGGGGCTGGTTGTTGGTCCACTGGATCACGTCGATGTTCTCGTTGCGGAGCTCGCGCACGATGCCGATGATGCGGCCGCCCTTGACGCCGATACAGGCGCCGATGGGGTCGATGCGCTCGTCATAGGACTCGACGGCCACCTTTGCGCGCTCACCGGGGACACGGACCACTTTCTTGACGGTGATGAGGCCGTCGAGGATCTCGGGAACCTCCTGCTCGAACAGGCGCTCGAGGAACTCGTTGGAAGTACGGGAGAGGGTGATGTAAGGTGTGGTGTTGTTGCGCATCTCGACGCTCTTGATGATGGCGCGGACGGTATCGTTCTTCTTGAAGCGCTCGCCGGGAATCTGCTCGTCCTTGGGGATGTGCAGTTCGTTGCCGTCCTCGTCGAGGATGAGGACCTCCTTGGACCAGGTCTGATAGACCTCGCCGCTGAAGATCTCGCCGACCTTCTCGGAGTACTTCTTGTAGACATTGGCTTTCTCGATATCCATGATACGACCCTGGAGGTTCTGGCGGATATTGAGGATGCCCCTGCGACCGAATGACTTGAGGCTGAGCTCCTTGGTGTAGGTGTCGCCGATCTCGTAGTCGTCATCGCCGGTCTCCTCCGCGACCTGGGCGGGAGTCATCTCGGTATTGGGATTCTCCACCTCCTCCACGATCTCGAAGTTCTGGTAGATCTCGCAAGTACCCTTGTCCACGTTGACGATGACGTCGAAGTTGTCGGAAGAGCCGTAGGTCTTGGCGATCTGGGTCATGAAGACGTCCTTCAGGACGCCCATCATCACGGGCCTGTCAATGTTCTTTTCCTCCTTGAAATCCTTGAAAGCATCAATGAGGGTTACGACGTTTTCTTTTTCCATGTTCTGTATTCTGTTTTGTTATTTCTCTTCTTCCATATCCTTCAGCAGGGCATCGGCCTCGGCGCCGCTGATGCCGGCGGACCCGACGGTGAGGGCATAGTCCTCGACGTCGCGGTCAAAGGCGGCGAGGACGGCGCGGTGGACGTACTCGCAGTCGCCGAGATTGACGGCTCCGCCGTCCTTCGTGATGGTCACGTCGATGACATTGTCGTCCTCGTCAAAGCTGAGGGCGGCCACGGAGCAGCCGCGTTCGAGGGCGGCGGCGTCCAGTACTTTCTGAAGTTCTGTCCTTTCCATTGCTATTCTTTTTCAGTCCGTCAACGCAGTATTTCCCACAGGAAAAAGTTTAAAACATGACGGCCATTTCAAATAAAAAATAGGAACCGGCCGGCCCCTATCTCGTCTCACGGTGCAAAATTACAAATAAATTGTTAACTTTGCAAAATAAACTGTCATTGTATGGAATTCACGACGAAAGAACTCGCCAGGATACTCAAGGGGACCGTCGAAGGCAATCCCGAAGAAAAGGTAACGTCCTTTGCCAAGATAGAGCATGGGAAGCCCGGCAAGCTCTGCTTCTACGCCAATCCCAAATACGAGCATTACGTATATGAGACCAAGGCGTCGGCCATAATCGTCAACAAGGATTTCATACCCAAGGAGCCGGTAAACGCCACCCTCATCCGCGTTGACGACGCCTATTCCTCCGTCGCATTCCTCCTTAAATACGTACACGACCACGAGAACAAATACCGCCATCACCGCAGCCTGATATCACTCGTATACCCGTCCGCCAAACTCGGGAAGAAAGTGTATGTCGGCAGTTACTCCTACATAGGCAGAAAATGCCGCATCGGCGACGGGACCAGGATCTGCCAGAACGTCTACGTCGGTGACGGGACCACCATCGGCAAGGGCTGCATCCTTTATCCGGGCGTACGCATCTATCCCGGAATGGTCATAGGCAACAATGTCATCCTGCATGCCAACTGCGTCATCGGTTCGGACGGTTTCGGTAACGCCCCGCAGCCTGACGGCACATGGAAGAAGATCGAGCACCTCGGCAACGTCATCATCGGCGACAACGTCGAGATCGGCGCAAACACCACTGTGGACCGCGCCGAGATGGAGTCGACCATCATAGGCAACGGTGTCAAGATCGACAACCTCTGCCAAATCGCCCACAATGTCCAGATCGGCGACAATACCGTGATGGCCGCCCAAAGCGGCGTAGCGGGTTCGACGAAGATAGGCAAGAACTGCATCATAGCGGGTCAGGTCGGCATCGTCGGCCATCTCACAATCGCCGACGGCACCACCATCGCCGCCCAGGCGGGAGTCATAGGCAACGTCAAGGAGAGCGGACAGAAGATTTTCGGTACCCCGGCCATCGACATCAAGAACTACATGCGCAGCTACGCGATATTCAAGCAGAACGGAAAACAATAGATGAACCAGCATACCCTAGGCAGCATCTGCACCTTCGAAGGAAAGGGCCTCCACACCGGCCTATACTCCCACATGTCCATAGGACCCGCCCCGGCAGGCACCGGCATACGCTTTTATCGGACCGACATAGGTCCTGAAGCATACGTCGAAGCCCTTGCCGAGAACGTCTCAAATACTGCCCGCAGTACCACGTTGTCATGCGACGGAGTCTCTGCCGTGACGGTCGAGCACGTCCTTTCCGCCCTCACCGGCATGGGAGTGGACAATGCCTTCATCTGTCTCGACAACGCCGAAGTCCCCATCCTCGACGGCAGCGCCCGCCCTTATGCGGAGGCCTTCACGGCCGCAGGCATCGTCCCGCAAGACTCGCCGAGACGCTACCTCTCCCTCGAGCGTGAGGTGGAGGTACACGATGAAAAGAGCGGTGCGTGGGTCAGGGTCACTCATTCGGACAAACCGTCCATCGGCATTACCGTCGATTTCGGATCGAGGGTGCTTGGCGTCCAGGACGCGAACTGGGACCCCGACACCGATTACCGGTCCGAAATCGCGCCATGCAGGACCTTCGTGTTCTTCCACGAGATCGAATTCCTTGCCAAGCAGGGGCTGGTGAAGGGCGGCGACGTGAACAACGCCATCGTCATCATCGAGCACCCGGTCTCCCAGCAGCAGATCGACGACCTCTGCGGCATCCTCGGGCTTCCTAGTCTCAAAGCGACGGACAATGGCTATCTCAGCAATCTCAAGCTGCACTTCCCCGACGAGTGCGGCCGGCATAAGCTTCTTGACATAATCGGAGACCTGCGTCTGGCAGGCGGCTGGTTGAACGCCAGAGTCACCGCCTTCAAGCCTGGACACACCATCAACACAATTGCGGCTAAAGAAATCAGGAAGGCACTTGTTTTGTAGTTACAAGCCGCGTAATCGACATCATCATGAACAAAATCCATCCATCAGCTATCATCAGTCCCAATGCAGTGTTGGGCGACAACATAGAGATCGGCCCCTACGCCTACATCGACGACAACGTCAGCATAGGCGACGGCTGCAAGATCCATCCGCATGCCTGCATCTATTCCTACGTCAGGATAGGCAAGGACTGCGAAGTATTCCCCGGAGCCGTAGTGGGCGCCATCCCCCAGGACCTCAAATACGACGGTGAGATATCATACGTCGAGATAGGCGACAACGTCACCATCCGGGAGTGCGCGACCATCAACCGCGGCACAAAGGCCAGCGGCAAGGGAGTCACCCATATCGGAAATGACACCCTTATCATGTCGTACGTCCACGTCGCTCATGACTGCCACGTCGGGAACCATTGCATCCTCACCAGCTATGTCGGCATCGCCGGCGAGACCGACGTGGACGACTGGGCCATCATCGGAGGCGGTACCGTGGCACACCAGTTCAGTCACATCGGCACCCACGCCATGATAGGCGGCGGATTCAGGATCAGCAAGGACATCCCGCCCTACACCCTGTGCGGACGCGAACCCATCTGCTATGTCGGAGTGAACATCGTGGGACTGCGGCGCCGTGGCTTCGACTCGGACGTCATCCGCAACATCAAGGACATCTACGATACCATCTACTTCCAGGGCAACAATATCAGCGACGGCTGCGCCCGCGTTGAAGCGGGATTCCCTCCTTCGGAGGAGAAGGACATTATCCTCAACTTCATCCGCAACTCCAAGCGCGGCATCGTCCGCCCCGGCGACACACGCGAAAAAGGTTTCGAATGGTAGCGCCATGCTGTTCTCCACGGCATATTTCCCGCCGGTCGAGTACTTTGCAAAGATAGCGGAAGGCTTCACCCTGTCTCCGGACGGGGTGAAGCCTTCAGTCATATACATAGAGGCTTTCGAGCACTACATCAAGCAGACCTACCGCAACCGTTTCAAGTTCTATGCGGCGGACGGGGTGCAGAGCCTCTCCTACCCCGTCGTCCATGGCGAGAGCGCACAGAACCTGGTCATCACCGATGTCGAGGTTGACTGGTCCACGCCCTGGCTGGTACGCACCGAGAGAGCCATCGCCGCCGCATACGAGTCTTCAGCCTATTTCGACCATTACAGGGACAGCCTGTTCTCCGTGCTTGAAGCGCGCCCGCGAACACTCTTCGAGTTCAACCTGTCCATACTGAATTATTTCCTGGACAAGACGGGGATACAGGCGGAAATCCGCTTCACCGGGGAGTACACCCCCGCAGGGTCCGACACATACGGCGAAGACCTGCGGGACGTCATACATCCCAAACGTCCTAACACGATACTCGAAGACCTGTCATTGAAGAAGCCGTACTTCCAGGTCTTTGCCAGGAAATACGGCTTCGTTCCGAATCTGTCCATCATGGACCTCCTTTTCAACGAAGGTCCTGATGCCATCCTTTATCTGAAGAATCTCTAGAACCTCCAGCCGAGGGTAAGGACCATGTCGGCGAGGGAACGGGTCTGGACGACCTCGGGGAGATACTCGTCACCTCCGGTGATATAGTCGTTGTAAGGGTTGAAGTATCCGGTGGGGTACTTTGCGAAGCGGCATGCGAAGTCAGCGAAGAAGGAGCCTTCGGAGGAGTAGCCGATTCCGCAGGAATACGTACCGATGATATCCTCGAAAGCGGTCTTGGAGACAATGTAGTTCTGGCCGTGCTCGAACTCATCGTAATAATTGATGAAGCCAGCAGCAGTGTATTTCTCACCGTTCTTGTCGAAGGCATAATACTGCGGGGACGTGCGGAGAGCATAACCAGCCCTGAGGGAAAGGGTCGGGACGGGCTTTACCTCCACGCCGAAGCGTCCGGAGTATTCCTTGCCTGCGAAATACCTGTTCACGTCGTTCTCGAGGGTATAAGAGTTCCAGCCAGAGTATCCGCGGTTATCCCACTCGGAGAAACGCATGGTGCTGTAGTCCGCCATCTCGAAGTCGGCGCTGATGAGGCCGAAACCGCCGAAGGTATAGGCAAGGCCGGCATTGAAGCGCCAGGGGGTCGTGAGATTGTAGGTGTAATCATTCACCGGGCTGTCGGCATAGGAGTCGTAGTTGCCGGAGGAGAAATAGGTGTCAGTCGAGACACTCCAGCGGTCATTGACACTCATGAAAGTAGGGGTCTGGATGGCGGCGCCGACACGGAGGCCGCCGCCGGGCACCCAGATGAATCCCGCCTTGGCATAGACGCCGGAGAGTTCTGAAGTCTGGGAGTAGTTGTACTCGGCCTTGCGGAAATTGGTGATGACGCCGTCGGAATACTCGATCTCGAACTGCGAAGGATCTACGGCAGCCTCATCGAAATACTCGGTGTACTTGTAGGTGGCCACCGGCATGCCGATGTTGATGCCGAAGAAGAACCTGTCGGAGAAGTTCATTCCGAGATTCATGAGGATGTCATACTTGGCGCCGAAGGTCTGGACACGGGAATACTGGTCAAGCGCGCCCATTGTGCGGATGTCGTACGAACCGTCGGGATTCTGGAACATGGCTTCGGTAGCGCCGAGGTAGGTATAGTTGCCGTCAGCATCGACCATGGGGTTGCCGTACTCATCGTAGGCCTCCGCGATCATTCCTCCCTGATAAGCAGCAAGATAATTCCACGGAATGCCCTTAGAGTAATTGTCCTTGTTGGAGAGCTGCGAAGGCGAATAAGGCGAAGCGCCTGCGGCGAAGGAGCCGAGAAGCGAAGTCTTGTCGTTGATGCCGCTGCCAACGAAATCATTGATGAAGTGGCTGGTCGCACTCGACGCGAAGCCGAGCGTGAAGGACTTGAGCCCCGAAGGATTGTAGGTGTCGAAGTTCATCGTGAACCCGACGTTGGGGATGTTGAACTTCCTGGTGCGATAGTCGAGGTATCCGGCGTAGTCCTCCTGATAGAAGGTGGAATAACCGGAGGTATTGCTCATGATGGTGATGCCCGGAGAAATCGTGAACTGGGAGTAGGGGGCGACGGCGGAGCCGGCGGGATTGATCCCGATGGATCCGAGGTCGCCGCCGAGAGCCGTCATGGCGTTTCCGAGGGCGATGGAACGGGCTGTTCCATAGTAATCATTTACGCTATATGTGAGAGCCTCCGACAGAGTCTGGGCTCCGGCTGCCGCAGCCGCGAGGGTGAGCAGCGCAGCCAATGCAAATCTTTTCATATTGTCAGTGCGGATATAAAAATCAACTAATGGTCAAAGAGATCATACTAGCGGCGTCCGCCGCCGGAGCTCCTGCCGGCGCTGCTGGACGAGCTACTGCTGCTGCCGGCGCTGCGGCTTGCACCTCCGCCGCTATAGCCGCCTCCGCCGAAGCTGCCCGAAGAGCTGCTGCTGCGGCTCGGAGCGGAATAGCTGCCGGATGAGGAACTGCTGCGGGTCGGGGCCGAGTAGCTGCCGGACGAAGAACTGCTGCGGGTAGGAGCCGAGTAGCTGCCGGAACTGGTGGAAGGTTCGACCCTGCGGTAGGCACCTGCATTGGAGGAAGCCCTGCCAGAAGGAGCGGTGGATACGGAAGAGGACGAAGACCTTACGGCCGTGGAAGCGGAGCGGGACGTCGAGGTGGACGCTGCCCTGCTTGCAGCGGATGCTGCCCTGGTCGCGGAAGACACGCTGCGGGAAGCAGTGGACACCGTGCGGGTCGCAGTACGCGCAGCCGCGGATGCGGATCCGGAAGCGGACGTCCTGGAAGCGGTGGCCATGCGTGCAGGAGCAGAGGCCTTGGAGGCCGATGCGCTGCCTGTCGCGGTCGTCCTGCCGGTGCCGGTGCGGACCACGCGGCCTACGCCGCCACGGGGGCTGGAGGGAATGAGGGTGCCCTGTCCGGAACGGGTGGCGAGCTCACGGTCGCGGTACCTCGGGCCGAAATAGGCCCCGCCGCCTCCGCCATAGTAGTAAGGATAGCCCCAGTAGAAGGGATCATACCAACCCCAGGGTCCTCCCGCGTAATAGTAAGGGGAATAGAAGAAAGGATCGTGCCAGAAAGGTCCGAAACCAATGCTCCAGTAAGGTCCCCAGAAAGGATCATACCAGAAAGGGTCATACCAGAAAGGATCGTACCATCCCCAGTACATGTCGCGGTACCACCTGTAAGATCCGATATAGAACGGGGAATACAGGCTGTAGCCATACCAGGGGCTGAACGAAGTGTTCCATCTCCACCAGCCGAGATCATAGTCGTCATAGAGCGACACCGTCGTGGTGCTGTCCCTGTGGTTGAACTTGATGGAGGCGGACATGTTTTCCGGGATAAAGAGGGTATCGACCTTGCCCACGGTCTTCACGAACACTGCGGAAGACTTGGTCCGGGCGATGAGGTCGTCAGTGGCTGTCAACTGCGCAGCCTGCGCGTCGAGCGACAGGGTCTGCGGCCTATAGTAGATTCCGTCCTGGTACTTCTGCTGAGCCGGTGCCTGCGTAAGCGAGGCCGTGGTGCCACAGGAAGTGAGCGCCAGGAGAACCGAAGCGATGAGAAAGACATGTGATTTCATAATAAGAATCTCCTATATTGATAAAATTTGTATCTTTGCAATCAATCTTGCAACTATTATACCGGTTTCAAACCGTCTGTAAGACGGAGAAAGTTGCACAATGTTAACAAGAAAATTGATTATTAGCAAATTTTAAAGATATGGCCAAAGAAGTAACCAAACGGTCCGACAATTATTCCCAATGGTACAATGACCTCGTGGTGAAAGCGGACCTCGCAGAACAGTCCGCTGTCAGGGGGTGCATGGTCATCAAACCCTATGGCTACGCCATCTGGGAGAAGATGCAGAGCGTCCTTGACGGCATGTTCAAGGAAAAAGGCGTCCAGAACGCCTATTTCCCGCTTTTCATCCCGAAATCGTTCTTCTCGCGCGAAGCCGAGCACGTGGCCGGTTTCGCCAAGGAATGTGCGGTCGTGACGCACCACAGGCTCATGAACGACCCTGAAGGCAAGGGCGTGGTCGTCGACCCGGATGCAAAGCTTGAGGAGGAACTGATCGTCCGTCCGACTTCCGAGACCATCATCTGGAGCACCTACAAGAACTGGGTCACGTCCTGGCGCGACCTTCCCATCCTTTGCAACCAATGGTGCAATGTCGTACGCTGGGAGATGCGCACCCGCCTGTTCCTCCGCACGGCGGAGTTCCTGTGGCAGGAAGGCCACACCGCACACGCCACTGCCGAAGAGGCAGAGTCGATGGCCAAACAGATGGTCCAGGTATATGCCGATTTCGCACGCAATTGCCTGGCACTGCCAGTCATTGTCGGCCACAAGAGTCCCAACGAGCGTTTCGCAGGAGCGCTCGACACCCTTACGATCGAGGCCATGATGCAGGACGGCAAGGCCCTTCAGGCCGGCACCTCGCATTTCCTGGGGCAGAACTTCGCCAAGTCCTTCGATGTGCAATTCACAGGCAAGGACGGCAAGCAGGAGTATGTCTGGGCCACTTCCTGGGGCGTTTCCACCCGTCTGATGGGTGCGCTCATCATGGCCCACGGCGACGACAACGGCCTCGTGCTCCCTCCCGCCCTGGCCCCCATCCAGGTCGTCATGGTCCCCATCTACAAGAGCGAGGAGGAGCGCAACGCCATCCTCGACAAGATGTACGAAGTCAAGAAATCGCTCGAGGCCATGGGGCACAGCGTCAAGGTCGACGACCGTGACACACTCCGCCCGGGCTTCAAATTCGCAGAATGGGAGCTCAAGGGAGTGCCGGTACGGCTGGCCATGGGTCCCCGCGACCTGGCAAACGGCACGGTCGAGGTCCATCGCCGCGACACGCTCGAGAAGAACACCGTCGGCATCGAAGGCCTTGACAAATACATCGACGGGCTCCTCGCCGACATTCAGAAGGGCATTTACGAAAAGGCCCTCGCTTTCAGGACGGCCAACATCCGTAAATGCGACGACTGGGAGGAGTTCAAGACCGAGATCCAGAAAGGCGGCTTCCTGCTCTGCCACTGGGACGGAACTCCCGAGACCGAGCAGAAGATCAAGGACGAGACAAAGGCCACGATCCGCTGCATCCCCGTGGACAGTTGCGTCTGCGAGGAAGAAGGCAAATGCATCTACTCCGGACAGCCCTCGCACCGCAGGGTCGTGTTCGCCATTTCATATTAAATCACGGAAAGAGTATGGAAGCTAGGTACATAATGATCACATGCATGGCCGCAGCCCTGTGCTTCGGCAGTGCAGCGCGTGCGCAGGATGCGCAGAGCGCGGCCGCAGCCGCCGCGCGGGAGATGGCCAAGGCCGCCGAGGTTGCGAAGGCCGAAGCCAAGCCCAATTACTGGACCAGTGCTGCTGAGTTCACCTTCGGCCTGAACCAGACGAGCCTCTTCGACTGGGCAGCCGGCGGTTACAACAACCTCAGCCTCAACTCCGGACTGGATGCCAATGCCAAGTATGAGAAGGACCTTATGACCTGGGGCAACCGTCTTCAGCTCCAGTACGGAACCCTCTCCTCAGCCGACAAGAAAGGCCTGATACAGATCACCACGGACCGTATGTACGCCGAAAGCAAATGGGGCTACAAGACCAGCAAGGACTCCAAATGGAGTTACACCGCCGCCTTCGATTTCCGCTCCCAGTTCAGCAACGGATACAGCGACTACAGGCAGGGAGCTGACGGCCTCTGGACCGGTACGCTCAAGTCAGGATTCCTCGCCCCTGCCTACACCAACCTCGGTCTCGGTATGGACTGGACGCCCAACAATTGGCTGTCCATCAATATCGCACCCCTTACCGGAGGCTTTACCATCGTACGTGCCCAGGAACTGCGCAAGACCTACGGCATGCTGCTCCGCGAGGACGGGCTCGACGCCGCTGTCGGCAGCAACTACCGCTATGCCAAGTTCCAGTTCGGTGCCCAGGTCAAGGCCGACGCCAAGTTCGTCATCAACGAAGTGTTCAACTTCGGCACTCAGCTGGTCATCTTCACCGACTATCTCGACAATCCTTTCAAGGAATACCGCGTGAACTGGGACAACAAGATCACCTGGAACATCGGCAAGTATTTCAAGGTCGGCCTCGACACATGGCTCATCTACGATCCCAATGTCAGGATCAAGAACCAGAAGGACATTGCTTCCTATCCTGACGGCAAGGCCAGGATACAGTTCAAGGAGTTCACCTCTTTCAATTTCGTCTACACCCTGAAACCCAGAAGGTTGCGGGATTCCAAATAGCATGCGTACCCTGCTTGCAGTGAGCGGAGGCATCGACTCCATGTGCATGGCCGACATGTACGGCCGTGCCGGTGGGGATTTTGCCATAGCACACTGCAACTTCCACCTGCGGGGAGCCGACAGCGATGCGGACGCGCAATTCGTGGAGGAATGGGCACGGGCGCATGGAGTGCGTTTCTTCCGTGCCGATTTCGACACTGCCTCATACGCTTCGGAACACGGCATCAGCATCGAGATGGCTGCGCGCGAACTGCGCTACGCATGGTTCGCGCAAATCGCGGCGGAACACGGCTTCGACGCCGTTGCCGTCGCCCACAACGCCAACGACAACGCCGAGACGCTCATCCTGAACCTCCTCCGCGGCACCGGCCTCCGCGGCATCACCGGCATGTCCCCCGACTCCCCTCTCTACCCGAAGGTAGAGCCCGGCACAGTCACATCCTTCGGGCATTTCCCGAAGGTAGAGCATGAAAATACCACATCCTTCGGGAAAATCCCGAAGGATGACGGGGTGAGGCTGGTGCGGCCGCTGCTGGGGATGACAAGGGAAGATATCGAAGAGTACGCGCGGGAGCACGGCGTGGCGTATCGCGAGGACAGGACCAATGCTGAGAATGAAGCGCAGCGCAACCGCATTCGCAACCTGGTGTTTCCGGAATTCGCGAAGGTCAATCCTTCTTTCGTCCGGACACTGAACTCCGACATGGAGCATTTCGCCCAGGCCGGGGCCATCGCGGAGGACTATTTCCGCGAAGCCGAGTCTCAGATCCTGTCGGAAGACGGCACGATTGATGTCGATAAACTCCTGGGATTCAAGCATTGGAAATATCTGCTCTTCCGCCTGGCGGAGCCTCTCGGATTCAGTGAAAAGACGCTGGATACTGCGGTCGCGCTGATTGAAGAGCACGCAGAGGGCCGTGCCGGCACTTTTTCCGGCAAGCGTTTCTACTCCCCCACCCATGTCATGGAGACTTCCGCCGCAGGCATCACTCTGCGCAAGCGTACGGAGGACATACAGGAAGATTCCCTGACTGTCAACGGCCCGGGCACCTATACATTCCGGGGCAGAACCGTCCGCATCGAAGTGCTGGACGGCCTCGCCGGCGTTTCCCTGAAACAGCCCGCAGGCACCCTCATCTGCGATGCTTCCTCACTTCCCTTCCCCTTCACGCTGCGCGGCTGGTGCGCCGGCGACTGGATGAGGCCTTTCGGGATGGGCGGAAGGGCCAAGAAACTGAGCGACCTTTTTACCGACAACAAACTGTCCCTTTCCGACAAGGAATCCGCCGTCGTGGTGGACTCCCCCGCCATTGACAGGGACCACGACGGCCACGTCGCGGCCGTCGCCGGGCTAAGAATGGACGAAGCCCTCCGCGTAGCGGAAGGCTCCGAAAGAATCCTTAGGATTACAATCCTTTGATTACTTGATATCTATGACATAAGGAATACGGGCGAACACCACGTCCGAAGGATTGTTCTTGATCCTGTCGTACCAGTCGAGAAGCATTCCGGCGGTATCTCCGAAAGGAGTGCCTGAGAAGATGTTCTCGGAAGGGGTCTTCTGCCCGAGCATTTCCATCATCCTCTCCATCTCGGACTGAGGCTTGGGATACTCGACTATGTTCCATGCGGCAAGGTCGGCGTCTCCTGCGGCTGCAGCCGTCCATTTCAGGGCATCCTCAAGGGTACCGATCTCGTCCACGAGACCGATCTTGATGGCGTCGGAACCCGCCCATACGCGGCCCTGGGCTATAGAATCGACGAAGTCAGGCTGGAGGTCGCGGCCCTCCGCAACGATGTTGACGAAGCGGGTATAGATATCCTCGATGGAAGCCTGCATATAGTCCTGTTCATCCTTATCAAGGGGACGGAAGAAAGACTGCATGTCGGTGTGCTTGTTGGAGGATACGGAAACTATGTTGACGTGAGCGATGTCCTTGATGGTCTTGCTCAGGTCAGGAATCATTCCGAAAACGCCGATCGATCCGGTGAGGGTCGCGGCATCGGAGAAGATCTTCTCGCAGTTGTTGGAGATCCAGTAGCCTCCCGATGCTGCATAGTCGCCATAAGAAGCGATAACGGGCTTCTCCTTACTGAGAAGGTCGATGCCGTTCTTGATCCTCTCAGAGGCGAGCACGCTGCCGCCGGGGGAATTAACACGGAACAGGACTGCCTTGATGGTGGAATCGGCACGGACCTTGGCGATCACGCGGGTGAAATACTCGCCGGCAACATTCTGCTTGCCCTCACCTTCGATGATCTCGCCGTCCGCATAGAGGATGGCGATCTTCTTCTTGGCCTTGACATTGGCCTGGACCTTGGCGGTGATGTACTCTGAAAGGGTGAAGGTCTTGAGTTTGTCGAAGGACTCGACGACGGCAAGGTCGGCAAGTTTGTTCTCAAGGGCCGTACGGTCCATAAGTTCGTCGACGAAACCTTCGCGGAGGAGATCCTCGGGCATGTTGAGCTTGAGCTCGTCGATGGCGGCATTAAGGGCATCGACGGACATTCCCCTGCTCTCTGCGATCTCAGCGGCATAGCTGCCCCATACTGCGTCGATCATGGCCTGGGTCTGCTCGAGGTTTTCGGGGCTCGGGGCATTCTTGATATAGCCCTCGCCGGCAGACTTATACTTACCGTGGCGGATGAGCTGAACGTTGACGCCCAGCTTGTCGAGAAGGTCCTTGTAGAAAACGAGCCTGCTGCCGATGCCGTTAATCATCGAGCTTCCGCCCTGATAAGAAGTCATATAGATCTTGTCGGATACGGAGGCAAGGTAATACGAAGCAGTGGTCGGAGTCTCGATATAGGAGATGACGGGCTTGCCGCTCAAGCGGAAATTGGCCAGGGACTTGCGGAACTCCTGGAGGGAGGCAAGGCCGCCGGATGCGCCGTCAGGCTTGACGAATATATACTTGACCGCAGGGTCCCCGGCGGCCTTATTGATGGCCTGTACTGCCTTCCAGAGGCCGATGTTCTCCATCATGCTGCCGCCGCCGGTGACCAGCGACATCACATCCGGGGACGCAGGGGTGGACTGCTCGGTTATATTGATCTTGGACATGTCGATGACCATCACGCCGGACTTCGGAAGGACCGGGGTAGAACTGCCGGCAGCGGCCAGCGACGACACGAATCCGATACCGAGGATAAAGCAGATGATGCCTGCGATGAAGAGGCCGCATATAACGGCCAGAACCATTTTGAAGAATTGTTTCATGTTCTGAAGCTATTGATTCGGGCAAAAATAACAAAAAACTGCGACTTATATGCTATATTTGCATGATAAACTATTGAAGCATGGCACAGAAACCATCCATACCCAACGGCACCCGCGACTTCGGACAGCAGGAGATGGCCGAACGCAATTATATATTCGACACCATCCGCAGCGTTTTCAAGACCTACGGCTACGCGCAGATCGATACACCGGCGATGGAGAACCTTTCCACCCTGCTCGGCAAGTACGGAGATGAGGGCGACAAACTTCTCTTCCGCATACTGAACTCCGGCGACGCTTTCTCAGGCATCGACTATGAGAGTTTCCGTACCGATGACGGGGACAAATCATATAACAGCAAGGCCCTTTCGCTGAAAGTATGCGAAAAGGGACTGCGCTACGACCTCACCGTCCCTTTCGCACGCTTCGTAGTCCAGCATCAGAACGAAATATCCTTCCCTTTCAAGCGCTATCAAATCCAGCCTGTATGGAGGGCTGACAGGCCCCAGAAGGGCCGCTACCGCGAGTTCTACCAGTGCGACGTAGACGTCATCGGCTCACGTTCCCAGGTAAATGAACTGGAGCTTGTCCAGATTATCGACAGGGTCTTCAAACTGCTGGATGTCAGGGTATTGATTAAAATCAACAACCGCAAGGTCCTGACCGGACTGGCCGAGATTTGCGGATTCCCCGACAAGGTCGTGGACATCACCGTGGCCATCGACAAACTCGACAAAGTCGGCCTTGACGCCGTCAAGGAGGAGATGCTCGGCAAGGGCCTCACGCCGGAGGCGGTGGCCGTGCTGGAACCCGTCCTCCTCCTCTCCGGCACTGACGCCGCCAAGATTGCAACCATGCGGTCGCTGATGAACGGCGGTTCCGCTTCCGGGATAGTCTCGGAGGCCGGCCTCAAGGGCCTGGACGAGCTCGAAGAGCTCTTCGGCCTGATTGCCGCCGCCGGCATCGGCTCGGCCATCGAGATCGACCTCTCGCTTGCCCGCGGCCTCAATTATTACACCGGGGCCATCTTCGAGGTCAAGGCCCTCGACTTCGCCATCGGCAGCATCTGCGGCGGCGGGCGCTACGATAACCTCACCGGTATCTTCGGACTTCCGGACATGTCCGGCGTGGGCGTAAGCTTCGGTGCCGACCGCATCTACGACGTGCTCAAGGGTCTGGACAAGTTCCCCGCAGGGCTTAAATCCGCCACACGCGTGCTCTTCGCCAATATGGGCAGCAGCGAACTGCTGTATGTCCTGCCCGTCGCCCGCGCACTGCGCGAACGCGGCGTCTCCGTCGAGGTCTACCCCGACGCAGCCAAACTCAAGAAGCAGTTCGACTATGCCGACAGGAAAGCCATCCCATTCCTCTCGATCGACGGAGAATCCGAGATGCAGGCCGGAACCATTCAGCTGAAAAACCTCGCTACAGGCGAACAGAAGGCCTTCTCGAAGAACGATATCGACGGCATTATCGCTTTCCTGGGATAGTATCTTTCCCAGGGCCTTGAACAAAAATTCCGCGCAGGATTTGGACTTTCACGAAAAAGTACATATCTTTGCAGTCCAATATCGCGGGGTAGAGCAGTCGGTAGCTCGTCGGGCTCATAACCCGGAGGTCAGAGGTTCGAGTCCTCTCCCCGCTACAACAGAGGATTTCTGAAAGGAAGTCCTCTTTTTTTGTTATCTTTGCGAGAACTAGTTCTAATAATGCTACATAAGGATTTAGAAAACGGCCGTTGGGCCGAGTTGTCTTTCCCGCAGCAGATGGCAAACATCGGCAG
>JAFWRQ010000028.1 GCA_017519865.1 Bacteroidales bacterium | reverse complement strand
GCCGGCAGCGACAGCGCCGCGACGAGCGCGGCAGGCTTCAGCACCTCGCGGGCGAAAGCCCGAAGGCTGAAGCCGGTCTGCCGGCCGACTACGACCAGTTTGGCCAGGTCGACCAATACATAGACTGCCAGGAACACCCAGTAGGAAGTCTCGGGTGGGCATCCCACAGCAAACAGTATCCAGGAAACCGGGAGTACGAGCAAGGCAAGGCCTCCGATTATCAGATAGAAACGCCGTATCTCGCCCGTGGCAAGCTCCAAAGTGACCACAGGGGCACAGAGCAGGTCGACCAGTGCCACAAACACTGAAAGTTTTACGAACAGCGCGGAATACGCCGGCACCTCATCGAGCCATAGATCCAGCAGAAGGTCCGCTTCGAAGCAGACCGGCAGGGCGATAGCCCAGATGATGAGGAATGCGAACTTGGCCCCTTTGTTGACCAGCATGAACGAACTGTCACTCTCCCCTGCGGCGTAAGACTTGGTAATCTGGGGATTTATCGCGGTCAGGAAATTGGACACGAACTGCCTCACTATAGTTTCTATCTGAAGGGCGATACCGCGTGCTGCATTGATTCCCACGCCGAAGAACACGTTTACCAACTGATTGACTCCGTGGGTATTGACTATATATGCCCCTGACCCGAAAAGATTCCATCCTGCAAATCCGGACATCTCCTTGAGGAGGCCCCGGTCCAAAGCCGGAGCCGGACGGCTCTCCTCGAAATGCCTCCTGCAATATGCAGCATACACTGAGCGCACGATCAATGCCACCGCAAGCATCAGCAGGGCATAGAACTTCAGCTTATCCGAGCCGGACAGGCCTATCAACAGGGCTACTGCAAGCTTGAGCACGGCCTCGAGGATGCTTATATAGGCAAACGCCGACATCTTCTCATGGGCTATGATCGTAGCGTTGTATGGAACACTCAACAGATTGAGCATCAACACTCCCATGGAGCATTGCAGGACCACCTCCGCAGCCCCTTCGCGGCCTGCGGGTATATTCATTACGTGATGCAGGTACCAGAGACCGAACGTCTCCGTCAGGACGAGAAGCACCCCGCAGAATATGAGCTGGATGACTACACTGGTGGAGAATATCCTGCGCAGGCGTTCACCGTCTCCCGCCCCGAGCCCGAAAGCCATGAAGCGGCTGATGGCCGAGGCTATGGCGTTGGTGACAACGGAAAACAGCGTGACGAAGGAGGCCACGGTCGTATAAAGGCCGAAGTCGTCCTGTCCCAGGGACTTGAGTATGACGCGGGATGTATAAAGTCCTATCAGCAGCAGAAGCAGCATCCTGAAGGTAAGCAGCATGGTGTTGCGGGCGACCCTGCTGCTGTTCTCAGAGATATCTTCATGCCGGTGAGCCATGCCGTCAACGGGATTTGGCCGATGCCTTGACGGCCTCTGCAAAGCGGTCGAAACAAGCCGCAGTGGCTTCCTTTGCCTTCTGGCGGGCGTCGGCATCCGGCGCGAGCCGCTGCATCCTGTCCAGGATGCGCGCTATGGCGACCTCGGCCTCGAAGGTAAGCGCACCGGCCTCCTGTCCGCCCATGCGGGCCTCCGCCTGCGGCCTGTGCCCGCGCGGCGGCTCCAGAGCCAGCGTGATGTCCACGACCCTGTCCTGCTTGCCGAGTGCCTCGAGCATGCCCAGGATGCGGTTTTCGTAGTTGAGCGTCACGAAGGGAACATCATTGTTGATGGCAAAGACTATAGAATGGTAGCGTGCGCCGACAACGCAGCTGGCACCGGCGATCACAGCCTGATGGCATTCGGATGGTAAGGTGTCCGGAAGGACGACCATCCTGTCATCCGCGACATCGGCGGCTATGTCGTCAAAGAAATCCTCATCCCTGGATGCGTAGTCGTGTCCGCAGAAAAGCTGCGGAAGCATCACGATGCGGTGCGAAGGGAACTGCTCCAGTATGCGCCTGGAAAGTTCCGCAAAGAAGAGTTTTACCTGGGATGGGGTGGAATGCCCGTTGAAATCCTTTGCGCTGGGTATCAGATAATTAGGGACCAACACAATGTACTCTCCCTCCCCTATGGCGGTCGCGACTTCCTGCGGGAGCTGGACCATTGGAGTATAGAGGAAAGCTGTGTCGAGCGTACGGACATACTGCAGCCCTGCGGCATCGGCTATGCGGCAGGACTCGGGATCCCGGAGCGAGATGAAGTCAGCACGGCGAAGCACGCGTTTGGCGAGGAAGTTGAAACGCCTGTGCTCGGTCGAATCATCGGGGAAAGGACCGATGGACCGTCCGTAATATGCGACATGCCTGCCGGCAAACTCAGCGATGGACACGAAGAAAAGGTGGTCCCAGTCGTAGCGTGCACCCAGGCTCTTGTCGCCCGGAGAAGAGATGATCCAGTCCGCCCTGCGGCAGCATCTTGCGATCTTGCGGGCAACCGGATTGAGGAACCACAGGAAGCGGAGGTTCCATACCAGCCGGCGCAGGTAGGTATTGAGGTAGCGCTCCGTAACCGGAAGGTTGGTGTAAGTCAACCTCTGGTCGTCCACACGGCACTCTTCGACGGCCTCCTGGGGCCGTCCGGTGAACAGCACCTCGATGCTGCAGTCGGGAAAGCGCTGGAGAAGGGCATAGACGAGGGCCTTGTGGGCGGCTTCGTCGCCACGGTTGAACATCGGCTGGTTGATAAGGAGGAATCTCATGTACGCATTCTCTATTGTTTCAAAGGTACGAAGTTTTTTGCTAACTACGATAAAATCGTTATATTTGTGTCGTATTGCGGGATTAGCACATCGGTAGTGCATTGGCTTCCCAAGCCAAGGAGGCGGGTCCGACTCCCGTATCCCGCTCACTGTCGGACCGCGCCGGACGCGGTCTTTTTTTCTTTCCTGGATTTAAACTTTCAAGGACTGAAACCATCTAATAACCATAAAGCGTTTCAATTTTAACCCACATAAGATGAAAGCCAAATTACTTGTCACTATCGCTTGCGGAATCGCACTGATATGCGGCTCCGCAGCAGCGCAGCCGCCCATGGGCGGCGGATTCCCCGGAGGCGGTATGCCGCCTATGGGTGGCGGCGGATTCCCCGGCGGATTCCCCGGTATGGGCATGGGCTACAACGGCGGTGTCGTGGACATGACCGCCCTGGCCAACTACCAGGCGGAGCAGATGGGTCGTGAACTGGGCCTTACTCCCCAACAGGTCAAGAAAATAGCCAAGCTCAACAAGAAGGAGCTTGACCGCCGCATGAACCACATGCACAGCGTAGGTGTCCCCCGCATGAACATTGAACCCGGCATGGGACCCGGTATGGGTGGCCCAGGAATGGGCGGTCCCGGAATGGGTGGCATGCGTCCCGGCGGCATGCGTCCTGGCGGCGGTTTCCCCGGAGCGCCTGAAGCGGGGCAAGAGCAGGAAAATATGCCCCAGTGGGAGGTCGATCCCAACGAACCTCCTGAGCTCCAGCAGGGTCGCGCCGCTCTAAGCAGGCTTGAAGCCCTTGAGGAGACCCAGGCCGACGTCAAGGCCCGCATCAAGATCGAGAAGAAGATGAAGAAGATCCTCACCGAGGAGCAGTATGCCCGCTGGTCGGTCCTCCGCGACGGGCGCCACAACTTCCAGTTACGTCCAGAAGCCGAGTTCGACCTCGACAGCATCCCTGAGGAACTTCGCGAGCAGTTCCTCGAGAGGATTCGCAGAGGCGGCTATCGTGAACTTCCCGGAAACGGACAGACTCCGCCGACACCACCTGCACCCCAGCAGTAAGAGTTGAATGACAGCAAAAAGCCCGACTCGAAAGAGCCGGGCTAAATTGTATCATCACAAAAAGTCTATTTGAAGATTCTCTGGGCGAGCACCCTCAGATCCTCACGCCAGGTGCCCCAGCTGTGTCCGGCCTGGGCATTCTCCATATAATCGTACTTCAAGCCGTCCTTGTCGAGCTGTACGCGGGTGTTCTTGCAGTTCTGGTAGGCAATGTCGGTCTCGCCGCCCTGGGTGAACACGAGCTGCTTGAAGCTGGCCGCCATCCTGGCGGCATTCTCCTTGACCTTGAGACGTGCAGACTCGGCCTCGGGAGCCTGGCCGGGAGCGAAGGAAGCGCTCAGAACCCAGACATAGGAGAAGAGGTCGATGTTGTTGAAACAGGTCTCGATGGTCTCCATTCCGCCCATCGACAGACCGGCCATGGCACGATGGTCCTTGTCGGTCAGGACGTTATAGTTGGACTCGATGAAGGGGATGATGTCAGTGACCATGTCCTGGGCGAAGGGAGGGACCTCGTTGGGAACACCGGTGATAGTGCCGTTGGGCATGCAGACCACCATAGGGACCATCTTGCCCTCTGCGAGGAGATTGTCGAGGATCCAGCCGGCTGCACCGACACCGGGCCAGGAGGCGTCGTTGTCACCGCCACCGTGTACAAGATAGAGCACGGGGAGTTTCTGGCCGCCCTTCTCATAGCCGGCGGGCGTCCAGACGTGCATACGGCGCATGGTGCCGAGGGTCTTGCTGTAATACCAGCGCTGCGAGACGGCTCCGTGAGGGACGTCCTTCATCGCGAAGAACTCGTCGCCCTTGGGCTGGACCTTGAGCAGGGCCCTGGTCTCACCGGCGAGCTCTGACTTGGGATCGTACACGCTGATGCCGTCGATGTTGAAGCCATATCGATAGAAACCGGGCTGGATGCCCTTGACGCGGGCTTTCCACACGCCGTTGTCCTGCTTGACGAAGCGGATGGGAGAGCCGTAAGGGAGATCGCCGGAAACACCGACGTTCTGTGCGTTGGGAGCGAAGATCTGGAACACCACGTCGCCGTCGGGAAGGACTACGGTCGAATGAAGGGTGTCATTGGGGCTGATCTGGCGGGGACGGCCCTGCGAGAAAGCGCATACCGACACGAATACTGCCAGAAGTAGGATCAAAGTTCTTTTCATAAGGCTTAAAAATGTTTGTATGCAAAGTTAATCAATACTTGCAGGAAGGTATTTTTCCGTCCCTTAAATTGTTTGTCTCGATGTTCAAAATGATTCTGCAAAATGACATTTCACGTGCGTTTGTGTCCCCAACGTTCAAATCTGCTTCCTGATGTTCAAGGAATTTGCACGATAATAGACATTTAACTAATTTAGAACTTAGAAAACTATCTAATCACCCAAAAAATGCATAAGAACGTTTTGAAACTCATGGGTCTCATGCTGCTCATCGCAGCCTGCGCAGGCCCGAAATCACCTCAGGACAGGCTGACGGTGAACGACAAGAAGATTGACAAGATCATCGAGCAGATGACGCTCGAGGAGAAAGTCGAGATGCTCCACAGCAAGACCAACATGTCCTCCGCCGGCGTCCCGCGTCTCGGCATCGCCGACATGAACTATGCCGACGGTCCTTTCGGTATCCGTGAGGAAGGTGTCCCCAACGGTTTCACCCCCGCCGGATGGAAACTCGACTCCGCCACCTACTTCCCGACCGGATCGGCTCTCGCCGCCACCTGGTCCAAGGACCTGGCCTACCTCTATGGCACCGGTATGGGCAAGGAAGCCCGCCTGCGCGGCAAGGACATCATCCTCGGTCCCGCCGTCAACATCCAGCGCCTGCCTGTCGGCGGACGTACCTATGAGTACCTCAGCGAGGACCCGATCCTCTCCGCCGCCCTCTCTCTGAACTACACCCTCGGTGTCCAGGATCAGGGTACTGCGGTCTGTATCAAGCACTTCGCAGTCAACAACCAGGAGACCAACCGCGGTAGCGTCGATGCACAGGTCGACGAGCGTACCCTCCGTGAGATCTACCTCAAGCCTTTCGAGAGCGCCATCGTCAAAGGTGGAGCCATGAGCGTCATGCCTGCCTACAACAGGGTCAACGGTGACTATTGCTCCGAGAATGAGCACCTTCTCAACGAGATCCTCCGCGGCGAGTGGGGCTTTAAGGGCTACACCCTCTCCGACTGGGGCGGAACCCACAGCACCATGGGTGCCATGCTCCACGGCCTCAACGTCCAGATGACAGGCAGCAGCTATCTTGGAAAGCCCGTCATCGACTCCATCAACACCGGAGCCCTCACCGAGGACCTCGTTGACGAGAAAGTCCGCCAGATCCTGCGCGTCCGCTTCGCCATCGAGCCCGTTCCCGCCGATGTCGCCAACACCGAGATGACTTCCAAGCCCGAGCAGCAGCAGATCGCCTACAAGGTCGCCCAGCGCTCCATCGTCCTCCTCAAGAACCAGGGCAATGTCCTGCCTCTCTCCAAGAACGTCAAGAAGATCGCCGTCATCGGCCAGAACGCCGTCCTTAAGACTCAGTCCGGCGGTATGGGCGCAGGTGTCAAGGCTCTCTATGAGATCACCCCTCTCCAGGGCATCCAGAAGCGCGCCGGCGATGCCGTCGAAGTCGTCTATGCCCCTGGTTACAAGAATTTTGCCGGCCGCCGCTGGGGTCCCGCCGCAGCCAATCCCAACCCTCTCGTAGCTACCGCCATCGATGAGCCCGCCGATCCTGACCTCCTCGCCGAGGCCGTCGCAGCCGCCAAGGATGCCGACGTGGTCATCTTCTTCGGAGGCACCAACAAGAACATCGAGACCGAAGGCAGCGACCGTCAGAACATCAAGCTCCCTACCGGACAGGAGGAAGTCGTGGCCGCTCTTTACGAGGCCAATCACAACCTCGTCTCCGTCCTGATCTCCGGTGGTCCCTGCGACCTCCAGGTCCTTGAGCAGTACTCCCCCGCCATCGTTCAGGGCTGGTGGAACGGTACCGAGGGCGGCACCGCCCTTGCCGAGGTCCTCTTCGGAGACATCGCCCCGTCCGGCAAGCTTCCTTTCACCTTCCCCGTCAAGCTTGAGGACTCCCCTGCCTACGCAATGGGCAACTTCCCGAATGCAGCTCCTACCGGCGGCGACCTCTTCACCGAGCAGTATCGCCGTGACGTCATCGGTGGCAGCGCTCCTCAGCAGGGCGACCGCCGCGCCGCGAGACCTGTTCCTGTCTCCAAGTACACCGAAGGTTCCCTCGTAGGATACCGCTGGTTCGACACCAAGAACGTCCCCGTCATGTACGCATTCGGTCACGGACTCTCCTATGTCGACTTCACCTACGGCCCGATGAAGGTAAAATCTGGCAAGAAAGTTGTTACTGTTACCTTCGACCTGACCAACACCGGTTCAATGGAGGCTGACGAAGTCGTCCAGCTCTATGTCCGCCGCATCGACTCCAAGGTCGAGTGGCCGTACAAGGAGCTCAAGGCTTTCGACCGCGTCACCCTCGGCGCCGGTGAGACCAAGACTGTCACCCTCGAGATCCCGGCAGAAGACCTCCGCTACTGGAACGTCGACACCAACTCCTGGACCCTCGAGCACGGCAAGCTCGAGCTCCTGCTCGGCTCCGCCTCGGATGACATCCGTCAGAAGGCCGACGCTACCATTTAACTATTTGAATATGACACTCTCGACTACGAAAAAGTTCATTATTATGGCTGCAGCCGCCCTTTTCTGGGCGGCTTCGGCCATATTCGCCCAGGACGGGAACGGCCTGACCGAAGAAGTGTTCTACCTGTTGCCCAAGATGGGGTCCGGTACCGTATACTTCAACGGCAAGGCTCCTGCGAACGGCGAGCTCAACATCTGCGCCGTCGACAACACCGTGCGCTACATGGATAAGGGGGTAGAACTGGCTGTTGGCATTGACGATTCCATGGCCCGCGTAGTCATCGACGGCAACATCTTTGTCCCCTACGAAGGTGTATTCCTCCGCCTCTACCCTTTCGGTGAGGACCAGGGAGTCGCAGTCCGCCGTAACGTCACCATTATGAATGACAGCAAGACGGGCGCCTATGGGATGGAGAGCAACACCACTGCCGTAACCAGCATCATAGGCTTCAGCGACACCTCATCAGCTCAGGTCTTCACCCTTGAAGAGGGCCGCGACACCCCTTACAGGATGTCCCACACCGTCTATGTCTATCGCGACGGCAACATCATGACCCTCAACAAGAGAAACCTCCAGAGAGCCTTCCCCGAAGCAAAGGACAAGATCGAGGCATATTTCTCCGAGCACAAAAAACTCGAGAACAATGACCCTGAGAAGGTTATTGCTCTCGTCAAGGAGTGGACGGGAAACTAGAAATGTAGATTCATAATGCTGCCGTTCGTATTGTTGAAACGGTAGGTAATATCTATCAGGAAATAACGGCCGTAAACCGGAGTCCAGGTCTGAATGATGGACGAAGGGTTTACGGCTACGTTATATAGTGAGCCTCCTAGTGAATTCTAATTAGAAGTGCAACACACTTCAAAAATCAAAGATAAATAATTGTTTACATTATTCCAACGGTGTCCTGTAGCCGTCGTTCCCCTCCATCTAACGTGTCCGAGGGTGGGGAGCTCCGACATCTTACGACCGGAGGCACATTCTGGAGATAGGCATAGGACACGAGCACGGGGCGTTATCTGGTATCAGATCGGCCAGACATGAATGTGCACAATTTATGCAGGATTATAATGTCGCATATAGAGCAAACCCGTGGCCGTCTGTGCCTCGTGAACGATCAATAATAAACGAAAAGAGGATGACCTCAAAGTCCATAGGACTTATCAGCCATCCTCTTGGGATAATCAATCGTCTACCGACTATTTGAAGAGCAGACGGGCGAAGGTGTTGAGATACAGGCGCCAGTTCTTCCACACGTGGGCGTCCTCGCTCACGTAAAGGGTGTGCTGCATGCCGTTGTCGGTCAGGTGCTTGTCAAGGATGAGCGAGCCGTTGTAAGCTCCAGTATCCTCCTTGCCGACACCGATC
>JAFWRQ010000027.1 GCA_017519865.1 Bacteroidales bacterium | reverse complement strand
GGGACAGGGGGGGACAGGAGGAGGGACAGGGGAAAGATGGAGAGGGAGAGGGAGGTGGGGGTGGAGGAAGGGAGGTGAAGGAAGGGAGGAAGGGAGGTCAGAGGTCGAAGGGGATGTCGCCCTGCATGAAGAGGCGGGCGGAGCCGGTGATGTAGACGCGGCCGGAGCCGAGGCGGACCCGGAGGGTGCCGCCGCGGCGGGAAAGCTGCCGCGCGGTCATTTCGGCCTTGCCGAGCCGGGCGGCCCAAAGCGGCGTCAGGTACGTATGCGCGCTGCCGGTGACAGGGTCTTCAGGCACGTTCAGTTTCGGATAGAAGCAGCGCGAGACGAAGTCGTACCGGCACGGCGGCGGTTCGGTGGCAGAAGTGCAGTCAGCGGGAAGGGGCGAGGCGGCGGCGGTGATGACGAAGCCGCGGCCATCGACGCGGCGTATCAGGTCATAATTCGGGACAAAACCGCGGACGGACTCTTCAGAAGGGAAGATGACGATCATGTCACCGCCTTCGCCGTCATAGAAGGCCTCTACGGCAAGGCCGCCGGAGGCCGCAAGTATATCGGCTCCGACAGGTATCTGTTTGTAAGCCCCCTGAGGAAAATCCATCGTATAACCTCCTTCAGCAGAAGCCCTTACGATTAATTCGCCGCTCAAGGTATCGAAATGCATCTCCCCGACTCCCGGATCTGCGAAGCGGTGCAGGACGAAGGAAGTGGCGAGCGTGGCGTGCCCGCACAGCTCGACTTCCCCGCCGGGCGTGAACCATTTGAGGTCATACCTGCCCTCCCCTTTCCGCACCACGAACGCGGTCTCGGAATAATTGTTCTCGACCGCGATCTTCAGCATCAGGTCGGCAGAAGGCATTGAACGACAAGGAAGAACCGCTGCCGGATTGCCGGCAAACAGTTCTTCCGTAAATGCATCTACGATGTACTGTTTCATAGTCAAGCGGCCGATAGCCTATCCCTGCATTCTGGAAAGGAAGCAGTGGATGGTGTTCTGCATCAGCATCGCTATGGTCATAGGACCCACGCCGCCGGGGACGGGGGTGATCCAGGAGGCTACAGGCTCACAGGATGCGAAGTCGACGTCGCCGCAGAGTTTGCCTTCGGCGTTGCGGTTCATACCGACGTCTATGACCACGGCGCCCGGTTTGACCATGTCGCCGGTCACGAGGCCGGCCTTGCCGACCGCCACCACGAGGATGTCGGCCAGGCGCGTCACCGCGCCGAGGTCGGCCGTGCGCGAATGCGCGATGACGACCGTGGCGTTGCGGTCAAGCAGGAGCTTGGCCACCGGCTTGCCGACGATGTTGCTGCGGCCGACCACCACGGCGGTCTTGCCGGAGATGCTCTCGCCGGTGCTGTCGATCAGGCGTATGATGCCGGCAGGCGTGCAAGGCACTATGCAGTCCTTGCCCAGCCACAGGCCACTGACATTCCCTGGATGGAAGCCGTCGACATCCTTCTCACGCGAGATAGCATCGATAACCTTCTCTTCATCAATATGTTTGGGAAGAGGGAGCTGTACGAGCACACCGTCTACCGATGGGTCTTCGTTCAGCGCAGCAATCTGCGAGAGCAAAGCCTCTTCGGTAGTATCAGCCGGAAGCTCGATCAGTTTGGAATCCATTCCTGTATAGGCCGCAGCCTTGACCTTGTTGCGGACATACACCTGGCTGGCGGGGTTCTCCCCTACTATGATGACACAGAGGCAGGGTTTGCGGCCGTACTTTGCCTCAAGCTCCCCTACCTGCGCGCGGACTTCGTCCTTAACCGCCGCGCTCAATGCTTTTCCGTCAATTATCTTTCCCATAGTAATACTAATCAAATGCCCAGTGGGCGATATCACTGCGGTGGAAGAGATTGTCGCAGCGGACCTTGGCGACCTCGCGATAAACGCGCTCGCGGGCGTCCGCGAGGTCCAGACCGCCGATGACCAGCATCAGCACGCGGCCGCCGTTGGTAACCAGTTTGCCGTCCCTGAAGGCAGTGCCCATATGGTATATCTTGGCATCGACCTTTTCCAAACCGATGATTTCGAATCCTTTGTCATATTTTCCCGGATAACCCTGGGAGGCCAGCACCACGCCGATGGTGACGCCGTCGTTCCACTCCGGCTCCGCGACAGGGCGGCCGAGAGCCACGCCTTCGAAGACATCGTAGATGTCGCTCTTCAACTGCGGGAGCACTACCTCGGTCTCGGGATCGCCGAAGCGGGCATTGAACTCGATTACCTTGATCCCCTGCGGGGTCTTCATCAGGCCTCCGTACAGCACGCCTGAAAGCGGACAGTCCTCGGCGCACATCGCAGCAGCGGCAGGCTTCATAATGCTCTCCAACGCAAAGTCACGGTCATCATCCGTGATGAAAGGGAGACCGGTATAGGCACCCATTCCTCCCGTGTTGGGTCCCCTGTCACCGTCGTAAGCCCGCTTGTGGTCCTGCGAGAGAGGCATAGGATAGACATTGGGGCCGTCCACGAAGCAGAGGAAAGAGAACTCCGGACCCGTGAGGAAATCCTCGACCACTACCCTGCCCTTGCCGAAAGCTTCGTCTAGAAGCATGCCTGCAAGGGCTGCACGGGCCTCTTCGAGGTCCTGTGCAATGACGACGCCCTTGCCCGCGGCAAGCCCGTCATACTTCAGCACGGCAGGGAAAGGACGCCCCGACACATACTCCACCGCCTCGTCGTACGACGAGAAACTGCGGTAAGCAGCCGTGGGGATGCCATACTTGAGCATAATCTCCTTGGCGAATTCCTTGGAACTTTCGATGCGCGTGGCGGCACGCGTGTGGCCGAAGATGGCGAGGCCAGCCTCGCGGAAAGCGTCCACGATGCCGGCCGCCAGCGCCGACTCCGGCCCGACGACCGTCAGGTCGATGCAGTTGGCGATGGCGAAAGCCTTCAGGCCATCGACATCGGTATCCTTGAGCGGGACGTTCTCGGCCTGGAGGCCGATGCCGGCATTGCCGGGGGCGCAGAATATCTTCGCCACCTGCGGCGAGCGGCTGAGCGCGTCCACGATCGCATGCTCGCGGCCGCCGGATCCCACGACCAGTACTTTCTTGTCTGCCATATCGATCAGTGTTTGAAATGTCTCACTCCAGTAAAGAGCATCGTGATACCGAGTTCGTCGGCCTTGGCGACCGCGTCCGCATCGCGGATGCTGCCGCCTGGCTGCACGATGGCGGTAACGCCATACTGCGCAGCCAGGGCCACGGTGTCGTCGAACGGCAGGAAGCCGTCGGAGGCAAGTACGAGCCCATCGCAGAAACCGGCCGCCTGGGCCTGCTTGAGCGCGATCTCGGCAGAGCCGACGCGGTTGGTCTGGCCCGCGCCGACGCCGATGGTATGGCCGTCGCGTACAACAGCGATTGCGTTGGACTTGATGTGCTTCACTATCTTCCATCCGAACTCCAGGTCGGCCATCAGGGCCGCGGAAGGCTTGACCTTGGTCACGCACATCTCAGGAGTGATGGTCTCGACAGCAGTGTCGAGATGCTGGGCCAGCAGGCCGCCGGCCACGCCGACATACTGCATCACCGGCTTGTCGGAAGGAGTCATATCCACCTCCATCACGCGGAGGTTCTTCTTGGTCGCGAGGATCTCCAGGGCTTCGGGCGTATAGGACGGGGCGATCACGATCTCCAGGAAGATGGGCTTGACGGCCGCAGCGAGCTCGGCGGTGAACTCCCTGTTCACGCCGACGATGCCGCCGTAGATGCTGACCTTGTCAGCCTCGTAGGCGGCCTGCCAGGCCTCCATTATATTCGCTCCGACCGCAGCTCCGCAAGGATTCATGTGCTTGAGTGCCACGCAGAAAGGCTCGGTGAAATCACGCAGTACTGAAAGTGCTGCATTGGCATCCTGAATATTGTTGTAGGAGAGTTCCTTGCCCTGTATCTGACGGGCGAAAGGCAGCGCGAAAGAGGACTTCTCCCCTTCCGCATAGAACTTCGCGCTCTGGTGGGGATTCTCGCCGTAGCGGAGTTCCTGCTTGAGGTCGTACTCGAGGAAAAGTTTCTCGTTCAGTCCCGCCTGCTTACGCATATAGGTGGCTATGCAGCAATCGTACTCGGCGGTATGGGTATAGGCCTTGGCCGACAGTTTGAGACGCGTCTCGGGAGTGGTGTTGCCCTTTTCACGGATCTCGGCGAGGACGGTGTCGTAGTCGGCGGGGTCGCAGACGATGGACACGTCGCGCCAGTTCTTGGCGGCGCTGCGCACCATCGACGGACCGCCGATGTCGATATTCTCGATGGCATCCTCAAGGGTAACCCCTTCCCTGGCAATCGTCTGACGGAACGGATAAAGGTTCACGCAGACGAGTTCGATGGTCTCTATGCCATTCTCCTTCAATGTCTCCATATGCTCGGGCACGTCGCGGCGTGCGAGGATGCCCCCGTGCACCTTCGGGTGCAGGGTCTTCACCCTGCCGTCGCAGATCTCCGGGAATCCAGTGACCTCGCTGATGCCTATTGTCTTGACACCCTTGCTCTCCAACAGTTTCTGGGTACCTCCCGTGGCGATGATCTCCCATCCAAGGTCTACCAGACCCTGAACGAACTCCACGAGCCCGGTCTTGTCGCTTACACTAACTAACGCTCTCATTATTATTTACTTATCAATTTATTAATAGTCTCGATATACAATGCATGCTCAATCTTCTGCCCAATCCTGTGCACTTCTTCAGGATCGTTTCCGTCATATTCGAAGGCCCTCTGGGCGATAATCTTGCCTCCGTCGAGTACGGCATCCACATAATGGATGGTGATGCCGTAAACCTTGACTCCGTAAGCCACTGCCTGCTCCACGGCGTGCGCGCCGCGGAACGCCGGCAGGAGCGAAGGATGGATGTTGATGATACGGCCGCCGTAGGCGCCAAGCAAGACATCCCCCACTATCCTCATATAGCCCGCAAGGCAGACCAGGTCGATCTTCTCCCTGTCGAGCAGGTCGACGATCTCCTTCTCATAGGCCGCCTTGCCTCCGGCATAGGACTTGGGCGCGAAGACGAAGGTCGGAACGCCGTAGCGCTCCGCCTTGGCAATGACGGCGGCGCCGGGCACGTCGCAGACCATCACCGCCACACGTGCGTCGATGACTCCCTCCGCACAGGCCTTGGCGATGGCCTCGAAATTGGTGCCGGTACCGCTGGCAAATACTGCTAAGTTCTTCATACTATGACGACTCCGGGTGTATCAGTGACACGTCCTATCACGGACGCCTTCTCGCCGTAAGACTCAAGGATAGAGATGGCTTTGTCGGCCTCGGAAGCGTCAAGCACGGCCACCATGCCGATGCCCATGTTGAAGATGTTGAACATCTCGCGGTGCGGCACGCCGCCCCACTTCTCGAGCAGACGGAAGATCGGGAGGATCTCCCAGCTGCCCTCGCGGATCTCTATGCCCTGTCCCTTCCGAAGGACGCGCGGGATGTTCTCGTCGAATCCGCCTCCGGTGATGTGGCAGATGCCGTGCACGTCGCACTGACGGATGACGTCGAGCATCTGCTTGACATATATCTTGGTCGGAGTAAGGAGCACGTCGCCGAGCAAACGGCCGTCGAACTCGTCTATCGAGTCGAAATAGCTCAGGCGCGCGTCGGTGATGATCTTACGCACCAGGCTGAAGCCGTTGGAATGCACGCCGCTGGAGGCGACACCCACCAGGACGTCACCCACCTTGACCTTCGTACCGTCGATAAGCTTGGACTTCTCCACTACACCCGTGGTATAGCCGGCGATGTCGTACTCGTCGTTCGAATACATTCCCGGCATCTCGGCGGTCTCGCCTCCGACGAGGGCGCAGCCTGCCTGGCGGCAGCCTTCGGCCACTCCGGCGACGATGGCCTCGACCTTCTCCGGCACATTGTGGCCGAGGGCCACATAGTCCAGGAAAATCAGCGGCTCGGCGCCCTGCGCCAGCACGTCATTGACGCACATGGCTACGGCGTCGATGCCGATAGTGTCGTGCTTGTCCATCGCAAAAGCGATCTTGAGCTTGGTACCGACTCCGTCGGTGCCGCTCACCAGTACCGGCTCCTTAACTCCGAGAGCAGAGAGGTCGAACATTCCTCCGAAGGAACCGATATTGCCCATGGAGCCTTCCCGGGCGGTGGATGCAACATGCTGTTTGATCCTGCGGACCACTTCGTATCCCGCTTCGAGATTGACGCCCGCGTCTTCGTAAGTCTTTGCCATATATCTAATCGTTGTTTTCTGAATCGTCGTAAAGGAGGGTCGGATACTCCCCTGTGAAACAGGCCTGGCAAGGGTCGGCACATCCGAACGCGGAAGCACGCGTGGACTCAGGGCTCAGGTAGCCGAGCGAGTCGGCGCCGATGGCTTCGCAAGCCTGTTCGAGGGTACGGTGCGAGCACAGAAGCTCTTCCGGAGTCGAAGTGTCGACACCGTAGTGGCAGGTGAAGCGCATCATCGGGCTGGCGATACGCACGTGGACCTCGGAGGCACCCGCCTCGCGGAGGAGGCGGACGATCTTGAGCGAGGTGGTGCCGCGGACGATGGAATCGTCCACCAGCACGATGCGCTTGCCATTCACGATGCTGCGCACGGGGGAAAGTTTCATCTTGACACCCAGTTCGCGCACGGACTGGACCGGCTCGATGAAGGTACGGCCCACATATTTGTGCTTCACGAGGCCCATCTCGTAAGGGATTCCGCTCTCCTCGGCGTAGCCCATCGCGGCGCTGAGGCTCGACTCCGGCACGCCGACTACGATGTCGGCGTCGGCCGGGCACTCGCGGTACAGCCGCCTGCCCGCTTCCTTGCGGTATGCGTGGACATTGCAGCCGTCGATGTCGCTGTCGGGACGCGCGAAATAGATGTACTCCATTCCGCACATCCTGTGGCGGAAGAAGTGCGAATAGATGGTGCTGCGCACGCCCTTCCTGTCCAGGCATACGATCTCTCCCGGACGCACGTCGCGGATGAAGGTCGCGCCCATGATCTCGAATGCGCAGGATTCGCTGCTGATGACATAGCCGTCACCGAGTTTTCCCAGACAGAGAGGCTTGATGCCATACTTGTCGCGGCAGGCGTAGATGCGGTTCTTCGTCATGATCACGAAAGTGAATCCTCCCTCCATCATGTTGAGCGCCTTCATGATGTTGTCGATGCGGTACTCGTTGGAACTCTTCTTGATGAGGTGCGCGAGGATCTCGCTGTCCGTATCGGTCTGGAAGATTGTGCCGTGCTTCTCGAGATACTCGCGTATCTGCTTTGAATTCACCACGTTACCATCACCGGCAACTGCAAAGTCACCGGACCGGTGATGGAAGAAGACGGGCTGGACGTTGTCCAGGCCCTCCCTGGATGCGTTGGCATATTTCACGCTTCCGATGCCGAGGCTGCCCTTAAGCTTCTTGAGCTCGACGTCGTTGAAGATCTCGTTGAGAAGTCCGAGCCCGCGGAAGCGGTAACTCTTGCCGTTCTCGTCGAAGGTGGCGATGCCGCCGCCTTCCTGTCCCCTGTGCTGGAGATTGTGAAGACCGTAATAGAGCAAGGTCGAAGCGTCCTTGACGCCATATACTGCAAGAACTCCCATCTTAAGACTCCTCCTTGATTACATTGTTCAACCTTTCGAGTACGCTCCTGTAGGAAGCCACCACGTCGCTGAGGTCGAGACGGAAGCGGTCCTTGTCGAGCCTGTCGCCGGTACTCTCGTCCCAGAGGCGGCAGGTATCCGGGCTGATCTCGTCCGAAATGATGATGTGGCCGTTGTCGGAAGCACGTCCGAACTCGATCTTGACGTCCACCAGTTCGATGCCGGCCTTGTGGAAGAGTTCCTGGAGCAGGATGTTGACGTTACGTGCGACGGAGAACATGTGGTCCAGTTCGTCATAGGACACGAGGTCGAGCGCCACTGCATGATGCTCGTTGATGAGCGGGTCGCCGAGTTCGTCGTTGTTGTAGCGAAGGTCGACGATGGTGTTGGGCTGACGGTATCCGTCCGCAATCCCGAGGCGCGCGGCGAGCGAGCCGCAGATGCGGTTGCGGACGATCACCTCGAGAGGGATGATTTCGATCTTGCGGCAGAGCTGCTCGCTCTCGCCTACGCTCTCGATGAAGTGGGTCTCGACGCCGTTGCGGTTGAGGTATCCGAGCAGGATCGACGAGATCTGGCTGTTCAGGGCGCCTTTTCCTTCGAAACGCGCCCGTTTGATGCTGTTGTAGGCCAAAGTCACATCCTTGTATCGGAAAATGACTTTATCGGGATCGTCGGTCGCAAAGACCTGCTTCTCCTTGCCATTGAAAATCAGTTCGTTTTTCTTCATTATATCTATTTGTGTTTGAAATAGTTCACTGCATTCTCAAAGAGGGGCTGCCGGCGGTTTCCGGAGATGTTCCGGAACAGGTTGTCCTCATAGCGCTCGGTGTGGCCCATCTTGCCGAGTATGTGCCCGTCAGGGCTCAGGATGCCCTCGATGTCGTAGTGGGAGCCGTTGGGGTTGTCGACATAGCGGAACGCCACCTGACCCTTGGCGAAGAGTTCGCGGGCCAGGGTCTCGTCAACGACGAATTTACCTTCTCCGTGACTGAAAGCGATGGAGTGGCGTTCGCCCTTGGACAGGCCTGCGAGCCAGGGGGAATTGACGGACGCGACTTCGGTAGTGGCGATCAGCGAGATATGGCGGTTGATGTCGTTGCGGAAGAGAGTCGGCGAGCCGGGGGTGACGCAGCCGAGGCGGCCGTACGGCAGCAGGCCGCTCTTGACGAGCGCCTGGAA
Organism: Bacteroidales bacterium; assembly: GCA_017519865.1. Lineage (GTDB taxonomy): Bacteria > Bacteroidota > Bacteroidia > Bacteroidales > UBA932 > Cryptobacteroides. The sequence goes on along the minus strand of JAFWRQ010000027.1, from coordinate 61,213 downwards.
GCCGTTGCAGATGCCGAGGATGAGGCCGCCGCGGGCCTGCAGGGCCGCGATGGCGGCGCCGACCTTGGCATTGTTGATGACATCGGCGATGAACTTGCCGCTGCCGTCCGGCTCGTCTCCGGAGGAGAAGCCGCCGCAGAAGGCCAGGATATGGCTCTCGCCTATCCTTTCGGCCAACCCGTCTATGGAGTTGAGCACATCTTCGGGAGTGAGGTTGCGGAACACGAACGGACGCACCTCCGCTCCCGCCTTGCGGAACGCCTTGGCGGTGTCATAGTCGCAGTTGGTGCCGGGGAATACAGGCAGGCACACCACCGGTTTGTCCACCGGTGCTCCGGGATAGACCAGGTTGGAACAGTCGAAAGGTACTTCCTCAACCTCGGGTGCAGGCTCGTCGAAGGCCGGACGGACCTTCGGCGGGTAGAGCTTGTAATATCGGCCCTCGTAGGCCTTCTCAAGGGCCTCCGTGGACAGGCTCTCGCCGTTGATGCGGAAGCCCGATGCGGTGACGCCGCCCAGCAGGACAGCCGCGGGCGACTCGAGGGCGCCGACGGTCTCGACCACGACAGAGCCGTATCCGAGCGAGAACAGTTCCTTCTCAGGGACGACGACGTCCACTCCGAGGGAGTTGCCCATCGACATCTTTACCAGAGCCTCGGCGATGCCGCCGTAGCCGAGCGACCAGGCGGATACGACGTTGCCGGCAAGGATCTGTTCCCTGAGGAACGTCCAGTTGGCGGCAAGCGCATCGGTATCCGGCATACGGTTGTCGAGGGGTTTATGCCTGAGGAGGTAGATGCTGTGACCGGCCTCCTTGAATTCGGGGGAAATGACTGTGCGGGCATCGACCGTGGTGATGCCGAAGGCAACAAGGGTCGGAGGGACGTGTATGCTTTCGAATGTTCCGCTCATGGAGTCCTTGCCGCCGATGGACGGAAGGCCGAGCGCGGCCTGCATCTTGAGCGCGCCAAGGAGGGCAGCAAGGGGCTTGCCCCAGGTGTGCGGGTCCTTGGTCATGCGCTCGAAGTACTCCTGGTAGGAGAAGCGCATCCCGGACCAGTCGGCGCCCGTACAGGCTACCTTGGTACAGGCTTCGACGACTGCATACGCTGCGCTGTGATAAGGGCTCCAGCGCGCCAGGTCGGGGTTGTAGCCGAAAGCCATCACGCTGGCAGTATCCGTATATCCGTCAGCCGGAAGTTTCTGGACGGAACTCTGGGTCTCCGTGGCCTGGCGGCGTCCGCCGTAAGGCATGAGGACGGTCGAGCGGCCGATGGTGGAGTCGAACATCTCCACGAGTCCCTTCTGCGACGCGACGTTGGGAGAACCCATGACGTCGATCATCTTCTCCTCCAGGGTATCCCCCGCGGGCTCGCGGAAGAACGGGTCGCAGTCCTCGACCGCTGCAATCGCAGCCTTAGCGTAATGCTTGGCTCCGGCGCTGTCGATGAACTCGCGGGAGAGGTCGCAGACCTTGACGCCGGAATAGTACATGCGCATGCGGCCGCTTGCGGTTACGTCGGCCACGTGTGTGACTTCTATGTTGTCAATGGCGCAAAGTTCCTCGAACCTCTCACGGTCGGCAGCCTCCACCACTACGGCCATGCGCTCCTGGGACTCGCTGATGGCGAGCTCGGTGGCATTGAGGCCGGAATACTTGGTCGGGACGCGGTCGAGGTAGATGTCGAGCCCGGGGGCGAGCTCGCCGATGGCGACGCTGACGCCTCCGGCACCGAAGTCGTTGGACTTCTTGATGAGCCGGGTCACCTCCGGACGGCGGAAGAGACGCTGGAGCTGGCGCTCCTCGGGGGCGTTACCCTTCTGCACTTCGCTGCCGCAGGTCTCGAGCGATTCCTCGGTATGTTCCTTGGAGGAGCCCGTGGCGCCGCCGATGCCGTCACGGCCGGTGCGACCGCCCAGCAGGAGGATGACGTCGCCGGCCGCAGGGCTCTCACGGCGGACATTCTCCGCCTTTACGGCCCCTACCACCGCGCCGATCTCCATGCGTTTGGCGGTATAGCCCTCGTCGTAGATCTCACGTACGTGTGTCGTCGCAAGGCCTATCTGGTTGCCATAACTCGAATAACCTCCGGCGGCCTTGCGGCTGATCATCCTCTGCGGAAGTTTGCCGGGAATAGTGTCGGCCACCCTGGCGGTGATGTCGCCGGCTCCAGTGACGCGCATTGCCTGGTAGACATAGGCACGTCCGGAAAGAGGGTCGCGGATGGCTCCGCCGAGACAGGTGGCGGCACCTCCGAAAGGTTCGATCTCGGTCGGGTGGTTATGGGTTTCGTTCTTGAACTGGAGGAGCCATTTCTCCTGAACGCCGTCGACATCAACGTTGACGAAAATGCTGCAGGCGTTGTTCTCCTCGCTCTTCTCCAGGTCGTCGAGCTTGCCGTGCGCCCTCAGCCAACGTGCACCGATCGTGGCGAGTTCCATCAGGCAGAGGCTCTTACGGCTGCGGCCAAGCTCCTCGCGCATGCTGCCGAGCATCTTCAAGGAATCCTTGAACTCATCGCTCATGAAGGATTCGTCCACAGTGATCTCCTCAAGCTCGGAAGTGAAGGTCGTATGGCGGCAGTGATCGCTCCAGTAGGTATCGAGGATGCGGAGTTCGGTCTCGGAAGGGTCGCGGCCTTCAGCAGAGAAATACCGCACAATCTCCCCGAGGTCGTCGTGGCTCATCGCCAGGCCATGGGACTTGCGGAAAGCATCCCACTCCCCTTCCGGCATCGCGGTGAAGCCGCTCAGGTCCTCCAGGGGCTTGACGTCGGCCTTCTCGCCGAGGGCGAGGACACCCAGGTCCTTGGGCCGGCTCTCGACCGGGTTGATGAAATAATGGCGGATGCGGGCCAGCGTCTCATCGTCCGTGTCGTCGTCGAAGACGAGCAGGCGGGAACTCTTGATCTCCACCTCCGCGGCAGGGTCGATCAGGTGGACGCAGTCCACGGCGGACGAGGCGCGCTGGTCGAACTGACCCGGTATATACTCGACGGCTATGTATTTTTTTCCTTCCAGGGGGCAGGAGTCGGATACGATATCCGTTACGACTTCGCCGAAAACGCTGTACCGGCATTTCTCGAGGAGTTCGTCGGAGAAGCCGAACAGGTCATATACATTGATGAGTCTCAGGGATTTGAGGTGAAGGGAAAGGTTCTCGTTGAACTCGGCCAGCAGGCTGGAAGCCTCCACGCGGAACTGTTCCCTCTTCTCGACGAATATACGGTTGCTTTTCATATTTATTAAAAAATGTATGCCCACCGGTGTGTGTGCAGGTGGGCATAGCTTTATATCACTGTATTAAGTACCTTGTCGCTCTGGCGCTTGCGGAACTCGGCCAATTTTGCTGAGAGGCCGGAGTCGTGGAGGGCGAGGATGGAGACGGCGTAGAGTGCAGCATTACGGGCTCCGTCGATGGCCATGGTCGCCACGGGTATCCCGGAGGGCATCTGGACTATGGAAAGGAGGGAGTCCAGCCCGTTCAGGGCCTTGGACTTCACCGGGACGCCGATGACCGGGAGGGTGGTCAGGGCGGCGATGACGCCCGGAAGGTGTGCGGCTCCTCCGGCGCCGGCGATGATGATGTCGATACCGTTCTCCCTGGCGGAAGAAACATAGTCTGCAAGAGGACCGGGATTGCGGTGTGCGCTAAGGACGCGCTTCTCATATCCGATGCCGAACTCCTCCAGCGTGGCGCATGCGGGAGACATGACGTCCCAGTCGCTCGCACTGCCCATGATGACGGCTACTTTGCTCATGCAAAAAAGTCTGGTGAAGGTTAATGATATCCACAAACAACAAGGTGCAAAGTTACTATTATTCTCGCTCCCCCACAAAGGGTTTTTAAAATAAATCGTTGCAAAATTTCAACATCGGGTTGTTGATATTTTTTGCCGGCATTGTTTGGATTTGTCCCCAAAATAGCATTAACTTTGCACAAATTTGGTCAGACGATGAGATACATGTTAAAAACCGGTTCCTTGAGCTTCGGCCACACCGATGGCAGCATCGTTTCATTATCGTCATTTGTTTTCAGGCAGCCTTAACGGTTGTCTTTTTTTTTGTTTGCATGGACATCCTCATCAAAGGCGGAATCATCGTGACTGGCTCCGGGACATTCGCGGGCGACATCCTTGTCAGGGATGGCAGGATCGTTTCCATACTCCCCGGCCTTACACCCCCTGACGGCGTCTCAGTCATCGACGCCTCAGGACTTACGGTCGTCCCTGCCTTCGCCGACATCCACGTGCATTTCCGCGAGCCCGGTTTCACCGCCAAGGAAACCATCAGCACCGGTTCTGCGGCTGCCGCACACGGCGGTTATACCGTCGTCTGTGCCATGCCCAACCTCGACCCCGTGCCCGACAGTCCGGAGACGCTTGCCGTCGAGCAGGCCGCCATCGACCGTGATGCCGTCATCTCCGTCCTCCCCTATTGTTCCATCACCAAGGGCCGCAAGGGCCTGGAACTGGTGGACTTCAATGCACTGAAGGGCAATTGCGTCGCCTTCTCCGACGATGGCAGCGGCGTGCAGGGCGAGGCTATGATGCGCAGCGCGATGGAGGCCGCGGCGCGCGAGGACGTCATCATCGCAGCCCACTGCGAGGATGACTCGCTGCTGCGCGGCGGCTACATACACGACGGCCGCTATTGTGCGCAGCACGGCCACAAAGGCATCTGCTCCGAGAGCGAATGGGGCCAGATCGCGCGTGACCTCAAACTTTGCGAGGAGACCGGCTGCCGCTACCACGTCTGCCACATCTCCACGAAGGAAAGCGTTGCCCTCATCCGCAGGGCAAAGGCGCGCGGCGTCAACGTCACCTGCGAGACAGGGCCGCACTATCTTGTCCTCTGCGAGGACGACCTGCAGGAGGACGGACGCTTCAAGATGAATCCGCCGCTCCGCAGCGCCGAAGACCGCGATGCGCTCGTCGAAGGCCTGCTCGACGGCACCATCGATGCCATAGCCACGGACCACGCCCCGCATACCGCTGAGGAGAAATCCCACGGCCTCGCAGGCAGCGCGATGGGTATAGTAGGGCTCGAGACTTCCTTCCCTGTCCTTTATACCGCGCTCGTGCGCACGGGAAAGATGAGTCTGGAGCGCCTGGTGGAGGCGATGAGCGAAGCGCCGAGGCGCATATTCCGCATCGGGGGCGCGCTGGAGCCCGGCATGCCCGCGGACATCGCGATCATAGACCTTGAAAAAGAGTATATCATAGACAGCCGCAACTTCCTGTCCAAGGGAAAGGCCACCCCGTTCGAAGGATGGACGGTCCGCGGGGAAGTCCTCATGACCCTCAAGGACGGCAGGGCGGTTTATAACAACTTGACAAAATGAAAAGACCGGAAAAGAAACTTGTACTTGAAAGCGGTCAGGAATTCTACGGCATAGGCTTCGGAGCCGACTGCCGCAGGGTCTGCGAGATCGTCTTCAACACATCGGTCGTCGGCTACCAGGAGATCATCTCCGACCCTTCGTATGCCGAGCAGATCGTGGTCATGACCTATCCGCTGATAGGCAACTACGGCATCACGGACGAGGATTTCGAGTCCAGGACCCCCAGCATCGGAGGCCTTGTCGTCCGCGAGTGCTGCGACACACCCAGCAACTTCCGTTACACCAAGACCCTCGAAGAGGAACTCGAGGAGCGCGGAATCCCCTGCCTGAGCGGTGTCGACACGCGCATGCTCACAAAGATCATCCGTGACTCGGGCCGCCCCATGGCGGCCATCGTCGAGGCCGACATGCCTCTGGAAGAGGCTCTGGCCCTCATTGCCGCCACAGAGCGCCCCGAAGGCCTCGTGCGCCGCGTGAGCTGCCGCAAGCGCTGGGTTACCCGTACTTCAGGCCACAAGTATCACGTCGTGGCCGTCGACTGCGGCATCAAGTACAGCATAATCCGGCATCTGAAGGACCGCGGATGCAACGTCACGATAGTGCCGTTCAATGCATCCGCCGACGACATAATGGCCTTCAACCCCGACGGCATCCTGCTGTCCAACGGTCCGGCTTCTGCTTTCGAAGCGCCCGAGATCCTCGATCTCTTCTCGTCCCTGAAGGGACGCCGGCCCATCCTCGGCATCGGCCTCGGAATGGAAGCCATCGGCCTCGAATACGGTGCCGTACTCAAGCCGATGGGCTGCGGAGTACACGGCGACCATCCTGTCAAGGACCTCGCCACCGGCCGTATCAACATTGCCGTTCTCAACCAGAGCTACCGTTTCGACTCCGTGGAGGACACCCCCCTGGTCCCCACCCATGTCGCCGTCCCGGAAGGCTATATCCTGGGCTTCGAGAACCGCGAGGACAAGGTCATCGGCTTCCAGTTCCACATGGAGTCCGCGCCCGGTCCGCAGGACAACGTCAACCTTTTCGACAGATTCATTGAAATGATGGAGGACAAGAGCAATGCCTAGAAGAACCGACATAAAGAAAGTCATGGTCATCGGATCCGGTCCAATCGTGATCGGACAGGCCGCCGAATTCGACTACGCAGGCACCCAGGCGTGCCTCGCTCTCAAGGAGGAAGGCTACGAGGTCATCCTCGTCAACTCCAATCCGGCCACCATCATGACCGACACCAACATCGCGGACAAGGTCTATATGGAGCCGCTGAAGATCGACTATATAGCCAAGATAATCCGCTACGAGCGTCCGGACGCCCTCGTCCCCGGCCTCGGAGGCCAGACCGGCCTCAACCTCGCCGTCCAGCTCGCCAAGAAGGGAGTGCTGGACGAGTGCGGCGTGGAGATCCTCGGCACCTCGTTCCAGAACATCGAGAGGGCCGAGGACCGCGAACTGTTCAAGGAACTCTGCCTCTCGATAGGCGAGCCCGTCATCCCTTCCGAGATCTGCTACAGCGTCGAGGAAGGCCTTGCGGCGGCCGATAAGATCGGCTATCCCGTCATCCTCCGCCCGGCTTTCACCCTGGGCGGCACGGGCGGCGGCTTCGCGTACAATCCGGAGGAGATGAAGGATATGATGCGCAACGCGCTCTATCTTTCCCCCGTGCACGAGGTGCTGGTCGAGAAGAGCATCAAAGGCTACAAGGAGATCGAGTTCGAGGTGATGCGCGACAGCAACGACACCGCCATCGCCATCTGCTCGATGGAGAATATCGACCCTGTGGGCATCCACACCGGCGATTCGATGGTTGTTGCTCCGGCCCTCACCCTCACCGACAAGGAGTACCAGATGCTCCGTGACAGCGCCCTGCGCCTCATCCGCGCCCTGGACATAGCCGGCGGCTGCAACATCCAGTTCGCCCTCGACCCGCTGTCGTTCAAGTATTACATCATCGAGGTCAATCCGCGCGTATCGCGCTCGTCCGCCCTGGCGTCCAAGGCCAGCGGCTTCCCCATCGCACGCGTGACGGCGAAGATAGCCGTGGGCCTCACACTGGACGAGATCACCGTGGCCGGAGCCCCCGCATGCTGCGAGCCGGCCATCGACTACGTGGTGGCCAAGGTCGCCCGCTTCCCCTTCGACAAGTTCAGCGAGGCGTCCAATGAGCTCGGCACCCAGATGAAGGCCACCGGCGAGGTGATGTCCATCGGCCGCACGCTGGAAGAGAGCATCCTGAAGGCGATGCGCTCCCTGGAGTCCGGCTGCTGCCACATCCACAAGAAGAAGTTCGACGACTGGACCGAGGAGGCGCTGCTCGAATACATCAGCAAGCCTACCGACGACCGCATCCACGCCATCGCCCAGCTGCTCCGCCTGCGCATCGACCTTTCGCGCATCTATGACCGCACCAAGATCGACATGCTCTTCCTGGAGAAGATCTACAACATCGTCCGTATGGAGCGCCGCGTAAAGGCCGCCCCGATGGACCCTGCGATCCTCCGCGAAGCGAAGAGAATGGGCTTCGGCGACAAGTTCATCGGCCAGCTCTGGGGCGTTTCCGAGGCCGACGTCATCCGCCTGCGCTTCGCCAACGGCATTATGCCGGTGTACAAGATGATCGACTCTTGCGCCGCCGAGCACGACACCTACGTACCGTATTTCTATTCCACCTACGAGCAGGAGAACGAGTCGATACGCAGCGACCGCAAGAAGATCCTCGTGCTGGGTTCAGGCCCGATCCGCATCGGCCAGGGCGTGGAGTTCGACTACTCCACCGTCCACGCCATCTGGGCCATCCGCGAGGCCGGCTACGAGGCCATCATCATCAACAACAACCCCGAGACTGTCTCCACCGACTATACCATCTCCGACAAGCTCTACTTCGAGCCGCTCACCACCGAAGATGTGATGAACGTCATCAAGCTTGAGCAGCCCGAGGGCGTCATCGTGACCCTCGGAGGCCAGACCGCCATCAACCTGGCCGGGCCGCTCGAGGAGTTCGACGTTCCGCTCATCGGCACCGGCCTGCAGGCCATCGACAACGCCGAGGACCGCAAGCTCTTCGAGCAGATCATGCGCGAAACCGGCATCCGCCAGCCCAAAGCCCACGCCGTCACGACGGTCGAGGAGGGAGTCAAGGCCGCCGAGGACATCGGCTATCCCGTCCTCGTGCGCCCGAGTTTCGTGCTCGGCGGCCGCGCGATGATGATCGTCGGCAACGAGGCCACGCTCCGCCACTATCTCCACAACGCAGTGGAAATCAACGAGAAATCGCCCGTCCTCGTGGACAAGTACATAATGGGCCGCGAGACTGAGGTCGACGCCATCTGTGACGGCGAGAACGTCTTTATCCCCGCCATCATGGAGCACGTCGAGAAGACCGGCATCCACTCCGGCGACAGCATCAGCGTCTACCCGTCCTTCACCCTCAGCGACAAGGTCAAGCAGGAGATCATCGACGACACCGTCAAACTCGGAAAGGCCATCGGCATCGTCGGCCTGTTCAACATCCAGTTCATCGTGGACGGCAACGACGACGTGTATGTGATCGAGGTCAATCCCCGTTCGTCGCGTACGGTGCCGTTCATCTCGAAATCCACGGGCATCCCTATGGCCAAGATAGCTACCCGCGTAATGCTGGGACACTCCTTGAAGGAGCAGGGCATCAACGAAGTCTACTTCCCGGAGCGCAAGCGCCACTTCGTGAAAACACCCGCCTTCTCGTTCGGCAAGATCAAGGGCATCGACACCTATCTCTCCCCCGAGATGAAGTCCACCGGAGAGGCCATCGGCTATGACAACTCCCTCAACAGGGCGCTTTACAAGTCGCTCCAGGCCTCCGGAATGGACATCAAGGCCTACGGCACCATCTTCGCCACCATCGCCGACAAGGACAAGGAGGAGGCGCTTCCGCTGATCCGCCGCTTCTACAACCTCGGTTTCAACATCGAGGCCACCAAGGGTACGGCCGCTTTCCTCAAGGAGAACGGCATCAGGACGAGATGCCTCAAGAAACTCAGCGAAGGCAGCGACGAGATCTACCAGGCCCTGCGCAAGGGTCACGTCAAATACGTCATCAACACCATAGACCTCAACCAGAAGAGCAGCCACCTGGACGGATATGAGATCCGCCGCACGGCGGTGGAGAACAACGTCACCATCTTCACGGCCCTTGAGACCGTGCGGGTGCTGCTGGATGTTCTGGAAGAGATCACGCTGGGCATTTCCACCATCGACGAGGAATACAAATGAAAGAAGTCCGATTCACCATACTGGACAACGACCCCATCGCGGCCAACACCTGGAAGATGAAGCTTTCGGGCGACACCTCCGCGATATGCTGCAGCGGAGAGTTCGTGCAGATAGCCCTCGAAGGCAAGTTCCTGCGCCGCCCCATCTCCGTCCACGACGTCGACTGGGAGACTTTCTCCATAGTCTATAAGGTCGTGGGCGAAGGTACCGCGGCGATGGCCAGGATGCTTCCCGGTGACAAGCTGGACATCCTGACGGGACTAGGCACCGGGTTCAGCATCGACTCATGCCAGTCCAAGGCCCTCCTCCTCGGAGGAGGCGTGGGCGCCGCGCCGCTCTACCAGCTGGCCAAAGAGCTCTGCGCCCAGCAGAAGGAGATCACGGTGGTACTCGGATTCAACAAGGCGGACGAGGTGATGCTGGTCGAGGATTTCGAGGGCCTCGGAGCCAAGGTATATGTCGCCACGATGGACGGATCCGTCGGCACCAAGGGATTCGTCACGGACGTGTTGAGGCTCAAGAACATCGGCTACGACTTCTTCTACGCCTGCGGTCCTATGCCTATGCTCAAGGCGGTCTGCGAGTCCGTCAAGGGCCGCGGCGAGGTGTCACTCGAAGAGAGGATGGGCTGCGGCGCAGGCTTCTGCTACTGCTGCAGCATACAGACGAAAAACGGCCCCCGGCGCGTCTGCAAGGATGGTCCGGTATTCAAGAAGGAGGACATCGTATGGTAAAGGACCTGTCAGTTTCGCTTTGCGGTATACGCCTGCAGAACCCCGTCATTCCGGCCAGCGGAACCTTCGGTTTCGGCCTGGAACTGGCTGACAGTTTCGACCTGGACGTGCTCGGCGCCATCTCCCTCAAGGGGACCACCCTCGAGCCTCGCTACGGGAACCCTACTCCCCGCGTCGCCGAGTGCACGGAGGGGATGATCAATTCCGTGGGACTGCAGAATCCCGGCATCGACGTGCTCGTATCCGAGAAGGTCCCTGCCCTGCGCAAGGTCTATTCGCAGCCTGTCATCGCCAATATCAGCGGTTTCTCGCTGGACGAATACCGCATATGCTGCGCCAAGGCCGACGCTTGCGAAGGCATCGACATAATCGAAGTGAACATCTCCTGCCCCAACGTACACAACGGAGGTATGGCCTTCGGAACGTCCGCAGAATCCGCCGCAGACGTCACCAGGACGGTCAAGGCGGTCTGCCGCAAGCCCGTTTTCATCAAGCTGAGTCCCAACGTGACGGACATCGTCGCCATAGCCAGGGCCTGCGAGGATGCCGGGGCGGACGGTCTGACCCTGGTCAACACCTTCCTCGGCATGCGCATCGACATAGCCCGCCGCAAACCGGTGATAGCCAACAAGATGGGAGGTTTCTCAGGCAGAGCCATATTCCCCGTCGCGCTGCGAATGGTATACCAGGTGGCGCACGCATGCAAGGTCCCCGTGATGGGCTGCGGAGGCGTGGCATCCGCCAGGGACGTCATCGAGATGATGATGGCCGGCGCCACTGCCGTGCAGGTCGGGGCGGAGAATCTCCGCAATCCCTTCGCCTGCCCGGAGATTATCGCCGAACTGCCTTACGTGATGGACGAGTTGCACATCGACAGTTTGAAAGACATTATAGGAACAGTATGAACAGAGACGTCATAATAGCCTGCGACTTCAGCAGCAAGGAGGCCACGCTGGATTTCCTCGACAAGTTCAAGGGCTCCCGCAAACCCTTCGTCAAGATAGGGATGGAGCTCTACTACAGCGTCGGACCGGACATCGTACGGGAGATCAAAGCCCGCGGTCACAGGATATTCCTGGACTTGAAGCTCCACGATATACCGAATACCGTAAAGAAAGCGATGCGAGTGCTTTCCGAACTGGACGTAGATATGACGAATGTCCACGCTGCGGGTACCGTCGCAATGATGAAGGCGGCAGTCGAGGGCCTCACGAGACCCGACGGCTCACGGCCGCTGCTCATCGCCGTAACGCAGCTCACATCCACCAGCGAGGAGGCCATGCAGAAAGAATTGCTGATCGGCTCCGGCATCAATGAGACCATAGTCCACTACGCCCGCAACGCCATGGAGGCGGGGCTTGACGGCGTGGTGTGCTCGCCGCTGGAGGCCGGCATGGTCAAGGCCGCCTGCGGCAGCGGCTTCCTGACAGTCACGCCGGGCATCCGCTTCGCGGACGCCGCGGCTGACGACCAGGTCCGCATCACCACCCCGGCCCGCGCCCGCGAGATCGGCTCCGACTTCATCGTAGTCGGCCGCCCGATCACCGCCGCGCCGGACCCCGTCGCCGCCTACGAACGTTGTTTGAGAGAGTTTATCGGTTGAAAATATGAAAAAGGATATTGCAAAGGAACTGCTGTCGATCGGAGCAGTATTCCTGAGGCCGGAGGAGCCCTTCACCTGGGCAAGCGGCATCAAGAGCCCGATCTACTGCGACAACCGCCTGACCCTTTCCGCGCCTTCCGTGCGTGAGAAGATCGAGGCCGGACTTGCGGAGCTTGTCCGCACGCATCACCCTGATTGCGAAATGCTTATGGGCACCTCCACCGCGGGCATCGCCCATGCGGCCATCACCGCGACCATCCTCGGACTGCCGATGGGTTACGTGCGCGGCGAGGCCAAGACCCACGGCCGCACGAACCGCATCGAGGGCAGGATGGACCCCGGCACCAGGGTCGTCGTCATCGAGGACCTCATCTCCACCGGAGGCAGCGCCGTCGAGGTCGTCGAGGCCCTGCGCGAAGCAGGCGCCGAAGTGCTGGGCATCGTCAGCATCTTCACCTACGGAATGAAGCGCGGCCTGGAGCGGATCGCCGCGGCCGGTACCGTGAACCACTCCCTCTGCGACCTGGACACCCTCGTGGAAGTCGCTGCCGACGAAGGCCGCATCGCTCCGGAGTGGAAGGAGCGCATCCTCGCATTCCGCAACAACCCTTCAGACGAAAGTTGGATCAAATAAACCGCACCCGATATGAAGCACCTTATCGACCCGATGGACCTCTCCAAGCAGGAGACCGACGAAATCATCACCCTCGCCCAGGACATCATCGCTCACCGCGAGCGCTACCAGGGCAGTATGTCCCACCGCAAGCTGGCCACGCTCTTCTATGAGCCCAGCACCCGCACCCGACTGAGTTTCACCGCAGCAATGATGGAACTCGGCGGCAACGTCCTCGGATTCTCGGACGCCAAGAACACTTCCGTCAGCAAGGGCGAAACGGTCCAGGATACCGTGCGTGTCGTCGGATGCTTCGCGGACGTGATCGCGATGCGCCACTACATCGAGGGAGCCCAGCTGTACGCTTCCGAAGTGTCGCGCGTGCCCATCATCAACGCCGGCGACGGCTCGCACAGCCATCCCACGCAGACGCTCACCGATCTGCTGACCATCCAGCGCGAATTGGGTCACATCGACGGCATCACCATCGGCTTCTGCGGAGACCTCCGCTTCGGCCGCACCGTCCATTCCCTCATCAAGGCCCTGTCCCGCTACAAGGATATCAAGGTCATCCTGATCGCGCCCCAGGAGCTCAAGCTTCCCGACTACATCAAGCGCGACGTCTGCGAGCGCACCGGCATTCCCTACCGCGAGGTCGAAACAATGGAGGAGGTGATGCCCGAACTGGACGTTCTCTATATGACGCGCGTCCAGAAGGAGCGCTTCCTTGACGAGGACGAGTTCGACCGTGTCAAGGACAGCTTCGTGCTCGACTCGGCCAGGATGGCCCTCGCCAAGGAGAAAATGGCCGTCCTGCACCCACTTCCGCGTGTAAATGAGATACTTACAGAAGTCGATGACGACCCGCGCGCCGCTTACTTCCGCCAGGTCGAGAACGGCAAGTTCGTGCGCGAGGCGCTCATCGTAAAACTCCACGAGTGGAAGAACGACCCCGAACACGGGATGCCCAACCACGACACCCCCGTCTTCGACGACACGCTCCGCTGCACCAACTCCAAGTGCATCTGCAACAACGAGCGTGCTCCGCACAAGTTCCGCCGCGGCGAGGATGACGTCCTCCGCTGCTGGTATTGCGATTCCAAGGTAAAATGAGTATATTTGAAACATGAAGAACCATGAAAGAAGAGTAGGGACCGTGTCCCGGGGTATCCGTTGCCCCATCATACGTGAAGGCGACGACCTTGCCAGAATAGTTACAGACAGTGTGCTCGAAGCCGCCCGCGAGGAAGGTTTCGAACTTCGGGACCGCGACGTCATCAGCGTGACCGAGTCCATAGTAGCCCGCTCGCAGGGCAACTATGCCCCCATCAGCGCCATTGCCGAGGATGTGCGGACCAAGACCGGAGGAGAAACGGTCGGTGTCATCTTCCCCATCCTCAGCCGCAACCGCTTCGCCATCTGCCTCAAGGGCATTGCCATGGGCTGTAAGAAGATCGTCCTCATGCTCTCGTACCCTTCAGACGAGGTCGGCAACGAACTGGTCAGCATCGACAGGCTTGACGAGCACGGCATCAACCCCTACACCGATGTCCTCACCCTCGAACGCTACCGCGAGCTCTTCGGGTCCAACAAGCATGAGTTCACAGGCGTGGACTATGTGGAGTACTACTCCGAACTGATCCGCGACTGCGGCACCGATGTGGAGATCATCTTCGGCAACCGTCCCGGCAGCATACTGAACTACACCGACACCGTCATCACCTGCGACATCCACACCCGCGCCCGCACCAAGCGCATCCTCCGCAATCTCGGTGCCCGCATCGTACTGGGTATGGACGATATCCTCAACGAGCCCATCGAAGGAAGCGGATACAACGAACGTTACGGGCTTCTCGGGTCCAACAAGGCAAATGAAGGGACGGTCAAACTCTTCCCGCGCAACTGCAAGCCCCTCGTCCTGGAAGTCCAGAAGCGCATCCTTGATGCCACGGGCAAGCACGTTGAAGTAATGGTCTACGGCGACGGCGCCTTCAAGGATCCGAAGGGCAAGATCTGGGAGCTCGCTGACCCCGTTGTCTCCCCCGCCTTCACCGACGGCCTTGTCGGCACTCCCAATGAACTCAAACTCAAGTATCTGGCCGACAACGACTTCGCCAGCCTCAGCGGCAAGGAACTCCGCGACGCCATCTCCGAAAGCATCCGTGCCAAGGACGGCAACCTCAAGGGCCAGATGGCCTCCGAGGGCACCACTCCCCGCCAGCTCACGGACCTGATCGGATCGCTCTGCGACCTCACCAGCGGCTCAGGCGACAAGGGTACACCCATCGTCCTCGTCCAAGGCTATTTCGACAACTACACCTCCGAATAGAGAGTATTCACCAAAACCTAAAACGATATGAAAAAAATCACCATCATCTCCGTATGCCTTGCCGCCATCCTGCTGAGCGGCTGCAAGGGTGCATCCGACAAACCCAGGTTCGAGGGCATCGCCGACATCGGCAAGGTCTCGACCCCTGGAGTAATGGAGTATGACGCGGCGAACGACGTATACACCGTTTCAGCCGCCGGTGTCAACCTCTGGTTCGCCACTGACGCCGCCAGCATCGTCTGGATGAAGGTCAAGGGCGATTTCGAAATCAGCGGCGACATCGACTTCGTCGGAGAAGGCGTGAATCCCCACCGCAAGCTCGGCTTCATGATCCGCGAGGACCTGACCGATAACTGCGCCTATGCCGATATCGCCGTCCACGGCGACGGCCTGACATCGCTCCAGTACCGCAAGGCACGCGGCGAGGATTCTTTCGAGACCGGTTCCGAGCAGGGCAAGGCCCCCACGACCATCTATCTTGCCCGCCGCGGAAACGCCATCACGGCCCGCTCCGGCAAGGGTACCCTCCCCGACTACGATGAAGCCGCGGTCGACCTCAACCTCCCGGAGGAGTGCTACGTCGGCCTGTTCCTGTGCTCCCATGAGGAGGACGTGGTCGAGACCGGCCACTTCAGGAACGTAACCTTCAAGCAATAGACAAAATACCGGGCAGTGCGGCAGGATTATTGTATTATTGTCTTGAAAACATCTTATATTTGTACGATTTTTAGAACAGTAATACAATGACCAGATTCTTCGCGGCACTGTCCGTACTCTTTGTCATCACAGCGTTTTCCACTTCAGCCCAGAACGTCAGGACCGTCGACAAGGACGGCACGATCATCATCAACACCACAGAGATCGGGGAGGAGTTCATCGGCCACCACGCCACCACCCCTGTCGAGATCAAGGTATTCAAGGGCAAGATCACCGAAGTTACCGCCCTTGAGAGCGACGAGACTCCGTCGTACTACGAGAAGGCCGTGGCGGTCCTCAAGGCCTTCATCGGCCTGACCGTCAAGGAAGCGGCAGCCGCTGAGGTTGATGCCGTATCCGGCGCCACCATGTCCAGTAAAGCCTTGATAGACAACGTCAAGGAAGGCCTTAAATACATCGACGGCGAGCCTAAGAAATAATCCCTCAGAATAGTTTTCTAGAGTATTTCCTCGATGAGAGGAAGGATGGACAGGTCGGCTGGAAGCCAGGCGACCGAGCGTAGTTCGCCCGCTGCAAGCCAGCGGGCGGCTTCGTGTTCTACCAGGTGCAGGTCGCCGCTGACGATCGAGCAGCGGTAGCAGTGCATCGTCAGATGGAACGACGGATAGTCGTAGTCGATGGTGCAAAGGAAACCGTCCACGGAGATTTCTGTCTCCAGTTCCTCGCGGATCTCACGCCGCAGGGCATCCTCGCGGGTCTCCCCCGCCTCAACCTTTCCGCCGGGAAACTCCCAGTAATCCTTCCATTCGCCATACCCGCGCTGGGTGGCGAACAACAGGCCATCATGCACGATGACGGCCGCCACGACTTCGATACTCTTCATGTCCAACAAGATACGCGGCAAACCTGACAATGGACGTCAATCATCGTCCTCTTCCGACCCAAATACTCCTTTCAAGAACGAAGACGCCTCATCGATGGCATCCTGCAGGGCATTGTCGATAGTAGAAGCGCCTTTACGTAGCATAAGCCTCGTGTATTTGCCGAGGGCTTCGTTTATACGCTCGCGCTCTTCCTTAGTGCAGGCCTTATAGGTGTCCTTATACTCCTGGGTGAGGGCCTCATACTCTTTCAGGGACTTATCCCAGTCAGCATCAGTATACTTATCGCAGTTGGCTTCAGTCTTGGCGACGAAGCTTTCCACCCGCTGGTCCAGGGGACGGGTACAGCCGGCCAATACGAGCAGGCCGACGGCGAGGATGATCAAAGATTTAATTCTCATGGCAAAATGCTTTATTACGTGTCAAATATAATCCTTTTGCCATTGAAAACAAAACGGCACTCCTCCGCCGGCAAGAAATCGTCTATTCCAAGACCGCAAGACGGACACAGAATAGACATCATAAGCCTGAGGTTCATTCTGTGGCAGGAAAAAGGGTCCAAACAAGGTAAATCATGCCACAGAATGAATCAAAGTGTGCCAGCATTCACTTCGTGGCCAAGGGAAGATGCAAATGGCCGCCTGGGCATACAGATGGCATGGGGGATACGCGAATGAACGAACGGACCAGCCTACCAGTTCCGGACGATTTCCTGCCCTTCCGCAATGCAGGTCGAGATCTTCTCCTCGATCTCCCCGGCACTGCTGTAATCCATGTTCCAGGCGGAGATGACAGTAAGTTCGCCGAGGTTCCAGAGGCTGCCGAGGGACCTGAGGTAAGGCGTAGCCTGCTCGCGCGGATCGCCTGTCGGGATGTCCATTCCGCGGGTGGTGATATACAGCACCTTCGGGGCCTTGCAGAGGCCGACGCAGGTCTCGCCATTGTCCGTGAAGGTGATGTCGAACAGGGAAGTCTGCTCGAAGAAGCACTTCAGCGCGGCGGGGAAACTCATGTCCCAGAAAGGCGCCGCGATGACGATGCGGTCCGCGGCGGCGATGTCCCTCGCGGCATTGACGGCCCAAGAAGGTATGCTCCCCTGCCCCCTCTCCCCGAACAGCTTCGGGTCGAGCGGAACGATCCCTTCCATTTCCGTGAGATCATACCTGACGACCTCATACCTCACTGCCAGGGCGGAAATGACAGGCTCCGCAATCCTGCGCGTCCGCGACCCGTCCTGCCTCACGCACGCATCTATGAAAACAAGCTTCTTCATATTCAGGAAAGAGAAATATCAAATGTCTAGCATCGCTTCGCAGGCGGTGAGGACGTCCTGGAAGGTTCGTTCGAAATCGCCTGTATACCAGGGGTCGGCAACGTCGCGTCCGCTGCCTGTGTATGACATCATCAGATGGATCTTCTGCTGCGGATCGGAAGGGATGATGTGCCTGATCCAGCGGAGGTTGCTGGAATCCATGCAGATGATGCGGTCGAAACGGTCATAGTCCTCCGGAACAACGGTACGAGCCCGCTTGGCGGGGTCGAACCACACCCCGTGCTGGTTCAGGCAGCGCTTCGCCGGCGGGTAGATGGGATTGCCGTACTCCTCGTCTGACACTGCCGCGGACTCGATGTAGAAAGAATCCTGAAGGCCGCGGGACTTGACCAGAGCCTTCAGGATGAATTCGGCCATCGGCGAGCGGCAGATATTGCCGTGGCACACGAAAAGTATGCGAGTCATGCTAGCGTTTCTTCAGCGGGATATACTCCTCCTCGGAAGTGATGCACTTGTACGCGGGACGTATGATGCGGCGGCCTTCGAAGTTGAGTTCCTCGTTGCGGTGCGCGCACCAGCCAACGATGCGGGCCATGGCGAAGAGGGGCGTGTAGATCTCGCGCGGGATGCCGATGCAGTCATAGACGAAGCCCGAGTAGAAGTCGACGTTGGCGCATAGGATCTTGCCGTCGCCCTTCACTTCGTAAATGGTGCGGATGGCCACCTTCTCGATGCGCTCCATAAACTCCAGCTCGGCCAGACGGCCCTTCTCGGCGGCCAGTTCCCTGGCCATCTCCTTTAGCAGGACGGCGCGCGGGTCGGACTTGGTATAGACCGCGTGGCCGATGCCGTAGACCAGGCCGGAGCCGTCGAACGCGTCGCCCGCCAGCAGTCTGCGGATGCAGGCGGCAATCTCCTCCTCGTCGTTCCAGTCCTTGATCTCCTCTTTCATGAAGGCAATCATGTCGCAGACCTTGAGGTTGGCTCCGCCGTGCTTGGGACCCTTCAGGGAGCCGATGCCGGCCGCTATGGAAGAGAACGTGTCGGTGCCGGTGGAGGAGGTAACGCGGACCGTGAAGGTGGAGTTGTTACCTCCGCCGTGCTCCGAGTGGAGTATAAGCAAAAGGTCGAGCGTGCGGGCGTCGAGTTCGGTGAAGCCGTTGCCCTTGAGCATATACAGGAAATTCTCGGCCAGCGAGAGGCCAGGCTGCGCGTCGCGGATGTGCAGCGAGCGGCCGTGGTGGTGGTGCCTGTACATGTTGAAGGCATATGCGATGGTCGCAGGGAACTTGGAAATGAGCTCCACGCTCTGGCGCATGAGGTTGTCACGGGACACGTCGTCGGGGTTCTCGTCGAATGTGTAGAACTCCATCACGCTGCGCGCAAGGATGTTCATGATGTCATCACCCTCGAGCTCTATGATGTGAAGGATAGTCTTCTGCTCCAGCGGCATATTGTCAAAGATCAGGTCCTTGAAGGACTGGAGTTCCTCGGCGTCCGGCAGGCGGCCGGAAAGCAGCAGGAAGCAGATCTCCTCGTAACCGAAACGCTTCTCCTTCATGATGGCGTGGACGAGGTCCTTGACCTCATATCCGCGGAAATACAGCCGTCCTTCGACGGGCAGGATGCTGCCGTCCTCCTGACGTTCGTAGCCGACGACATTGCCGATGTTGGTGAGTCCTACCAGCACGCCGGTGCCGTCCTCGTTGCGCAGTCCCCTCTTGACGTCGAGTTTCTTGAAGAGAGCCGCATCCATCCGGGTGCAGGACTTCATCTCGTCCGAGAGCTTGTATATCAGATATTCGTTGAGGTTCTTCCTTGTCATAGCAGTCCGATAAGATGATTGGTGAATTCGCGCGTGCCCATCGCCTTGCCGTTCGGCATCAGCCGGGCCAGGTCCGCAGTGGCGCATCCTTCGGCGAAGGAGCGCTCCAGGGCGTCGTAGATGAGCCCTGCAGCCTCGTTCCAGCCGATATGCTCGAGGAGCATCACGCCGGAAAGGAGGTTGGAGCAGGGGTTGACGACATCCTTGCCGGCGATGTCCGGCGCAGTGCCGTGCGTGGCCTCGAAGATGGCGAGGCCGCTGTCGTAGTTGATATTCGCCCCGGGGGAGATGCCTATGCCGCCGACCTGGGCGGCAAGCATGTCGGAGACGTAGTCGCCGTTGAGATTGAGGGTGGCGATGACGGAGTAGTCCTCCGGCTTGAGGAGGGCATTCTGCAGGAAAGCGTCGCAGATGCAGTCCTTGATGACGAGTTTACCGGATGCGATGGCATCGCCGAACTCCCTCTGTGCCAGTTCGTAGCCCCATTTCTTGAAGCCTCCCTCGGTGAACTTCATGATATTTCCCTTGTGCACCAGTGTGACGGAGGGACGGTTGTGGTCTAGCGCGTAGCGGCACGCGGCGCGTACGAGGCGCTCCGTGCCTTCGCGCGAGACCGGCTTCACGCCGAAGGCGGAAGTCTCGGGGAAGCGTACCTTGGTGACTCCCATCGCGTCGCGGAGGAAGCCGTAGAATTTCTCAGCCTCGGGCGTGCCGGCCTCCCACTCGATGCCGGCATAGATGTCTTCGGTATTCTCCCGGAAAACCACCATATCGACGTTCTCGGGATGCTTTACAGGCGACTCGACGCCCTTGAACCAGCGGACGGGACGCAGGCATACGTAGAGGTCCAGGGTCTGACGAAGGTAGACGTTGAGCGAACGGATGCCGCCGCCAACCGGGGTCATAAGAGGGCCCTTGATGCCCAGACCGTATTTGCGGAAGGCGTCGACCGTGGCGTCGGGCATATAGCTGCCGTATTTCTCGAATGCGGAGCCACCGGCAGGGACTTCCAGCCAGTCGATGTGCCTGGGACCGCCGTAGGCCTTCTCCACCGCTGCGTCGATCACGCGCATCATGGAGGAGGTCACCTCGGGTCCGACGCCGTCACCTTTGATATAAGGTACTGTCAATGATTCCATATCTGTCCGTTAAGTTCGTTAAAGGTCGTTGCGTCCGGCCGACAGTGCGTTGAGGGCGGAACCGGCGCGAAGCCAGCCTATCTGCTGGTCGTTGTAGCTGTGCCTGGTCTGGAAGCCTTCCTCGGTGCCGTCAGCGTGCTGCAGGAGCACCGCCACCGGCTCGCCGGGCTTGAGGGCGGAGCAGGCGACGCTTATGCGGTCGTCCTGGCGGACCCTGGCATAATCGGCAGGATCAGAAAAAGTCAGGGCAAGCACTCCCTGCTTCTTGAGGTTGGTCTCGTGTATGCGGGCGAAACTCTTAGCAATGATCGCCTTCACGCCCAGATAGCGGGGTTCCATGGCTGCATGCTCGCGGCTGGAGCCCTCTCCATAGTTGTCCTCGGCGACGATGACGCTGCCGCCTTCGGCGTCACGCAGTTCCGCAGCGCGCTGCGCGACCGGAACGCCGGACACACCGGTGAAAGCGTCGGTGGCGCCGAGCAGGAGGTTCTGCGAAATGTTCTGCAGATGGCCGCGGAAGCGGAGCCAGGGGCCGGCCATCGAGATGTGGTCGGTCGTGCACTTGCCCGCAGTCTTGATAAGAAGCGGCAGACCGACGAAGTCCTTGCCGTCCCAGGCCGGGAAAGGCTCCAGGCGCTGGATGCGCTCGCTTGAAGGATCGATCTCCGGCTCGGGACTCCCGGGGACGGGGGCCTGGTACCCCGCGGCGCCGACGGCGAAGCCCTTCGGGGGAAGTTCGTCTACGCAAGGGGCGGCAAGGCCTTCCGGCAATGCGAATGTGCCGCTGAAAGCCAGCGCAGCCGCGATCTGGGGCGAAACGATGAACGCGTGCGTATTGGGGTTGCCGTCAGCGCGCTTAGCGAAATTGCGGTTGAAGGAAGTGACGATGGTGTTGGGCTTTCCGGCTTCCTTCTCCGGGACATCGCGTTTCCACTGGCCTATGCACGGGCCGCAGGCGTTCGCCATGATCACGGCGCCGGCCTTGCGCAGCACCGCCAGCAGGCCGTCACGCTCCGCAGTAGCCTTGATGGTCTCGCTGCCGGGGTTGACTATTATCCTGGCCTTGGGCTGCATGCCGGCGGCAAGCGCATCGCGCACAACCGCCGCAGCCGCCGCCAGGTCCTGGTAGGATGAATTGGTACAGGAGCCTATCAGGCTGACCTCAATCTTCTTGGGATATCCCTTCTCCGCTACGCGTGCAGGCATCTGCGACAACGGACAAGCGGCATCGGGCGTGAAAGGGCCGTTGACATATGGCTCCAGTTCGGAGAGGTCGATCTCAATCACCCTGTCGTAATACTCCTCGGGATGCGCGAGGACCTCGTCGTCAGCACGCAGGTGCTCCTCGTTCATCACGGCCATCGTGGCCACTGCCGCACGGCCTGTGGCCTTGAGGTATGCTACCATCTTGGCGTCGAAGGGGAAGACGGAGCATGTCGCGCCGACCTCCGCACCCATATTGCAGATTGTCGCCTTTCCGGTGCAGGAGATGGTCTTGGTGCCTTCTCCGAAGTATTCTATGATAGCGTTGGTACCGCCCTTGACGGACAGGATACCAGCCAGTTTCAGGATCACATCCTTGGGGGAAGCCCAGCCGGAGAGGCTTCCGGTGAGTTTCACACCGATGAGCTGGGGAACCTTGAGTTCCCATTCCATTCCGGTCATTACGTCCACGGCATCGGCTCCTCCAACTCCGATTGCGAGCATTCCGAGACCTCCGGCATTGGGGGTGTGCGAGTCGGTTCCGACCATCATCCCGCCCGGGAAAGCATAGTTCTCAAGGATGACCTGATGGATGATGCCCGCCCCCGGCTTCCAGAAGCCCATACCGTAACGCAAGGCCGCAGCAGCCAGGAAGCCATATACCTCGCTGTTGACCCTGCAGGCCTCCGGGAGGTCGGTTTCGGCACCCTTGCGGGCGCAGATGAGATGGTCGCAATGGACGGTAGTGGGAGCGCAGACCTGGTCCCTGCCGGCATTCATGAACTGAAGGACGGCCATCTGTGCGGTGGCGTCCTGCATGGCGACCCTGTCCGGGTGGAAGCAGGCGTAGCTGCCGCGAGCCGGCTCGGGCGAGCCGGGTTCGTATAAATGTGCGAAAAGGATTTTCTCTGCCAGTGTCAGCGGCCTCGCCATCGCGGCCTTTGCGACTTTCACCCGGGCTCCATACGTTTCGTAATGGGTCCGGATCATGTCCATATCGTAAATCATGGTCTTCAGGCGGTTTTGCCGGGATAGGCCTCGAGCGCCGCTGCGAGGACCTTCATGGCCTTTTGGAGTTCGGGGACTTCAAGGACGTATGCGATGCGGACCTGGTTCTTTCCGACACCCGGGGTGCGGTAGAACGAAGCAGCGGGGGTGACCATGACCGTCTGTTCGTCGAGACGGAAGTCGGTAAGCAGCCACTTGGCGAAGGCCTCGGCGTCGTCGACCGGGAGTTCAGCAACCGTGTAGAAGGCGCCGTAAGGCACCGGTGTGAAGACGCCGGGCATGGCGTTGAGCGCCGCTACGGCCGTGTCGCGCCGGCGGATGTACTCCTCGCGCACCTCGTCGAAATACTCCTGCGGAGTGTCCAGGGCACCGATGGCGGCGTACTGCCCGAACACGGGAGGGCAGAGGCGCGACTGCGCGAACTTGAGCGCAGCGGCCATCACGTCCTTATTGCGCGAAGCAATCACTCCGATGCGGGCGCCGCACAGATTGTAGCGCTTGGAGACGGAGTCGACGAGGATGACGTTCTGCTCGCATCCGGGGATGTTCATGGCGCTGAAATGCGGCTCGTCGGTATAGCAGAACTCGCGGTAGACCTCGTCCGAAATGAGGAACAGGCCGTGCCTGAGGCAGAAATCCCCGAGCCTGAGCATCTCCTCGCGGGTGAAGAGTTTGCCCGAAGGGTTGCAAGGGTTGCAGAGGAGTACGGCCTTGGTCTTCGGAGTGACGAGCTTTTCGAACTCGCTGATGTCCGGGACCTTGAACCCCTCGCGGATGTCCGTATGCACCGCCTTGAGCGTCAGTCCGTTGAGGAATGCGAAAGTCTGATAGTTGGTATAGAAAGGCTCGACGACGATGATCTCGTCGCCGGGGTCGGCGGCGATCTGCATCGCGACGGCGAAAGCCTCGCTGCCCGCCACCTCCACCAGGAGGTCGGACACCTCGATGTCTATGCCGATCTTCTTGTAATACTTCTCGACGAGTCCTTTCCTAAGTTCGATGAGGCCGGCGGAGTTGGTGTAGGAGAGATGATGCATCGACTCGCACTTCTTGATGACGGCGTCGATGGCACAGTCCGGGGATTTGATGTCCGGAGCACCCACGTTGAGATGATAGACCTTTACGCCGCTGGCTTCTGCGGCCTCGGAGAACGGAACGAGCTTCCTGATGGCGGAAGCAGGCATTGCCTGAACCTTTGAGGAGGTTCTCGGAGCATTTGAAGAACTCATAAATATACACTATTGACTAACTACTTCCGCAATATACGAATTAATTTTTAAAAAATATTCAAAATGCGGAAAAAATGATGCCGGACTGGCACCAACGAGCCGATAAGTGTATGTCCGAGGCTTATTTCTGCTTGGATTTCCTGTCGGAAGACCTTCCGATGCCGAACACGCTGATGTTGTTTATAAGGTAATCCACCGCTATCCCGGAAGGTACATTATGGTAGCTGACGGTCAGGTCCACAACTCCCCTGAGCGGCCGCGTGACGGAGTTCAGTCTCTTGAGACGCTTGCCCAGTCCCGGATCGTTCTCGACGATCTCGCACTTGAGGGTGTTATCCATCGAAGGATTGAACCTCATACCCTTGACCGTGACTGTGGAAGAGCCGCGCCAGACGATCTCGTCATAGACGAACACGCTGGGGGCGAGCTCTACTGCCCGAAGGAACTGCTTCTGCTTGTTGGGCGAGCGGAGAGTGTCGGTAAAATGCATGGTCTTGGGCTGTTTGCGGAGCAGGTCCTTGTAATCCTCCTGCTTCTGGGCGAAGGAAGGGAGAGTAAAAAGAATGGCAGCAAACAGCGCCAGGATATATTTGAAATGGTCCTTCATCTGGTCAATAATCTTCAAGGGGCAAATATACTAATTTTAGGCCAAGAACAAGAAGTGGGCCGCAAAGAAAGCGTTTTTTAAAGAAATTGCGTATCTTTACTGCCACTGTACTGAACCAAAACAGTAGAAATGAAGAAAACACTAGATGATATCTGCGCAGCCTATACGCTTGCAGATGAGGTGAAAGCAAAGGGTGTATACCCTTATTACAGGCCTATTTCCTCCGGGCAGAATCCGATTGTAAGGATGGCCGACGGAAACGAAGTGCTGATGTTCGGTTCCAACTCCTACCTCGGTCTCTCCGACGACCCACGCCTGAAGGAAGCCGCCATAAAAGCCATAGAGAAATACGGCTCGAGTTGTTCTGGAAGCCGCTTCCTGAACGGAACGCTAGACATACACGAGGAACTCGAGGAGAAGCTCGCCCGCTTCGTAGGTAAGGAAGCCGCCGTGACTTTCAGCACGGGCTTCCAGGTCAATCTCGGCGTTGTCAGCAGCCTGGGATTCCGTGGAGGCTTCACTTTCCTCGATTCGCTCGACCATGCATGCATCATAGACGGCAGCCGCCTGGGTTTCAGCCAGGTCAGGAAATTCCCCCACAACGACATGGCCGGCCTCGAGAAGAAACTCCGCGGCGTTCCCAAGGGCGCCTACAAGTTCATCGTCGTGGACGGCATTTATTCGATGGAGGGCGATCTGGCAAAACTTCCCGAGATCGTGGCACTTTGCAAGAAGTACAACGCCAGCGTGATGGTGGATGATGCCCACGCACTCGGAGTAATAGGCAAGAACGGTTCCGGAACCGCCAGCCATTTCGGGCTGACCGACAGGACAGACCTCATAATGGGCACGTTCTCAAAGAGTTTCGGATCGCTCGGAGGCTTCATCGCCGGCAACAATACCGTCATCAACTATTTAAAGCACAACTCCCGCTCGCTGATTTTCAGCGCATCCATGACCCCCGCTGCCGTTGCCGCCGCATCGAAGGCACTGGACATCATGATCGAGGAGCCCGAGCGCCGGGACAACCTCTGGAAGGTCACCCGCCACGCGCATCAGGCCTTCAGGGATGCCGGCTTCGACATCGGCCGTACCGAGTCCCCCATCATCCCGCTTTTCGTCCGCGACACCATCAAGGCGATGACCGTCGTCAGGAAAGCCTACGACCGCGGCGTCTTCGTCACCCCGGTCATCGCGCCTGCCGTTCCCGAGAACGACGTGCTGATCCGCTTCGCACTGATGGCCACGCACACCACCGACCAGGTCGACCAGGCGGTGGAGGTCCTCACCGACATCTTCAAGGAGCTAGAAATTATCCCTTAAGCGATATGGTCATCCTCATCACCGGCATCACCTCAGGATTCGGCCGCGCGATGGCGCAGCGGCTGTCCGCCGACGGGCACAAGGTCTACGGCACGCACCGCAAGGCCCAGGACCTGCTCCCCGGCGTCACCTACATCAAGGCTGACGTCCAGTCCGACCAGGACTGCGAGGATGCGGTCAGACAGGTGGTGGAGGCCGAGGGACGCATCGACGTCTTCATCAACAATGCCGGTATGGGCATAGGCGGTCCGCTGGAGTTCTGCTCCCTCGAGGACGCACGCCGCCAAATGGACATCAACTGGATGGGAATGGTGCGCTTCCTGCACCACGTGCTTCCAGTGATGCGTAAGCAAGGAGAAGGCAAAATACTGTGTTTCAGTTCCATAGGCGGTCTTATGGGACTCCCCTTCCAGGGGTTGTACTCCGCCTCCAAGTTCGCCATCGAGGGGTACTGCGAGGCACTGCGCCTCGAGACCAAAGCCTTTGGCATACAGGTGGTGGTCATCGAACCCGGAGACTTTGCCACCTCGTTCACCGCACAGCGCAAGAGCGTCGCGGCTCCCGAGGCGTATGAGGTCTACAAGACCTACGCAAAGTCCCTGGAAAGCATCGAGCATGACGAGACAACCGGGCTCAAGCCCGAGTATCTCGCCGCAAAGATATCAAAGATCGTCCGCAAGAAACGTCCGCGTTACCATTATATCATCTCGACGCTCGAGCAGCGCCTGTCCGTGACACTCAAGGCCATCCTGCCCCCGAGCTGGTTCGCGCGCATCCTCGGAGCGTACTACCATCTTTGAATAAGGTCGTAAACAAATAGCCCTATGGAAACCACCAAGAAACTCTATCTAGTAAAGGAAGGGAAGAAAGTCTGCGGACTTTGCAACGGTATCGGAGAGTATTTCGAGATCGACCCTACGATCATCCGTCTCGCATGGCTGGGATTCGTATTCATCGGAGGAACCGGCCTGCTGGCCTATTTCATCGGAGCACTTATCGTTCCGACGAAGCCGAAGGACCTTTAACGGTACGGTAGATCCTGTAGCCCGTAGCGGCTACGAGTATCGACATCAAGGGCGAAATAATATTGAAGAAACAATAAGGC
Organism: Bacteroidales bacterium; assembly: GCA_017519865.1. Taxonomy (GTDB): domain Bacteria; phylum Bacteroidota; class Bacteroidia; order Bacteroidales; family UBA932; genus Cryptobacteroides. The sequence continues at coordinate 34,080 of JAFWRQ010000027.1, read as the reverse complement.
AGATACTCGAGGGTAGGGACCTTGAGTACCGTGGCCTGTGTCATTCCGCAGGAGTTCCAGGGGATCAGCACAGAAGTCACGGTCGCCGAATCTTCGGTGGAGCGGCTCAGGAGCCTGCTCTCGAAGCCCTTTTCCTTATACAGGTCCTTGTACAGGTTGCAGGTGAGGATGATTGACAGATACTGGTCGCCGGTGACCATATCCGCGAAAAGGCCGGTTCCGACCGTCGAGGCCACAAGCGGAGTCCGTCCTGAGATACGGCGCGTCAGCATCCTTGTGATGCTCTGGATCATACCTGCCCCGGTCATGGCCCCGCCGAAAGCGGCGGCGCAGAAAATCAGGAAGACAGTGCTGAGCATCCCGTTTATGCCCCTGGTGGACACCAGCGGGTCCAGGACGGCGTTGCCGGTCTGGACGGCGGTGTCGCCGTACCAGGTGACGAAGAGGCCGCGGAAAGTGGCGGCGAAGCCGGAGGGGCCGCCGCCGATGGCGGCGAAGCCGGAGGGGCCGCCGCCGATGGCGGCGACGATGCCGGGCTGGGCCAGCAACGCGGCCACGCCAGCCATCAGCGCCGCAAGCATCAGCGTGACGACGGCCGGCACGCGCTTGTAGATAAGGAAACCCGTAGCAACCGGGACCAGCAGCAGCCAGGGGCTGATGCGGAACGCACCGTGCAGGGCGTCCGAGAACTCCCCAGCCCTCATCGCCTCGCCAGGATCGTGCAACAGGCTGACTATCAGGAAGATTATGCAGGCTATGGTGAACGACGGCACCGTCGTTATCATCATATACCGGATATGCGTGAAGAGAGGCGTTTCACTGACTGAGGAGGCAAGTACAGTCGTGTCGGAAAGCGGAGAGACCTTGTCGCCGAAATACGCACCGGAGATGATGGCACCTGCAGTCCAAGCCTCGGAATAGCCCAGCGCCACGCCGATACCCAGGAAGGCCACGCCTATGGTGGCGATCGTAGTCCAGGAACTTCCTGTCACGACCGAAACCAGCGCGCTTATCAGGCAAACGGCAAGAAGGAAAAACTTGGGGCTCAGGATCTTGAGGCCATAGCAGATAAGCGTCGGGACGATGCCGCTGACCATCCAACTGCCGGCGATGGCTCCAATCAGCAGCAGAATGATGACTGCGGTGCCGATGGAACGGATGTTCTCCGCAATAGCCGACTCAATGGTCTTCCACGGAGTATGGTAGATGAGGGTGGAAAGGGCTATCGTGACGCCCGTGCACAGCAGGAGCGCCACCTGACTGCCCCCGTCGAGTGCGCCGGAGCCGAAATGCTTGATGACGAAGAAAAGCAGGACGACCAGCAGGGCGAACGGTATGAGGGAGACCTGCCAGCCCGGAGTCCTGCCCTGTGGGGAATGATTCATGGCAGGATATCAGGGAGTTACTGTTTCTTAACAGGGTCGCAGGTAAGTCCGACGCCGAGCTTCTTGAAGATCTTGCGGTCCACCTCGCTGAGCATGACCGTGGAGTGCACCTGGCAGCCCTTGAGCTGCGGCAGGCACGCCAGTGCCCGGCGACAGTTGGTATCGGTCGGGCTGAGCACGGAAAGCGCCACGAGCACCTCATCGGTGTGCAGGCGCGGGTTTTTGCCATGCAGATAGGTGACCTTGGTCTTCTGTATGGGCTGTATCATGCTCTGCGGGAGGAGCTTGGTCTGATGGTCGATGTCCGCCAGATACTTGATGGCGTTGAGGATGAGGGCAGCGCTCGGACCGAGCAGCGAACTGGTCTCGGCCGTGATGAGCGTGCCGTCCTCGAGCTCGATGGCTGCCGAGGCCACGCCGGATTTTTCCTTGCGCTCCTTGGCGGCGACGGTGCAGCGGCGGTAGTCGGTCGTGATCTTGGCCTGCTTCATCACAAGCGCTATCTTGTTGACTTCGTTGTCGTTGCAGTCTCCTTCCGCAAGCTGTCCGAGAGCCGTGTAGTAACGGCGGATGATTTCGTGGCGGGCGGCGTCGCAGCAGACGTCCTCGTCCGAGAGACAGTAGCCTATCATATTGACGCCCATGTCGGTGGGCGACTTGTAAGGATTCTCGCCGTATATGCCCTCGAAAAGTGCATTGAGCACAGGGAATATCTCTATGTCACGGTTGTAGTTGACGGCCGTGGAGCCATAGGCTTCGAGGTGGAACGGGTCGATCATATTCACGTCGTTGAGGTCGGCCGTAGCCGCTTCGTAGGCGAGGTTGAGGGGATGCTTGAGCGGGAGGTTCCAGATAGGGAAAGTCTCGAACTTGGCGTATCCGGCCTTGATGCCACGCTTGTGCTCCTGGTAGAGCTGGCTCAGGCAGACCGCCATCTTGCCGCTGCCCGGGCCGGGGGCAGTGATTACCACCAGCGGACGGGTGGTCTCGACATAGTCGTTCCTGCCGAAGCCCTCCTCGGAGTCGATGAGGGCGACGTTCTGGGGATAGCCCTCGATGGTATAGTGGTAATAAACCTTGATGCCCATACGCTCCAGGCGGTGCCTGTATGCGTCGGCGCTGGACTGGCCGTTGTAGTGCGTGATGACGACCGAACTCACGAGGAAACCGCGGTTCATGAACTCGTCGCGCAGGCGCAGGACATCTATGTCATAGGTGATGCCGAGGTCGCTGCGGATCTTGTTTTTCTCGATGTCCACAGCGCTGATGACGATGACTATTTCACAGTCGTCGATGAGCTGTGAGAGCATCTTGAGCTTGCTGTCGGGTTCGAAACCCGGCAGCACGCGGCTGGCGTGATAATCGTCGAAAAGCTTGCCTCCGAACTCCATATAGAGCTTGTCACCGAACTTTGCGATGCGCTCCTTGATATGCTCGGACTGGATTTTTAGATACTTTTGATTGTCGAACCCGTATTTCATAACGGGATACAAATATAACAAGTCTCCTTTTTCCGGCAAAATTTTTTTCTATATTTGTCCGTACATGGAAAGACAGAGGATAATAGACATAAAGGACGGTCAGACAGGCAATCCCGCATTGAGGATGGCCAGCCCGGTCAGCCTCACCATCTACGACGGTGAGCAGGTGGCCATCGTCGGAGACAACGCCGCCGGCAAGACCCGGCTGGTCGAAGCCCTGACGGGCGTTGCTCCTGTCCAGGGCACGGCTCTCCGCTTCGACTTTTCCCCCTCTCCCCTGCGGCTTGTCGGCGAGAATGTCAAGTATATCGCGTTCCGCGACACATACGACGGCGCCGACACCAATTATTATCTGCAGAAGCGCTGGAACCGCCAGGACATCGACGACGATATGCCCACGGCAGGCGCGCTGCTGGAGCGGGCGTTCGAGGCCGCGGAGAACGGCTCAGGCCGTCTCCTGGACGCGGCCGCCCGGGCCCGGCTGCACGATCGGCGGGTTGAACTGCGCGACAGGCTCTATGCCCTCTTCGGGCTGGACTCCCTCCTCGACAAGTTCATCATAACCCTTTCCAGCGGTGAACTCCGCAAGTTCCAGCTCACGCGCACGCTGCTCGCCATGCCGCGCGTGCTGGTGCTGGACAACCCCTTCATCGGGCTCGACGCCGCCACGCGGGACTCGCTGTCGGAACTTCTGGGCGCCCTGACGGAAGAGATGCATCTGCTGATCATCCTCGTAATGCCCCGCGTGGACGTGATGCCTCCGTTCATCACCCATGTCATCCCCGTCTCCGGCCTGGACATCCTTCCAAAAATATCCGCCGCCGATTATCGCCTTAACGAAGATTACTCATTCAATCTGCCCGGAATGACAGACACCATCCTGTCACTCCCCCATAAGGACCTGTCCGCCGAACCCTTTTACCCAGCCGGCCCCGACCCGGAGATCGTCCGCTGCACCAAGGTCACCATCCGATACGATGACCGTGTCATTCTGAAAGATTTCGACTGGGTCGTACGCGAAGGCGAACGCTGGGCCCTCACCGGCCAGAACGGCTCCGGCAAATCCACGCTCCTCTCGCTGGTCTGCGCGGACAATCCCCAGGGCTATGCCTGCGACATCGCCCTCTTCGGGCACAGGCGCGGCTCCGGCGAGAGCATATGGGAGATCAAGCGTCACATCGGATATGTCAGTCCCGAGATGCACAGGGCCTACCTGAAGAACATCGCCGCCCTGGACATAGTCGCCAGCGGCCTTTTCGACACCGTCGGCCTCTTTATGCATCCGACTGAGGTTCAACTGGATACCTGCCGGAAATGGATGCGCATCTTCGGAATTGAAGACCTCGCGGACAGGCCGTACCTGAGACTCTCGAGCGGCGAGCAGCGGCTCTGCCTGCTCGCCCGCGCCTTCGTCAAGGATCCGGAACTCCTGATCCTTGACGAGCCGATGCACGGCCTCGACCTGCACCACTGCGCCCGCGTCAAGGCCATCATCGACGCCTTCGTCCAGCGTCCCCGCAAGACCCTCGTGATGGTCACCCACTTCGAGTCCGAACTCCCCTCCTGCATCAACCGCCACCTGCGGCTCATCCGCACGGCATAGCGTTTTTACGTCTAAGGACAGGCAGTGCCGCTGATGGAGCATTTTCCGCGGAATCAGTGGCACAGCCTGTCCTTAGACGTCAGATATATCAGGCGTTGGCCTTTCGGGCGAATTCGAAAAGGGCTACGGGCAGGTGGCAGTAGCCGTCGGGATTCTTGTCGAGATAATCCTGATGGTACTCCTCCGCCGGGTAGAAATTCTGCAGAGGCAGTTTCTCGACGACAAGTTCCTTGCCCAAAGCTTGCCGAACTGCGCCATAGACCTTATCAATCACAGGAAGGTCCTCAGGATCAACATAATAGATACCAGTCCGGTACTGCGTACCTTCATCCTCTCCCTGCTTGTTCAGGCTCAGTGGATCGATGGACTTGAAATAGAGGTCCAGAAGGAGTTCAAGGCTCACGACCGACGGATCGTACTTGATGCGTACCGTCTCAGCAAAGCCGGTATCGCCGTGCTTGACCTGCTTGTAGGAAGGGTTCGCGAAACTGCCGTTTGCAAAACCGGTCTCGGTCTCCACGACGCCCCTGACCTGCTTGAAATAGTGCTCGGTGCCCCAGAAGCAGCCGCCTGCAAGATAGATTTCCTTGAATGAAGCCATTGTATTGTTCGTTTCTGCAAATATACAACATTTCCCGTCAACACCGCATCATAATGAATTTCGCACCACACACATACCCTCGCTGCAACAGTGTCTACAACGGTATTCCGTTCCAAGCCTGGCAATATGGTCGAGAACAAAACACTAACCTCTATCACAGCACAGTAGGATAGCCTTTCGTGTCTGATGCGATTATCATCTGCCCCTCTTGAAGACATCTATGTCAAATGATTTCCTTCACTTCATCGTAAACAAGTCCGCAGAGCCTTGCAATCTGTTTGAGAGAACTGTTGTACCTGGCTTTCAGGGCCCTGGCAAGTTTCAAACGCTGGGCTGTTGCCAACGACTTGGTACTCGTGGTCCCGAACAACTCCTGACAGACATCATTCTTGTTTTGGCGCATCTCCTGCATCGGCAGCGACAGATGCGATATCATCCCACCCCGCGCGTCCACCGACTCCTCCTTAGCCCTGCAGAAGAAATAATGGAAACTCCTGCATGTGCGGAACAGTTTCTCGACAGTCTCGTAGGCAACATATTCACCCGGGAAAATCAGCGGTCCCATCATCCGCACGGATGAGCCGTCATCCGGTGTATACTTCAAGACCTTTACCCTGTTTCGTCCGGTAAGACGTTCCGGCACCACCGCATCATCCTCTGTCCAAAAAGGGCTCGTCCAGGTGCCCTTCTTTCTGAAATACAGGGCACCACTCGACCAAGGATAGTCCAGTGCATGGAATCCTATTCCGGCCACAGGGGGATTCTTGATCGTATAGCAAATAACTGTCTTGAGGTAAGTCGCATCCTCCACCGCCTGATGGGAAATGTTGACAGGATCCATCTTGCGCCTGTCGCCGTGCCGGCGGGAGATCGACCAGGACAGCCTCCTCACATACTCATGCATGAAGCGGTTACATTCGTCGAATGACCCATAGAGTATAAAATGTAAATGATTATCCATCAGTACAAATGCGAGTATTACCACATCGTAGGCCTGAACGACGATGTAAATACGGTTCATCCCCTCGATGAAATCCGTTTCGTCATAGAAGATGACATCTACGGCATTTCCGTCAGTCGAGAAATGCCAGCAATTACGTACCGGAACTTCAAACCCTTTTTGAAAGGGAACGTTAACACCAAGGTCGCTCTCCATCCGGAGTAGTTTTTCACGAGTAAGTTTCATACAGGTCGGCATCTTTGACATTTGTGCAGCGAAAGATAAGTCAAATCCCGACAACAGTTCGATAGATTCTTATATTTCTGCACCCGTGGATGTTTTTTTATGTTTCACCAGAAAATCGCATATAACACAATCCCCCGCCACAACTGCATGAAGTGAAAGCAAGTGTTATATGCGGGGCCAAATCATCGCGCATAGGACGCTGAACGGCATCACTGGGCATCATGAGTCATTAAAGTGTCTTATGCGAATAGCGCAAAGGTATAATTGGGTGCGGAATAGAAAAGATCGGGACAAAAGCCAGGTACGATGGACGGTGATGAGGCTGGGATTTGTCCAAACTTGATTATATTTGTACAATAATTAATAGACCATTCGATCCATAGACATGACGAGTATCAGAAAGAGCCTACTGGCAGTCGCGGTCCTGGGCGCAAGCCTGACCCTGCAGGCCCAGACCCACAGTTTCGACATCGACCTCAAGAAGGTCGGGGCCCCCATCCAGCCGACGATGTACGGCATCTTCTTCGAAGATATCAACTTCGCCGCAGACGGCGGCCTCTACGCCGAACTCGTCAAGAACAGGTCTTTCGAGTTCCCCAACGCCCTCCAGGGCTGGAAGAGTTTCGGCAATGTCGGGATCCTCGAAGACGGCCCCTTCGACCGCTGCCCCCATTATGCCCGCCTCAAGGACCCCGGGCACAAGGACAAGCAGACCGGCCTTGAGAACGAAGGTTTCTTCGGAATAGGCATCGAAGCGGGAAAGGATTACAACTTCAGCGTGTGGGCACGCGTCCCCGACGGGGGCAACGGCGCCATCCGCATCGAGCTCGTCACACCCGCATCGATGGGCGAGAACCAGTTCTTCACCCAGGACCGCATCCGCATCAGCGGAGCGGAGTGGAAGAAATACGAAGTCACCATCAAATCGCGGGTAACCGACCCCAAGGCAGTCCTGCGCATCTTCCTTGAGGCTCCCCGCGCGACGGTGGACCTCGAGCACGTGTCGCTCGTCCCGGCCGATGCCCTCCGGGGCATCTACCGCAAGGACCTCGCGCTGGCTCTCGCAGACCTGAAGCCCGGCATCTTCCGCTTCCCCGGAGGCTGCATAGTCGAAGGTACGGACCTCGATACCCGCTACAACTGGAAGAACAGCGTCGGCCCGGTAGAGAACCGTCCCATCAACGAAAACCGCTGGGAGGACACTTTCCCCTACCGCCTGTATCCCGACTATTACCAGAGCTACGGCCTCGGTTTCTACGAGTTCTTCCTCCTAAGCGAGATCATCGGCTCGGAGCCGCTCCCTATCGTCAGCTGCGGCCTCGCCTGCCAGTTCCAGAACGACGACATGTCCGCCCACGTCCCCGTGGACGAACTTGACCCCTATATCCAGGATGCCCTGGACCTCATCGAGTTCGCCAATGGCGGCACCGACACCAAATGGGGTGCCCTCCGCGCCGAGATGGGCCACCCTGCGCCGTTCAACCTCAAGTTCCTTGGTGTCGGCAACGAGCAGTGGGACTCCATCTACCCTGAGCGTCTGGAACCCTTCGTCAAGGCCATCCGCAAAGCCTATCCCGACATCAGGATCGTCGGTTCCTCCGGTCCCAACTCCGAAGGAGACCAGTTCGACTATCTGTGGCCGGAGATGAAGCGCCTGGGAGCCGATCTCGTGGACGAGCACTTCTACCGCCCCGAGGCCTGGTTCCTCTCCCAAGGTGCACGTTACGATTCCTATGACAGGAAAGGCCCCAAGGTGTTCGCAGGAGAATATGCCTGCCACGGCACCGGCAGGAAGTACAACCACTTCCACGCATCCCTGTTGGAGGCTGCCTTCATGACCGGCCTCGAGCGTAACGCCGATATCGTCCACATGGCCACCTACGCCCCCCTCTTCGCCCACGTCGAGGGCTGGCAGTGGCGCCCCGACCTCATCTGGTACGACAACCTCCGCTCGATGCGTACAGCCAGCTGGCACGTCCAGCATCTGTACGGCGAGTACAAGGGCGAGAACGTCCTCAACCTCAGGATGAACGGTGCGGCGGTCACGGGTGCTGCCGGTCAGGACGGACTCTTCGCCAGCGCGGTGAAGGACGGCAACCTCATCTATGTGAAGGTTGCCAATACTTCGGACACCGCACAGTCCCTGGGCTTCAACTTCACCGGACTGAAGAAGAACGATCCCGGCGTGAAGGCGGTGAAACGCGTCCTGTTCGCCAGCGACAGGCTCTATGAAGACAACACCCTCGACGAGCCGGATGCCATAGCCCCCGTCGAGATGCCGTTCACCGGTTCCGGACAAGCCCTCGAAGCGGTTGTCCCCGCACTCAGTTTCAGTGTTTTCGTCTTTGAAAGATAGCCCGGAGAGGACCTGTCTTAAGCCATGCAATACTTCGGAGAGATAATAGCGCTGGTCGTCGCCTTTTCATGGACGGCGACGGCGCTGTTCGCCGACATCGCCAGCCACAGGATCGGGGCAGTGCCCCTGAACCTGCTGAGGATGGCGATGTCGCTCGTCTTCCTTGCTGCATTGCTATGGATCTTCACCGGATCGCCCTATCCCGTCCATGCCGGAGGTAAAGCCTGGTTCTGGCTCGGCCTGTCAGGCCTGGTAGGATATGTCTTCGGCGACTATTGCCTGTTCAATTCATACGTAATCTTCGGCTCCCGCTACGGCCAGCTCTTCATGACGCTGGCTCCGCCGGTAGCGGGCATTGCCGGCTGGCTGATGCTGGGCGAAACGATGTCCTGGCACTCCTGGCTGGCGATGCTCGTAACCCTCACGGGTATAGCCATCTCCATCCTCGCCCGCGGCGAGGATTCGCACAGGCTGACCTTGCAGCTGCCCCTCAAGGGCGTGCTGTTCGGGATTGGCGCCGGCGTAGGCCAGGGAGTCGGCCTGGTTTTGAGCAAGATAGGCCTGGATGCCTACGAAGCGGCAATACCAGCCGGAACGCCCGAGGCCGTCGCGCAGGCGATGCCCTTCGCCGGCACCTTCATCAGGGCCGTCTTCGGACTCGCAGGCTTCGCCGCCATCCTTTGGGCCCGCAAGTCCATGGGACAGGTCAGGACCGCCCTGCACGACCGCAAGGGCATGACCTTCGCCGTACTGACCACCTTCTTCGGACCTTTCCTCGGCGTGTCCCTGTCACTGATGGCCGTCCAGTATGCCAAAGCCGGCATAGCCTCTACCCTGATGGCACTCACCCCGGTCCTCATCATCGTGCCGTACGCCATCATAAACAAGCAACGGATCACTGCGAAACAGGTCTTCGGAACCATCGTTACTGTCGCGGGAGTCGCCCTCTTCTTCCTCCTCTAGCGGAAAGTATCAAATATAAATCATATTCTATCATTCCGGTTCACCCGACTTGGAATGCAGGTACATTTGAACTATCTTTACAAGAAGAATACTGACAACTTAACCCATTACATTCTTATGAAAATAACCGCCCTGCGGGCTCTCCCGCTTCTGGCCATCCTCGCAGCAGGATGCAGCACCGGGAATTCGCCCGACCTGAAACTAAACGACCTGGAGTATTTCGAAAGACAAGGCGTCAACGTCCTCGTCTACAACAACACCTTTTCGGGAGGATTCAACGACGAGAAGAATTCCGGAATCGAGATCATCCATCACGGAGTCCGCACCGTCCAGGGAGGCGCCGTGCGCCTCGTCAACACTCCGGAGCAGTGGGACCTCGTCCCCACTACCGTCTCGCGTGAGGTCAATGCTGAAGACAACTCGATCGAGGTCGTTCTCCGCTATGAGGACTACGACTTCGACTCCCGGATAGTGGTCACGGGCAAAGGCCCGGCAGTGGAGATAGCCGTCTACCTAGACAAGCCGGTTCCCAAGGAACTGGAAGGCGACGCCGGCCTCAACCTCGAGTTCCTCCCCTCACAGTATTGGAACAAGACATACCTGATGGACGGTCGTCTGAACCGCTTCCCCAGGTATACCGCAAGCGAGACCGTCGCCCGTCCCAACACCGAGAAAGTCAAGCAGTTCAAGGGCTACAGGACCTATGACGACCGTGGTACCGGAGAATTCGTCGATCCCCTCCCTCTGGAGACCGGACACGCCATCACGATGGCGCCCGACGACCCGGAGCGCATGATCCGCATCACCAGCGACGAAGGTTTCAGCCTCTACGACGGCCGCATCCTGGCCCAGAACGGCTGGTTCGTCCTGCGCAGTGTCCTCCCTGCCGGCAAGACCGGCAAGGTCGTTTCCTGGACGGTCGAGCCCAATGCCGTGGAAGGGTGGGTGCGCGAACCCAATATCGGATTCTCCCAGGTCGGCTACCAGCCCGGACAGCCCAAGGTTGCGGTCATCGAGCTTGACAAACTCGACAAGCCGCAGGCTTCCGCGTCGCTGTGGCGTATCGCCGAGGACGGATCCGAGAAGCAGGTCTTCACCGGCAAGGTCGTCGAGTGGGGCCCTTACTTCAAATACAACTACGTAAAGTTCGACTTCAGCGAAGTCACCGACCCCGGCATCTACTATATCAAGTACGGCGATATCGCGACCGGCAATTTCCTCATTGACGAGCACGTGTATGACAGGATCACCGACGCCACCAGCGACGTCTGGATCCCCATCCACATGAACCATATGACGGTCAACGAAGGCTACCGCATCTGGCACGGTGAGCCCTTCAAGGAGGGTTACCTCCAGGCTCCCGCCAACACCGACCACTTCGACCTGCACAGCCAGGGCGCCATCGACACCAAGTACAAGGCCCTCCAGCTGATTCCCGGCCTGAACGTCGGCGGCTTCTTCGACGCCGGCGACTTCGACATCGAGACCGGTTCCAACATCAGCGTGGTGCAGAACCTCGTAACCCTCTGGGAGGTGTTCAAGCCCATGCGCGACGAGACATTCGTGGATGAGGACCAGCGTTATGTCGACCTTCACCGTCCTGACGGCATTCCCGACATCATCCAGTACATCGAGCACGGCACCCTTAACCTCGTGGCTCAGGCCGAGAATATCGGCCATATGTCGCAGACCCTTTCCAATTCCGTTCTTGACAACTACCACCACCTCGGCGACGCCGCGGCCATTACCGACGGCCTCCACTACGACCCGAGGCTCAAGCCGTACCAGAAGTCGGCCGACGGCAAGTCCAGCGGCACTCCCGACGACATGTGGGCATTCACGACCCGCAACCCCGGCCTCGACCTGCGCGCCGCCACCATGTTCGCGGCCGCCAGCCGCGCGCTGAGGGGCTACAACGACAATCTCGCCGACCGCGCCCTCGCGGCTTCCAAGCGCCTCCAGCAGGAGGCCAACGAGATTCTCGCAGCCAGGGCTGCACAGAATCCCAACGGCAGGGCTTTCAATGCAGGCAACGACCTCGCCACCAACCTCCAGCTCTATGTCGCCACAGGGCAGAGGGAGAAGCATTACCTCAACAGTTTCGAGAATCAGATCTGGGAGGCGCTCGACCGCAACGTCAACAACACCATCAGCGTCGCGATGGATGCCATCCCGTATATGGAACTGAACTACAAGTCCAAGCTCGCACCGTACGTGGAGAAGTACAAGGAGTATCTCGACAGCTTCGAGGAGGACAACCCTTACGGCGTGCCGATCGGCCTTGGCAACTGGGCAGGCAGCGGTTCCGTGGTCAGCTTCGGCACCACGGCCAGCTTCGCGGCCAAGTATTTCCCGGAGATCATCGACAAGTCCTACGCCTACAAGGCGGTGAACTACCTCTTCGGATGCCATCCTTACCACAACTACTCGCTCGTGGCCGCAGTCGGGGCCGCGCGTCCCAAGGCCGTATTCTACGGCAACAACCGCGCGGACTTCTCCTTCATCCCGGGCAACGTAGCCCCCGGAGTGCTCTTCCGGCATCCGGATCACTTCGAGAATTACGACGACTGGCCGTTCCTCTGGGGACAGAATGAAGGCACCATCGCCGGCAATACCGGCTACCTGATCTTCGGCCAGGCCTTCCTGAATATTGCAAAACAATGAAAAGGATTATCACCATCAGCGTTGCCTTACTGGCTGCAGCGTTGACCTGCAGCCAGTTACAGGCCCAGACAAAGTACAGCGACATCTTCGAAATGATCCGCGGGAAGGTCCCGGGGGTCACCGTAGGCCAGGCGGGCCCCGGCCAGATGCCCAACATAGTCATCCGCGGCATCGGGACCAATTCCGGCCAGACCCAGCCTCTCTTCATCGTAGACGGCTTACAGACCGAGAACATAGCGTCGATACGCCCTGAAGACGTCGACTCGATCGACATCATCAAGGACGGAACCTCAGCCATCTATGGAATGCAGGGCGCAAACGGAGTGATCATGATCACGACCAAGAGCGCCGCAAGGCAGGCGGCGGCCCAGGCAGAGGCCGCCAAGGCCGCCAGGGCCGCAAAAAAGGCGGCCAGGAAGGCCGCCAGGAAGGATAAGTCCGAATAAACCGCTTTACAGCACCACTTCGAGCTCGTGCACTCCCGGTTCATACGGTACGTGCACGGGCTTTCCCTTACACTTGCCGTCGGGATTGGACACGCGGATGACGTACTCCGCATCGCGGAACTTCCTGCGGACCGTGAAACCCTTCCAGGACGAAGGGATGCACGGGTCGATGACCAGGCCGTCGTAATCCGGCTGGATGCCGAGGATGAACTGCGTCACGGCGTACCAGTTCCACGCCGCGGTACCGGTCAGCCAGCTGTTCTTGCCCTCTCCGGGCCTGGCAGCATCCTTTCCGGCCACCATCTGGGAATACACGTAAGGCTCGACCTTGTGGAGGTCCTGGTCCCTGGTGTACGCCGGGCATATCTTGCGGTAATGCTCCCAGGCGTCGTCTCCCCTGCCGACCATCGCCTCGGCGATGAATACCCAGGGATTGTTGTGGCAGAAGACACCGGCATTCTCCTTGTAACCTGCAGGATATGAGGAGATTTCGCCATACTCCACCTTGTAGCGCGTGAAAGCGGGATTGTTCAGCACGATGCCGTGTTCGCAGTCGAGATACTTCTTGACTGAGTCGAGGGCCTTGTCGACCAGACCCTCCTCGCGGCCGATTCCGGCCATCGCGCACCATCCCTGGGACTCGATGAAGATCTTGCCCTCGTCGTTGACGTGCGAGCCGACCGGGCGGCCGTAATAGTCATAGGCGCGCAGGAACCACTCCCCGTCCCAGCCGTACGCCTTGACGGCATCGCACATCGCGCCGACGTGCTTCTGCGCGCGCTCCGCCTCCGCACCCAGGCCCAGCCTGCGGCAGAGGGCGGCATAGTCACGCCCGCAGACGACAAACAGGCCGGCTATCATAAGGGATTCGGCCTTCGAACCCTCGGTCTTGTTCTCCGTGGTCTGGAAGGAGTCGTTGGGATCCCAGCTGAAGCAGTTGAGGTTGAGGCAGTCGTTCCAGTCGGCGCGGCCGATCAGCGGCATGCCGTGGGGGCCGAGGTTGTTCACCACATGGTCGAAGGAAATGCGCAGATGCTCCATCAGCGAAACCTCCGATCCGGGTTCGTTGTCGAAAGGCACCGGCTCATCGAGAATGGAGAAGTCGCCGGTCTCCTTGACATAGGCTACTGTACCGAATATCAGCCACATAGGGTCGTCGTTGAAACCACCGCCGATGTCGTTGTTGCCGCGCTTGCTCAGCGGCTGGTACTGATGGTAGCAGCCGCCGTCGGGGAACTGCGTCGAGGCTATGTCTATGATGCGCTCGCGGGCACGCTCCGGGATCTGGTGCACGAAGCCCACGAGGTCCTGGTTGGAGTCGCGGAAGCCCATTCCGCGTCCTATGCCGCTCTCGAAGAACGAGGCGCTGCGCGACATGTTGAAAGTCACCATGCACTGGTACTGGTTCCAGACGTTGACCATCCTCTCCAGCCCCTTCTCCCCGGAACTGACGCTGAATATGGACAGGAGGTCGTCCCAGTAGCGCCCGAGCTCCGCGAAGGCCGCGTCGACCTTCCCGACCGTGTCGTAACGGGCGATGAGTTCGTGTGCAGGCTTTTTGTTGATGAACGGGCTCACCGGAGTCTGCCCGGCGGCGATGGCAGCGGCAGTGGCTTCCTCGTCGAACTTCTCCTCCTGAGGGTTCTCGATGTAGCCGAGCTGGAAGATGAAATCGCGGCTCTCGCCCGGCGCGAGCGTCACTGCGATGCAGTGCGACGCGACGGGGCTCCAGCCGTGCGCGATGCTGCCGGAGGCCGAACCGGCCTCCACGCGCTGCGGCGCATCGAAGCCGTTGTACAGGCCGATGAAACTCTCACGGTCGGTATCGAAGCCCTCGATCGGAGCGTTGACGGTATAGAAAGCATAGTGGTTGCGACGCTCCTTGTATTCAGTCTTGTGATAGATCGTGGAGCCCTCGATCTCGACCTCACCGGTCGAGAAATTGCGCTGGAAGTTCTCCATGTCCGTGGCAGCATTCCAGAGGCACCACTCGATGAAGGAGAAGAGTTTCAACGACTTGGGGGCTCCGGAAGTATTGCGGAGTGTGAGTTTCTGCACCTCGCAGTGAGCCCCGAGGGGCACGAAGAACAGCACGGACGCCTCCACTCCGTCCTTGGCCCCCGAAATGCGCGTATAGCTCATGCCATGCCGGCATTCGTACGCGTCCAGCGGGGTCTTGCAGGGCTTCCAGCCCGGCGACCAGACCGTGTCGCCATCCTTGATATAGAAATACCGCCCGCCCGCGTCCATAGGCACGCCATTGTAGCGGTAGCGGGTGATCCTGCGGAACTTAGCGTCCCGGTAGAAGGAATAGCCGCCGGCGGTATTGGAGATCAGGGAAAAGAAGTCCTCGTTGCCGAGGTAGTTGATCCAGGGCCACGGAGTGGCAGGATCGGTGATGACATATTCGCGCAAGGCGTCATCATAGTGTCCGTATTCTTTCATATCTCAGTATGTGGTTCAATGACAATATGCTCCGCAGAGCAACACAAATATACGGATTTTACGTATATTTGCAATTCCGGGAACCGTACTTATATGCACAGACTTGCAGCCATAGTGTCAGCTTCGCTTCTTGTCTTCCCCGTGGCAGTCTCTGCCCAGGGAGGATTTGAGGAAGACCTCGTCCGTCTCGACAGGACCATCGAGATGGCCGGGGACTTCTATTCCAACCACGAGGCCAAGACATCGACGCTGAAGAGCCTGCTCGACAACCGCGACCTCAAGCCTGCCGACGCCTTCGACCTCTACAGCCAGCTGTTCGACGCCGAGTTCACCTATCGCTTCGACAACGCCAAGGAAGCGGTCGACCAGAAGGCCGCAGCAGCTGCCGCCCTTAAGGACAAGTCAAAGGTCTCGGAAGCCAACGTCAACCGCGCCATGCTTTTCGGCATCGCCGGCATGTACCTCGAAGCCACCCAGGCCTTCGCACAGATCGATACGACCTGCCTGAGCGAGCAGCAACTGATTGATTACTACAACTTCCGGCAGCGTTTCCTGTACGATTTCCGCGAATATACCCGCAACGACGAGGAGCGGAACTCCCTGCCCGGCAAGGTCCGCTACTACCGGAGGAAGATAATCGAAGGGACAAGTCCCGACAATCCCCTGCACCAGCTGATGGTCGTACGGGACCTCATGGACGAAGGTGAACTGGGGAAAGCCGATTCGCTCTGCACGGGTTTCCTGGCAGGTCTGGACCCGTACAGCCACGAATTCGCCGAGATGGCCTACTACGAGGCCACGGTCTGCCGCGAGCTCGGCCGCCAGGAGGATATGATGAGCTGGTTCGCGCGCTCCGCCGTCGGGGACATCCGCAGCGCGACAAGGGACAACGGCTCGCTCCAGTCGCTCGCGGTCGAACTGCTGAACGCAGGGCGCGACATCGAGCGCGCCTTCCGCTATACGCAGTTCTCGCTCAACGACGCGCTGTTTTTCAACGCGCGCCTGCGTCCCTGGCAGATCGCCCAGAGCCTCCCCGCCATCGAAAACGCCTACAGCGCCATCCGCGCCGCCCAGGAAAGGAAGGCGCGGCGGCTCAACATAGCCCTGCTTGCCCTTGCCGTCTTCCTGCTGGCTGCCGTTACCATCCTCCTGTTCACATACATGCGCCAGAAGCGCATCCAGAAGCAGGTCAGGGAAGTCAACTCCCGCCTGCAGGCTGCCATGTCCGACCTGTCGCAGGCCAATGCCGCAAAGGAAGAATACCTCGGCCTTTTCCTCACGATGTGCTCCAGCTACATCGAAAAGCTCAAGAAGTTCATGACGCTTTCACAGATCGACGCGGAACTCAAGAGCTTCTACAAGACTTTCGACAACGCCTTCCTCCAGCTGTATCCCGACTTCGTGGAGAAATTCAATGCGCTGCTGCTTCCTGAAGCGCGCGTCGAACTGAAGAAGGACGAGTTGCTTAATACCGAGCTACGCATCTTTGCACTCATCAAGCTCGGCATTACCCAATCCTCCCATATCGCCACCCTCCTGCGCTATTCGGTCAACACCATCTACAACTACCGCGCACAGATCAAGAACTCCGCGATCGAGGGCAAAGACAGCTTCGAAGACCGCGTAAAAGCCATTTAAGGAGGCCACTTTCCATCTACTATTTTCACGTTTTAACGCATTGATTGTCAATGCGTAAGTTTTTTTGAGTCCACTTTTTGCCCCCACCCTCCCGAGTGCCCCTTGCGCATGAGTGGCCTTCTTCTTAACTTTGACCTCCGGAAAACAACCGAACAACATATCAAACTAATTAACACAACCATGAAACACCTTTTCCATAGAATCGCGCTCATCACCGCGATCTTATGCATGAGCGGAGCGGCTGCTGCCGCTCAAGGCCTGAGAGGTACGGTCAAGGACAGTTCCGGCGAGCCGGTCATCGGAGCCGCGGTCATGGTCGAAGGAACCAGCACGGGTACCACCACGGACCTCGACGGCGCATTCGTCCTCACCGCGAACGTTGCACCCAACGCCGCACTCGTCGTATCCTCGATAGGCTATCAGACCCAGACGGTCTATGTCGCAGGCCGCACTGTGGTCGACATCGTCCTCGAAGAGGACGCTGAAATGCTCGACGACGTAGTCGTTATCGGCTACGGCGTACAGAAAAAGAGCGTCGTGACGGCCTCCATCGCCAAGGTTTCCTCCGAAGACCTCGCCAAGGCCGCTCCGATCCGCGTCGATGCGGCCCTCAAGGGCCTCGCAGCCGGCGTCAACGTCACGGCAAATTCCGGACAGCCGGGCGAATCGTCCCGCATCCGCGTCCGCGGTACCGGTACCATCAACAATTCCGACCCTCTCTATATCGTGGACGGAATGCCCATCGAAGGCGGTATCGACTTCCTCAACCCTTCCGATATCGAGAGCATCGAGGTCCTCAAGGACGCCGCCTCCGGCGCAGTCTACGGAGCCCGTGCGGCCAACGGAGTCATCCTCGTAACCACCAAGAAGGGCGACCAGGGTTCCGCGCGCGTTTCCTATAATTTCACGTACGGAGCCTCCAGCCCCTGGCGCGAGCGTGAGGTCCTCAACGCCTCCGAGTACGCCATGATGATCAACGAAGGCTTCCTCAACAGCGGCGCCGCCCCGGTCTACAAAGACCCGTGGAGCTATGGAAAAGGCACCGACTGGCAGAAGGAAGTGTTCAACTACAACGCTCCCCAGAGACAGCACGAACTCAGCGTCAGCGGCGCTTCCGAGACCGTCAACTACTACCTCTCGCTGGGTTACAACTCCCAGGAAGGTATCGTCGGCGGCAATTTCGGACGTTCCAACTACGACCGTCTGACCCTCCGCTCCAACACCAGTTACGTCCTCTTCGACAAGAGCCAGGAGCGCGACTTCCTCAACAAGGCCACGCTGACCAGCAACCTCAGCTATGCCAAGGTCAACTCCACCGGCATCAGCACCAACTCCGCATATGGTTCTCCGCTTGGCTCCGCCCTCGCCCTGTCCCCTATCCTCAAGGTATACGAGGATGATCCCCAGGCCCAGATGGACCAGTTCGCCGGCACCGACGGTTATACCCCCATCTACTCCAAGGACGGACGCATGTACATGATCCCCGGCAACTCTTACAATGAAATGGTCAACCCCGTGGCGAGCCTTTCGCTGCCCGGTTCGCAGAACTGGAGCCACAAGTTCGTGGCCGGCCTGAACGGCGAACTGCAGCTCATCGACGGACTCCGCTTCCGCACCAGCCTCGGCGCCGACCTTTCCTTCTGGGGCTATGACAGTTACACTCCCCTGTTCTACCTCGGATCCAACAACAAGGCCACCTTCTCCTCGGCTTCCGGCCAGAGCAACAAGGGCCTCGTATGGCAGGTCGAGAACATCCTGACCTACGAGAAGAGCTTCGACGAGCACTCGTTCTCCCTCCTCCTCGGCCAGTCGGCCAAGGAGAGCAGCAGCGACTTCCTCGGAGCCAACGCACAGCACCTCAAGAGCTACGACAAGCCTTACATCAGCTACACCGACGGCCTTCAGGAGAACGGTGAGCGCAACGGCTGGGGCGCACCCAACGCCAAGTCCAAGCTCGCTTCGTACTTCTTCCGCGCCAGCTACAACTACGCCGAGCGCTACATGGCCGAGCTCACGGTCCGCCGTGACGGTTCGTCCCGCTTCGGCGCCAACAACCACTGGGCTACATTCCCGTCGTTCTCCCTCGGATGGAACATCCACCGCGAGCCCTACATCGACCTTCCTTCCTGGATGTCCATGGCAAAGGCCCGCTTCTCCTGGGGCAAGAACGGTAACGAGAACATCGGCAACTTCGGTTACACCGTACTCACTAGCGGCGGCAACAACTACATCTTCGGAGACACCGAAGAGACCGTCCAGGGCGTAAAGGCCAGCGGACTCTCCAACCAGAGCCTGCGTTGGGAAGAGTCCATCCAGACCGACCTCGGTCTCGACTTCGGATTCCTCCACAACTCCGTAACCTTCACCATCGACTGGTTCAAGAAGGTCACCGACGGCATGCTGATGACCATGAACATCCCTTCGTACGTAGGTGAATCCAAGCCTACCGGCAACGTGGGTATCATGCAGAACAGCGGCGTCGAACTGGAGGGCTCCTACAAATACGGCAAGAAGGACTTCAACTTCCGCGTTGCCGGCAACCTGTCTTACCTCCGCAACAAGCTCATCGAATACGGCAACGAATCCGGATGGGCTAACCTCGACTCCTTCCAGGGCACCGGCACCATCTCGCGCGCCGAGAACGGAATGCCTTTCCCCTACTTCTACGGCTACAAGACCGACGGAATCTTCCAGAACGTCCAGGAGGTCCGTTCCTACACCAACTCCGAGGGCAGGATGATCCAGCCCAACGCACTCCCCGGAGACGTCCGCTTCGTCGACGTCAATGAGGACGGCATCATCTCCGACGCCGACCGCACCTTCATCGGCAAGGGCACTCCTGACTGGACCTGGGGTCTCAACTTCTACGCCTCGTGGAGAGGTTTCGACTTCTCCATGCTCTTGCAGGGCACCATCGGCAACGACATCTACGATGCCACCCGCCGCGCCGACATCTCCTACACCAACCTCCCCGCCTACATGCTCGGACGCTGGACCGGAGACGGCACATCCAACAGGCTCCCGCGCTTCGTCATCGGAGACAGCGTGAACTGGGTATCTTCCGACCTCATGGTCTATGACGGCACTTATGCCCGCCTCAAGAACATCCAGCTCGGCTACACTCTGCCCGCATCCCTCACCAGGCAGGCATTCATCTCCTCGCTGAGGATGTTCGTCGCGGCTGAGAACCTGCTCACTTTCACCACCTACCACGGCTTCGACCCTGAGATCGCATCCGGCGGCACCTCGCTCGGTATCGACTACGGCGTCTACCCGCAGGCACGTACCCTTTCGGTAGGTTTCAACCTGGCATTCTAAAAGATGGAGGAACGACAAATGAAACACTATAGCATTATCACGGCAGCCATCCTGGCATCTGCGATGACCCTTTTCTCCGGCTGCGGCAACAACTTCCTCACCGTGGAGAACCCGACGGCCGAGCCGATCGAGGACTACTTCACCACCAAGGAGCACCTCACCGAGGCCCTCGTAGCGGCATACGACCCGCTCGAGTGGACCGACTGGGCGATGGGTGCATACAACCCCCTCCCGCTGATGAGCGACATCATGGCCGACCAGATCTGGCCCGGCGGCTCCGACCGCAACGACAACCACTACTGGCACCTGATGGCCGAGTATTCTGCCACGCCCAACGACTGTATGACAGGCCTTTGGACCGACGCCTATTCCGGCGTGAAGCGCTGCAACGACGTGCTCAAGTACATCGGATGGGTAGAGGGTCTCGACCACTCCACCGCGGTCTCCTACGAGGCCCAGGCACGCCTCCTCAGGGTCTACTACTACAGCTGGCTCTGGAAGTTCTGGGGCAATGTCCCCTATTACGAGGAGAACCTCGACGCCCCGTTCGTCACCCAGCAGTTCAAGGCTGACGATGTCTACGAGGCGATGATGAAGGACCTCGAGGGCGTCATCGCCCTGAACGCGCTCCCCATGAAGCGCTCCGGTTCCGAACTCGGCTACATGACCAAGGCCTTCGCCTATATGCTCTATGCCGAATGCGCAATGTACCAGAAGGACGCTTCTCGTCTCGGCACCGCATTCAACTACATGAAGGAGATCATCGACTCCCACAGCTACAGCCTCAATCCCGACTACGCCGACATCTTCTCCGCAGAAGGTGAATGGTGCGACGAGTCCATTTACGAGATCAGCTACCGCTCCGAGAACTCCGCACGCAGCTGGAGCAACCCCATCTACGCCGGCGGCTCCGTTCTCCCGCGCCTCCTCGGCCCTTCGGGCTGGTCCGACGGCACCCCGTCCAACGCACCGCACGACAACGGCTGGGGCTTCTGCCCTGTCGCTTCCACCACCGTGGCCATGTACGAGGAGGGTGACACCCGCCGCGACGCCACCGCATGGAACGCCGCTGCAGTCGGCAGTTACAACATCCGCTACCAGGACACCGGATACTTCCTCGAGAAGTACGTAGGCCAGACCTCCAACGCCGGCCAGATCGCCGACGGTGACCTCAACTACGACAAGAACATCCGCATCTACCGCTACGCCGAGTGCCTGCTCAACGCAGCCGAACTCGCCGTCGCCGGCTACGGCTCCGGCGATGCCGAAGGCTGGCTGAACGAGGTTCACAGCCGCGCCGGTCTCACCGACCACGTGGCCGCCACGCTCGACAACATCAAGCAGGAGCGCCGCCTCGAGTTCGTCGGTGAAGGCAAGCGTTACTGGGACCTCATCCGCTGGGGCGATGCCGCCAGCGTGCTCGTTGCCGGTGACGACCCCGGCTTCAGAACCGGAGGCGACCGCGGCAAGCTCGCCAGCTGGAAGCCCTCTGCCAAGTACCTCCCCATCCCGCAGGGCGAGATCGACTCCACTGCAGGAACGGAGTTCCCGCTGACTCAGAACGAAGGCTATTAATCCTTAATCAGAAACAGTCATGAAAAACATATTCAAGCATTTCTGTCTCGCGGTCCTCGCGCTCGCAGCGCTCGCTGCCTGCTCCCCGGAAGAGATCGTACATCCCACCGAGGCCGGCATAGTGAAGGCCAGTTCGGTAGAGCCGGTCATCACCGTGGACCAGGAGACCAACCTCGTTACCTTCTCCATCCCCGAAGGTACCAAGGCCGTCATCCCCGTCTGGCAGTTCCAGGACAAGAACGGCGAGTGGAACGTCTATTCCACCCGTGACGGCCTGCAGAAGACCTACGCCTCCGCCGGCGACTACACCGTCAGGATGTTCCTGATGAACGCCAGCGGCGTCTCCGCCGACTATGTCGAGAAGACCTTCCACATCAACAACACCATCATGAACTTCGACAAGTACGTCACGTTCATGGCTGGCGGACTTTCCGACTCCTCGAAGGAGTGGCGCATCGACAACGCCAAGGAAGGCCACATGGGCTGCGGCCCTTCCGGTACCACCGGCGCCGAGTGGTGGAGCGCAAAGGCGGACGAGAAGAAGGACTTCGGCGTCTATGACAACCGCCTGACCTTCAGCTCCGACCGTGGCTACATCTTCGATCCCGGCGATGCGGGCTCCGTATACGTCAACTGGGGCGTCACCAAGTCGCAGTATACTCCTTACTGGGACGGCACCGAGACCGACTACGTCGCTCCTGCCGAACTCCAGGTCCGCAACTTCGAGTTCGAAGTCGAGGGTGACGACCTGTTCATCGTGTTCCCTGCCGGAACCCTCTGGCCTTATCTCCCCAACGACGACTTCATCGACAATCCCCGCCTCAAGGTCGAGAGCATGACCGCCAAGGCGATGGAACTCATTGCCGACAACGGCAGCATCGCCTGGCACTTCTCCCTCACCTCCGGCGCGGCCGAGAAGACCTTCGACGGCTACAAGTACAAGGCTGACTCCAACTTCTGGAAGCCCGTCGACGACAACTCCGACTTCACCATCACGAGCATGTATTATGCCCACGGAGGCAGCTGGGAGGCCTATCCCGACGGATCTATGACCTACACCCAGGAAGGCGCGAAGTGGACCGTTAATCTCCCTTACGAGTCCGACCAGCAGTGGCAGGCACAGTTCCACATCCAGCCTACCTCGTTCCCGCTCAGCGCTTCGATGAACTACGACTTCTCGTGCATCATCAACTCCTCCACGAGCTTCAATGGCGTGACCATCAAGCTCACGGACAACACTGACGACGGCAACTTCCTGTTCGCCGAGACAGTCGAGGTCAAGGCCTTCGAGGACTATGTCTTCTACCTCACCGACCTGCCCGGCATCGACGCCGAGAACACCAAGCTCGTGTTCGACTTCGGCGGCTGCCGCGAGAACACCGAGATCCAGATCCGCAACATCGTCCTGAAGGACCATGCTGTCGATGACGGCACCGTCCTGCCCGACGTCACCCCTGACGGGCCCGACGAGCCCGAGGAGGGCGCACACTACGATGTGGACAACGCCGAAACCAACTTCTGGCTCAGCTCCGAGATCGGTTTCACCTACTGGTACAGCGCCGCTGACTGGAGCGGCAACCTCGCTCCCGAATATGAGTGGATCAACGGTGACCAGAAGGATTTCAAGGTCGTCATACCTGACGGCATCGGCGGAAGCGAATGGCAGGGCCAGACCCACTTCACCATCGCCCACGAGGCTACGGCCGACAAGACCTATGACTTCAGCGCCACCCTCAACGCCACCGAGAGCAGCACGGTCACTGTCAAGCTCGCCTGGGAAGGCAATGACAACGACAATGCCTTCTTCTATGTCAATGACTTCAAGGTTGAGGCCTTCGAGGACTGCACCTTCAAGATGCCCAACATCTATCCCAAGGACAAGGAAGGCAATGCCATCGACTATGACAAGATCGCTGTCTTCTTCGACTTCGGCCGTACTCCTGCCGGAACCGAGATCGAGATCAAGGATGTCTGCTTCCAGGAGCACCAGGAGCCTCAGGGCGGCGGTGACCAGCCCGGAGACGACGAGCCTTCCGTAAGGCCCGGCGGCACCGAACTGTGGGATGCCTCCAAGGTATCCGTCACCTACTGGTACAGCGCCGCTGACTGGAGCGGAACCCTCGCTCCCGAGATCTCCGAGATAGAGAACGGCTGGAGCGTCGTCATCCCCGATAAGATCGGCGGAAGCGAGTGGCAGGGTCAGACCCACTTCACCCTCGACGCCGGCGCCAAGGCCGACAAGACCTACGACTTCCAGGTCGTGCTCAACAGCACCGCCGACTGCGTTGCCACCGTCAAGCTCGCCTGGGAAGGCAATGACAACGACAACTTCTTCTTCTACGAGAACAATGTCCAGCTCAAGGCCTTCGAAGACGTGACCTTCGTCAAGACAGAACTGTTCCCCAAGGACAAGGACGGCAACCCGATCGACTACGATAAGATCGCACTCTTCGTCGACCTCGGCCGCACCCCGGCCGGTGAGACCGTCGAGATCAAGGACCTCAGCTTCAAGGAGTTCAGCGCTCCGGTGGAGCTCTGGGACCCCTCCAAGGTCACCGTCACCTACTGGTACAGCGCCGCTGACTGGAGCGGTACCCTCGCTCCCGAGATCTCCGAGATAGAGAACGGCTGGAGCGTCGTCATCCCCGATAAGATCGGAGGCAGCGAGTGGCAGGGCCAGACCCACTTCACCCTCGACGCCGGCGCCAAGGCTGACAAGACCTACGATTTCAGCGTGGTCCTCAACAGCACCGCCGACTGCGTCGCCACCGTCAAGCTTGCCTGGGATGGCAATGACAACGACAACTTCTTCTTCTACGAGAACAATGTCCAGCTGACTGCCTTCGAAGACGTGACCTTCTCAAAGGCCGGTCTGTTCCCGAAAGACAAGGACGGCAACCCGATCGACTACGACAAGATCGCACTCTTCGTCGACCTCGGCCGCACCCCGGCCGGCGAGACTGTCGAGATCAAGGACATCCATTTCCTC
This sequence comes from Bacteroidales bacterium, assembly GCA_017519865.1. Classification (GTDB taxonomy): domain Bacteria; phylum Bacteroidota; class Bacteroidia; order Bacteroidales; family UBA932; genus Cryptobacteroides. Next base: position 9,430 of record JAFWRQ010000027.1, on the reverse strand, counting down.
GAGAAATAAAACATGAAGTACTATTACCTATTGATTCCGGTTATCGCTCTCTTCTCCACAGCATCTTCCTGTGGAGGAGAGAAACCGGATACTCCCGTTCCCGAGGCCAGTATCAGCACCGCGCCGGTAAAGCTCGAGTGCTCGGCCGAGGCACAGACCCTCACCCTTGAGGTCACTGCCTCGGACGCCTTCGAGGCCTATTCCAACACGGAGTGGGTTTCCAAGGTGGACCCCGCCTACTCCCCTGCATCGAGGGGCACCGTGCGCATCACCGTCGAGGAAAACCTCAAGCGTGAGGCACGCACGGGCGAGGTGGTGGTCAAGGTCGGCACCACGCGCCACAAAGTGGCGCTGGAGCAGGCCGCGGCCGCCGAGCCCACCGTGCCGACGCCTGACGGCTATACGCTCGTCTGGCACGACGAGTTCGAAGACGGAAGTGTTGACGCAAAGCGCTGGAAATTCGAGAACTGGAACAAGGGTTACGTCAACAACGAGCTGCAGTACTACGTCGCCGGAGGCGAATTCGACGGCGTCGAGACGGCTTTCGTCAAGGACGGCATCCTGAACATCCGGGCACAGAAGTACAACGGCTCCAAGAAGTTCAACGACAAGACCGACATCAACGGACAGGTCATATCGGCCCGTATGAACACCCGCGAAGCGTGGAAATACGGCTATATGGAGGCCCGTATCAAGCTCCCCAAGGGCAAAGGTACGTGGCCGGCCTTCTGGATGATGCCCACGGACCAGAGCCTCGGATGGCCCGCCTGCGGCGAGATCGACATCATGGAGGAAGTCGGCACCCACGCCAACTACACATCCTCGTCGATACACTGCAAGGCCTACAACCACCCGAACAACACCCAGAAGACCAAGGAGAAATTCACCAAGGGAGCCGAGGACGAATTCCACGTCTACGCGCTCGAATGGACTGCGGACTACATGCAGTTCTATGTGGACGGAAGCACTTCCGGATGCCTGCGCTTCGAGAACGACGGGAAAGGCAACAACGACACCTGGCCTTTCAACAAGGCATTCTACATCACGCTCAACCTAGCGTGGGGCGGCAGTTGGGGCGGAATGAACGGCGTTGACGAGTCCGCTCTCCCCTGCACCATGCAGGTTGACTACGTAAGGGTTTTCCAAAAGAAGTAAAATGACTGACATACATAGATTTACAAGGGCTGCGGCAGCAGTCCTGGCCGCTGCCTTGCTCTTCGGCTGCAAGCCGGAGGCCGCAGCGCCCGAAGGATTCGTCAAAGTGCAGGGCACCGACCTTGTCAAGCCGGACGGCACGAAACTGTTCATCAAGGGCACCAACCTGGGCAACTGGCTGAACCCCGAAGGATATATGTTCGGATTCGAGAAGACCAATTCGGCCGGATTCATCGACCTCTGCTTCCGCGAACTGGTCGGCCCCGACGCCGCTGCGGATTTCTGGAAGGCGTTCAAGGACAACTACATCACCCGCGATGACATCCATTTCATCGCCTCGCAGGGGGCAAATACCATCCGCCTTCCCTTCAACTACCGTCTGTTCACCGACGAGGATTATATGGGCCTCAGCAGCGACCAGGACGGTTTCAAGCGCATCGACGACGTCGTCGGCTGGTGTCGGGAGGAAGGCCTTTACCTGATCCTCGACATGCACGACGCCCCCGGGGGACAGACGGGCGACAACATCGACGACGGATACGGCTATCCCTGGCTCTTCGAGAGCGAGCGCAGCCAGGCCCTCTTCTGCGACATCTGGCAGCGCATAGCCGAATACTACGCCGACGAGCCGGTCATCCTGGGCTATGAGCTTATCAATGAGCCCATTGCGACCTATTTCGACGACAAGTATTTCAACCCCATGCTCGAGCCGCTCTACAAGAAGGCCGTGGCCGCGATCCGCGAAGTGGACCGCAACCACGTCATCCTCCTCGGCGGGCCGCAGTGGAACAGCCGTTTCGACAACTTCACCGACTGGAAGTTCGACGACAACATCATGTTCACCTGCCACCGTTACGGCGGCCCTGCCACAAAGGACGCCATCTATCACTTCATCGACTTCCGCGACCGTTCCGGCCTGCCCATGTACATGGGCGAGATCGGGCACAACACCGACGAATGGCAGGAGGATTTCTGCCGCGTGATGCAGGAGAACAACATCGGCTACACCTTCTGGCCTTACAAGAAGGTGGACAATTCCTGTTGGAATGCCATCCAGAGACCCGCGAACTGGGAAGTGGTGGTCAACTTCTCCGAAGCCGACCGAAGCACGTTCGCGGCCATCAGGGAGGCACGCCCCGACCAGGGCGTGGCGCTCAAGGCCCTTCAGGACTTCGCCGAAGCCTGCCGCTTCGGCAACTGCGTCCCTCAGGACAGCTACATAGGATCCCTGCTGCTCCGCTAGAACAGCGAAGCCAGGGTGTCGTAATATCTCTTGGAAACCGGGATGGGCGGGCAATCGACGTCCATCTCGGCTTCTATTATACCCTCCTTGCCACGGCTGAGAGCCTTTACGTGCGAAGGATTGAGGATATAGGAGCGATGGCAGCGGACCAGGCCCTTGCCCTCGCAGATGGACTCGACGGACTTCATGGAATTACGCAGGACATAGTCCTTTACACGTATTCCCTCCATATAGTGGATACGGACATAGTTCTCTTCCGCAGCGGCGTAAACGACTGATGATGAAGCGACAACAAGTTTCAGCTTCTTGTTCTCATCGGTGAAGCGGAGCATCTGGTCCTGCTTAAGTTCCGCCGTCTCCGCCCTTGCGGTCAGGAACAGGGACAGGTTGATGATGGCATAAGGGATGGTCAGAATCAGGAAGCAGAGCCGCCCGCATTGGCCGAGGGCGCTGAAATATGTCGAATGGGGCTGGGTGATCAGCGACATGTATATGGCCATGAAAGCCGACGCAAGGAGCATCTCCGCCAGGCACCAGCCTATATAGCCGAAAACGGACAGGCGGCGGTCCCTGAAGATGAAATGGAATGCCAGCCTCGTGATTACGAGGGTGACGAAAAGGATACTGAAAAGGATGGGGATGCTGAAGTAGTAAAGGCCGCGTCCGGCATCGAGGTAGACCCTTGAGTCGAAGGGGCGGTAGATCAGCAGGAAAGCCATCCAGAAGAGCGGTGCAGCCAGGAAAAACCAGACCTGGACAGGCAGCTTCCGGAAGATATTCGGCAGGTTCTCCATATTGTGACGAATGTTTGTTTATCCATTTTTCATCCCAAATATAGCGTTTTTATCACAGAAATACAATTTTAGTCACAAAAACTCGTCCCACATACCACTTCCTTCCACACGTGGTTCCAGACAGGTAACTTTGTTTCCGTAAATAAACGAACCATTATGAAAAAAGGAATCGCATTCGGAGACTCCATCATGAAAGGAGTCGTTTTGGATAGGAACACTGAAGGCGGAATCCACTACTCCGCCCTGGAAGACAACTTCGCCGAGCAGTGCGGCAAGAGGCTCGGGCTGTCGATAGACAACTACGGACGCTTCGGCTGCACGGTCACGGTAGGAGAGAAGATACTGAACCGCCATCTGGACCAGATCGTCCATTCCGACTACACTTTCCTCGAATACGGAGGCAACGACTGCGACTTCAACTGGGAGGAAATCGGCAGGAACCCTGAAGCAAAGCACATGCCCAATACGGACATACGGTCATTCTCACTTATATATAAGTCATTGATAGACAAGGTTCGCGGCCTCGGTTCCAAGCCGATCCTATTCTCCCTCATCCCCCTTGTCTCCGACCGCTACTTTACACACGTCACGCGCAATATGGACGAAACGGGAAGGCGCAACGTGCTCCAGTGGCTGGGCGGCGACACCGAAGGCATCAACAACTGGCACGAGATCTACAACCTGCAGATCTTCAAGCTGGGACTGGCGATGGACGTCCCGGTCATCGATGTCACTTCGGCTTTCCTCTTCCACAAGACCTTCAGCGACTATATGTGCGCCGACGGCATCCACCCCAATGAAAAAGGCCACAGACTGATAGCCGATACAGTCTGCAGCCTGTTTGACAATAATAAAAGATAGGAGAACTAACCGTTGTTGATATTAGCCTGCACCATCATCATAGCCCGTTTCGGGTCCGCCTCGAGCTCTTTCCTGAGATTCCCGTCCTTGAAAGCCTTGAGGAAGCGTATCATATAATCCACGATGGCATCCGAGAAGACTCCGTGCGAAGTATAGATCGCACGGTCCTTCTCGAGCTCGCGCGCCGCTTCGACGCAGCAAGCGGGCAGTTGCTCGAGCGACTCCTCCAGGGCACGGTTGCCCTTGTCGTGGATATTCACCCCCAAACCCACATAAGTCTTTTCCGCAACCTGCAGTGCGTCAGGCATTTCGAAGCCGTGGCGGGCGGCTGCGCAGAGCGCGGCCATCAGCAGGTACGTGTCGGCGAAGCCGTCTGACGCCCGCCACTCGAAGGTCTGCTTGTCGCTGAAATCCTTGTCCATAGCCTCCTCGAGAGGATTGCACTTGGCCGCCATGTCGACGGGCTCGAGCCAGCCGAGCGGGACGCGCACGAGGGCGCTGCGGTTCGAGAACGACCAGCAGAGCGAGGTCGGCGCTTCCTGGTTCGGCACCAGCCGCATGAACGACAGTGGATGCGGGTTGCCGAAGGCCGGAAGGGACGTGCCGGCGTCCATGTAGCCGGCGATCGCCTTCCGGCACTCGTCGGTGAGTTTCCCTTCACGGGTCATCATCGATTTGCCGTCCTTGGTGAAACGGCAGTGGACGTGAAGACCTGAACCGGCCTTTCCGTAGGTGATCTTCGGGGCGAAAGTCAGTTCCACCTTGTATTTGTACGCCAGTTGGCGCATTATCCATTTGGCCACCACGAGCTGGTCGGCGGCATCCTCGATGTCTACCGGAAGGAACTCTATCTCATTCTGTTCGAACGCCCTGCCGCCGTCGGTGAAATTGCCGACCTCGGAGTGGCCGTACTTGATCTTACCCCCTGCCTTGGCTATCATACGCATCGCTTCCGTACGGAAATCGGTGAACTTGTTGAACGGCGCGCTCTCGTGATAGCCCTTCTGGTCAGCGACTCGGTACAGTCCCTCGGCATCGGAAATGACATAGTACTCCAGTTCTCCCATGGTTTCCATCTGCAGGCCGGTCACCTCCTTGAAAGCCTCGTGGGCTTTGTGGAGGATGTACTCCGGCGAACTCTCGAAAGGCTCGCCGTCACGGTTGAAGTACGAGCAGAGCAGGTCGACGGTCAGCGCCTCCGAGAAAGGGTTGACGAATGCGGTGCGGTATTTGGGCAGGACGTAGAGGTCGCTCTTGCCGGCCTCTATGAAGGGGAACAGACTCGAGCCGTCCACGCGCTCCCCTGCCTCGAGGATATTCTCGAGGTGCTCCTGGCTATGGATGACGAAATTGAGGGTCTTGAGCTTACTGTCCCATCCGCAATAATGGAAGTTGATGCATTCCACCTCGTTCTCCACACAGAACCTGACGATGTCGGCACGGGTGAACTCGGATGCCGGCTTCCTGAGATACCGGACCAGAAGGTTCGGGCTCATGGCTACGGATTTATCCATTATTCTATTACGCTGATTTTATGATTGTTGATGTCTTTGTTACTCCATTAGTTTCCTGTACTTGAAGCGTTTGGGCTCCTCGTTCCCGAGCCTGCGCCTGCGGTTCTCCTCGTACTCCGAGTAGGAACCTTCGTAGAAATAGACCTGGGAGTCGCCTTCGAAAGCGAGGATGTGGGTGGCGATACGGTCGAGGAACCAGCGGTCGTGAGAAACTACGACGGCGCAGCCGGCGAAGTTCTCCAGACCTTCCTCGAGGGCACGTATGGTATTGACATCCACATCGTTGGTAGGTTCGTCGAGCAGGATGACATTGCCTTCGTCCTTGAGCGTCAGGGCCAGATGGAGACGGTTGCGTTCACCTCCTGAAAGGATGCCGCACTTCTTCTCCTGGTCCGCTCCGCTGAAGTTGAATCGGGAGACGTAGGTGCGCGCGGGAACCTCGCGGTTCCCCAGGCGCACGAAGTCGGAATTCTGTGCAATCGTTTGATAGACAGTTTTGTCCGGATCTATGCTCTTATGCTGCTGGTCGACGTAGGAGAGTTTGACTGTCTCTCCGATGACGATCTCGCCGCTTAAAGGCTTTTCAAGGCCCATGATCAGGCGGAAGAGCGTGGTCTTGCCGGCGCCGTTCGGACCGATGACGCCCACGATGCCTGCCGGAGGCAGGACGAAGTCGAGGTGTTCGAACAGCAGCCGGTCGCCGTATCCCATGGAAACGTCGTGGAACTCGATGACCTGGTTGCCCAGACGGGGACCGTTCGGGATGTAGATTTCGAGACTGGCTTCCTTCTCCTTGGTGTCGGCCGAAGCCATCTTCTCATAGGCTCCGATACGGGCTTTCTGCTTGGCCTGGCGGGCCTTGGGCGCCATCCTGACCCACTCGAGCTCGCGCTCGAGGGTCTTGCGGCGCTTGCTCTCCTGCTTCTCCTCCTGCGCAAGGCGGATGCTCTTCTGCTCCAGCCAGGAGGAGTAGTTGCCCTTCCAGGGAATACCCTCTCCCCTGTCGAGTTCGAGGATCCAGCCGGCGACGTTGTCAAGGAAATAACGGTCGTGCGTGACGGCTATGACTGTGCCCTTATATTGCTGGAGATGAGCCTCTAGCCACTGGATACTCTCGGTATCGAGGTGGTTGGTGGGCTCGTCGAGCAGGAGCACGTCCGGCTCGCGGAGCAGGAGCCGGCAGAGTGCGACGCGGCGGCGCTCGCCCCCGCTGAGGGTCGCGATCTTCGCGTCCTCAGGCGGGCACTGGAGCGCGTCCATCGCGCGCTCGAGCTTCGCGTCGATCTCCCAGCCTCCGGCGTGGTCGATCTTCTCCGTCAGCTCTCCCTGGCGCTCGATCAACGCGGCCATCTCGTCGTCCGTCATCGGTTCCATGAACTTCATATTCACCTCCTCGTACTCCTTGAGCAGGTCCATGACCTCCTGGACACCCTCCTGGATCACTTCCAGGACGGTTTTGTCGGGATCCATCTGCGGTTCCTGCTCCAGGTAACCAACGGTGTAGCCCGGTGCCCAGACCACCTCGCCGCGGTAGGATTTCTCCACGCCGGCAATGATCTTCAGAAGGGTCGACTTACCCGATCCGTTCAGACCGATGATACCGATCTTCGCCCCATAGAAAAAGGACAGATAGATGTCCTTCAGGATAACCTTGTTGTTGTGCGGTAGGACCTTGCCCACTCCCGCCATCGAGAATATGATCTTTTCGTCTGCCATAGCCTTACAAAGATAGCACATTTCCCCGACTTCCCCAACCTTCTACCCAGTCCTCTACCTCAGCCATCTACCCAACCATCTCTTCCCCCCTCTTTCCCTCCTTCCTTCACTCCTTTACTCTTTATCCCCTTGGTCTTATGACTGGTCAGCCATACTCGACAAATCGTCGCGGACGATGATAGGCCTCTGAGGGGCCTGGATTGAGGTTTCGTGTTTGCGACCTCGCGAATTTCCTGAGGACTAGAACAACAATCACCCCTTGAAGGCCGTAGAAAGGACTTCCCTGTTCGAGACGATTTGCGGAAACACAGATTACAGTCTCAAGGAAGTGATTCTTAGCGAGTGTGAAGGTGGAGGGGTACCAGTCGGTGAGGGTGGAGGGGTACCAGGCGGTGAGGTTGGAGGGGCACCAGACGGGAAGGTTCCCAGACGGTGAGAGTAAGGGGGTAACAGGCGGTGAGGGTTACCAGCCGGTGAGGGTGGAGGAATGGAATTCGGGGGCGGAGGAGGCTGAGGCGATGGCGTCGATGTTGTGGGGGCGGACGCCGCAGCCAGCCAGGATGACGATCCGGCCGGCGGCCTGGCGGACGAGGCGAGCGAGGGTGAAGCGGCCGGCGAAGGCGTCCGGCTCATGGCCGGACGTCAGCAGCCGCTCGCAGCCGAGCGACACGACGTCCTCGAGGCCGCGTTCCAAATCGGCGCATTCGTCGAAGGCGCGGTGGAAGGTGACTTCGAGCGGGCGGGCTGCGGCGACGAGGCGGCGCATCGCCGGCAGGTCAATGCCGCCGTCCGGCCGCAGCGCCCCTATGACGACGCCGTTTACGCGATGTTCGCGTCCGGCGGAGTCGCTCACGCTCAGGCGCTTGCACATTTCAATCCCTGCCAGGGTCTCCTCGATTTCCGTCTCGGAATATACGAAATCACCGCCTCGAGGACGGACCAGGACATTGACCGGAATGGGGGCAGAATCTTCAGCGAGAGCCAGAAGAGTCTCTCTGATGAGGTCCTCGGAAGGGGTGACGCCGCCGATGTCCAGCCTCGAGCAAAGCTCGATGCGGGCGGCGCCGCTCCGCTGCGCCGTCACGGCATCGGCGGCGCTTGTGCAGCAGGCCTCGAGGAAGTACTTCATAGCCATATCACTCGACTGTTTCCAGCAGGTAACTGACGGGACGGAAGCCGTCATTGCAGGATATCATTGCGCTGTGCGGATTCTTCATCCAACCATCGTAAAAGTCGCCGCCTCCGCGGGCCAGTTCTTCGACGAACTCGCGCATACTCCCCCACGCGCTGCCGCACAGCCCTTCGGGCTTGGCGCCGTCGTGGGAGATAAACACCTGACCTATATGCATTTCGCACGCGTGTTCGATGGGATTCTCATACAACTCCATCAGGTCTTTGTAGATCGTCCTACGGATGACAGTGATCCTGACGTCCATGGCTAGCGGCGGTAAGGGGCCAGGGCTTCTACGAAACCGGGGAAACGGTCGCCAAAGGCGACAGGACGCCCGTTCTCTATGAAGCAATGCACGCTGGAGCCGGTGAAAACGATTTCTCCGCGGCAGGTCATTTTGTAACCGATGCGGAGTTTCAGCGTGGAGATTTCCTCGACAAAGACTTCGACGGCTATCTCATCCTGGAAAGTTGTGGTTTTCTTGTAGTTGCAATGTACCTCCGTGACCGGGGACACGACACCTTCAGCCTCCATTTTCTCGAAACCGTAGCCGATACGGTCCAGCATATCGATGCGGGACTCCTCCATGAAACGGATATAGTTGGAGTGGTGAGTGACGCCCATCCGGTCGCACTCGTAATACTTTACTTTGTGGATATAAGGTTCAACCATAGCGATTTACAGTTTTTCGATTACACTGCGGAGATCCTCCGCCAGGGAGGTGTTGTAGCCCTGTGAGAAATAGACGATGCGGCCGAAGCTGTCGCCGACGGCGACGACGGGCAGGCGGAAGGATTCCGCCCCGGAGCCGGAGGCGAGCATCGCCGCGACCTTGCCGGCGGTGTCGAGGCCGTAGACGGCGTTCGACAGGCCGGCGACGGGCGCAGGCGCAGCCGGAGGCACGGAGGCGGCCGGAGCGCCGCCGAGCAGGACTGCCGGCCGCCCCCAGGCGTTCAGCGCCTGCGCCGCGGCGGCC
>JAFWRQ010000026.1 GCA_017519865.1 Bacteroidales bacterium | reverse complement strand
GCTCGTCGAGCAGCAGAACGTCAGGGGCGCCGAGCAGGATCTTGGCCAGTTCGATGCGCATGTTCCAGCCCTGGCTGAAGGTCTCAGTCTTGCGTGAAAGTTCGTCATCCCTGAAGCCCAGTCCGAGGAGTATGCGGGTGGCCTGGACCTCCGGAGGCTCTGAATGACTCACGGCCAGATGGTCGTTCAAGTCATTCAAGCGCGTAATTAACTCAATATATGCAGCAGACTCGTAGTCAGTACGTTCCGAAAGCTGGACAGTTATGTCTTCAATCTCCTTCTCCATATCCTTGAAGGTATCGAAAACAGTCATCGTCTCCTCCAGCACGCTGCGGCCGCGGTTATGCTCCATGATCTGCGGAAGATAACCTATATTGATATGGGCAGGCTTGTCGACGGAGCCTGAAGTGGGATTCTGTTCGCCGCAGATGAGTTTCATCACGGTGGACTTCCCCGCCCCGTTCTTGCCGACAAGACCGATCTTATCGTTCTCGCTGATGTGGAAGCTGATGTGGTCCAGGAGATTCCAGTTGCCGTACGAGACGGTGAGGTCGCTAATCGAGATCATCCTTAACCTCCTCCGGCACAGCCGGTTTGCAGATCAGGATGCTGAACTCGTACAGCATATACAGGGGGATGGCCACCACCAGCATCGTGAAAGGATCCCCTGTCGGGGTAAGGATGGCGGACAGCACGAGGATGGCCAGGACAGCGAAACGGCGCGACTTCTTCATCGTATCGCGGGTGACTATGCCGAAATGCGAAAGGACGGCCAGCACCGAGGGGAACTCGAACAGGAGCCCCATCACGAACACCATCGCCAGGAAGATGGAAATATAGGAAGTCAGTGCGAACGTATTCTCGACACTCGTACTTACTTGATAACCATTGAAGAAGACCAGCAGGACGGGCATCACGATGAAGTACCCTACTGCGATGCCCAGGTAGAAAAGGCCTGCGCCGAGCCCGAAAGCCTTTCGCATCACTTTCTTCTCCTTTTCGTATAGGCCAGGAGCGATGAATTTCCAGGCCTCATAGCAGATCAGGGGGAACCCCACCACCAGCGCACACACGAACGTGACCTTGATGTGGGTAAAGAACTGCGCGGCAACGTCGATGTTGATCAGATTGATGGAAAGATCCACCCCGAGCAGTCGGTAAAGCCAGAAATCGGACCTTGTGGGCCAAAGGATGACCCCGTCGAAAAGAGTCTCCTTAAGGAAGAAGCCGACAGTGAAAAGGGCCAATATGATGAGGACCGAGCGGATAAGTGTTCCCCTCAGTTCCTCGAGATGGTCCCAGAAGGACATCTCCTTCAAGCCTTTTCCGGGATCGGACGCCACGCCCTATTTCTTCTCTTCCGTCTCCTTGGTGATGGAGTCGAACTCCTTGGTGGCTTCCTTGATCTCGTCCTCGACTTCGTTCATTCCCTTGCGGAAACTTTTCATTCCCTTGCCGAGTCCGTGCATAAGCTCGGGAATCTTCTTGCCACCGAAGAGAAGGAGGAACACCAGGACGATCAGCAGGATCTCCCAAAACCCTAAACTGCCAAGAAACAAAGGATAAACCATCATAAAATAGTCCAATTATTGGGTTAACAAAAATGTTATAACTAAAAACTCTTTTGTTTTAATTGCTATTTTTCAGCGAATTGAGCTGAGACTCCAGACTTTCTATTCTTGAGAGAGCATCAGCCTCTTTCTTACGCTCCACAGCAACGATTTTCTCAGGAGCATTGGCCACGAACGACTCGTTGGAGAGCTTGCGGCGCACTCCTTCGAGGAATTTTCTCTGGTATTCGAGGTCGGCTTCAAGCTTTGCGATCTCCTCCTCGACGTTGACCAGACCTGTTAGCGGAACGAAGAACTCGGTCGTGCCAATGATGAACGGAACGCCGGAACCTGTGTCGCCGAAATCGTCGACAGGCTCCACCGAAGTCACGCTCGCGAGTTTCTCGATCACGGGCGCAACCTCCATCGGGAATGCACCCTTGACCTTGAGGCCGAGGGGCTCCTTGGGCGAGATGTTCTTCTGCTTGCGGATCGAGCGGAGAGCCACGACGGCCTCGCGCGCAGTCTCGAACTCGCGGATGAAAGCATCGTCATACTTGCCGGCCTTAGGCGTGGGCGCGAACATTATTGTAGCGCCTGCGGGGCGCTCCTCGATGTTCTGCCAGAGCTCCTCGGTGATGAACGGCATGATGGGATGGATCATCTTGACCAGGGCCTCGAAGAAGCCGAGGGTCGCATCGTAGGTAGCCTTGTCGACAGCAGCGCCGAAACCTGGCTTCACTATCTCGAGGTACCAGCTGCAATAGTCGTCCCAGAAGAGTTTATAGATGGTCATCAGAGCGTCGTTAATCCTAAACTTACTGTAATGATCTTCAACAACTTCTATGGCCTGACTTAATTTGTTTTCGAACCACTTGACAGCGACCGCGGAAGCCGCGGGAGCAGCTGCTGCAGCATCGACGTTCCAGCCCTTCACGAGGCGGAAGGAATTCCAGATCTTGGCGCAGAAGTTCCTTCCCTGCTCGATCATGGCCTCGTCATAAAGGATGTCGTTGCCGGCGGAGGAACAAAGCAGCATTCCGAGACGGACAGCATCGGCGCCGTACTTTTCGATGAGCTCGAGAGGGTCGGGAGAGTTGCCTAGCGTCTTGCTCATCTTGCGGCCTAGCTTGTCGCGGACGATGCCGGTGAAATACACGTTGTGGAAAGGCACGTCGTTCATGAACTCGTTGCCCGCCATGATCATCCTGGCTACCCAGAAGAAAATGATATCAGGGCCGGTCACGAGGTCGTTGGTAGGATAATAGTATGCAAGGTCGGCATTGGGCTTGTGGTCGGGATTGCCGGGCATATCGGGATCGAACACCGAGATTGGCCACAGCCAGCTGGAGAACCAGGTGTCGAGCACGTCCTCATCCTGCTTGAGATCCTCGGGCTTGATGGAAGGGTCGATGGCCTGTGCGGCCTTAAAGGCTTTCTCGAAACTATTCTCCACAACTATCTGCCCATCAGGGAGATAGTATGCAGGAATACGCTGACCCCACCAGAGCTGGCGGCTGATGCACCAGTCGTGTGCGTTCTCCATCCAGTGGCGGTAGGTATTGCGGTACTTGTCAGGGATGAACTTGATGAAGCCATCCTCGACGGAAGCGAGTGCGCGCGGGGCAAGCTCCTCCATCTTGAGGAACCACTGCGCGCTGAGGCGCGGCTCGATGACGGCGTTGGTGCGCTCGCTGTATCCTACCGGCGAGGTATAGTCCTCGATCTTTTCGATGTTGCCGGCGTCCTGAAGCATCTTGACGATCTTCTTGCGGGCATCGAAACGGTCCTCGCCTATCAGTATCTGGGCGTCCTCGGTCAGACGGCCGCGGTCGTCGATGATGTCGATGATCGGAAGGTTGTGGCGAAGGCCTATCTCGTAGTCGTGTGCGTCATGCGCAGGCGTGACCTTGAGGCAACCGGTACCGAAGTCCATCTCGACATAGTCGTCCTCGATGATGGGTATCTCTTTGTTGATGAGCGGGATAAGGACTTTCTTGCCCTTCATCCAGAAATGGCGCTCGTCATTGGGATTGACGCAGATGGCGGCATCGGCCATGATGGTCTCGGGACGGGTGGTGGCCACTACAATGTACTTGTCGGTAGGGTTGCCATGCCCGTCGGAGATGAAGTAGCGCATGTGGTAGAAGTGGCTCTGAGTATCCTTGTGGATGACCTCGTCGTCGCTGACGGCGGTGTGTCCCTCGGGATCCCAGTTGACCATGCGCACTCCCCTGTAGATCCATCCTTTCTTATAGAAATATACGAAGGTATTGATGACGGCCTCGGAGAGGGCGGGCTCCATCGTGAAGCGGGTGCGGTCCCAGTCGCAGGAAGCGCCGAGTTTGCGCAACTGCTTGAGTATGATGCCTCCGTGCTCCTCCTTCCATTCCCAGGCGTACTTGAGGAACTCCTCGCGGGTGAGGTCCTCCTTGGAGATGCCCATGCCCTTGAGTTTGGCCACGACCTTGTTTTCCGTGGCGATGGAGGCATGGTCCGTACCGGGCACCCAGCACGCGTTCTTTCCGTCCATGCGGGCCTTGCGGATCAGCACGTCATTGAGGGTGTTGTTCAGCACATGTCCCATGTGCAGGATACCGGTGACATTAGGCGGCGGTATCACGATGGTATAGGGTTCCCTTCCGTCGGGTTCGGAATGGAAGCATTTATTCTTCAGCCAATAGGCATACCATTTATCCTCCACTTCGGAGGCATTGTATTTCGCCGATAATTCCATTATAGATAGTATGATTTATAATCGCATTATTTGACAAATATACTGCTTTTTTCGTTATCTTTGTGTGTTATGAGAAGGATGTTTTACATTTTTGCGGCCTTTCTGCCGCTGCTCCTGGCCTCGTGTGCGGAGCATGACGTACTGACCATGGGTGTCGGCACCTATTCCGACGGCTTCTACACTTACCGTCTCGACGCCCGAACGGGCAAGGTCGTATCCAAGGGACTGTTCCCGGAGGCCCCGGGCGCCTTTGCCAAGGCTCCTATGCCCAATCCTTCATACCTGACTTACAAGGATGGCTTCGTATATGCGGTGAGCGAGATGCCCGACTCCACGGCCGCCGTCGCGGCCTGGCGCTTCAGCAACAACTCACTGAGCACCGCCGGCTCACAGCTCACGGGCCTGCCCGCTGGGGGCGAGGACCCGTGCTACGTCAGCGCCGGCGACGGGCTGCTGGCAGTCGCCAACTACAGCGGCGGCACGCTTGCGCTCTACCGCCTGCTTCCTGACGGCGGCATTGCCCCTCTCGACTCCCTCCTGCGCTCCTGCGTCGGCGGCCCCGACCTGTCCCGCCAGGCCGATCCCCACGTGCATTGCGCGGTCTTTACACCTGACGGCAAGCATCTACTGTTCAGCGAGTTCAGCGCTGACCGCATAGGCATCGTCGACATCGACGGCCAGCATGCCTCCGGTTACCGCTGCGCGGCGCAGTTGCACCCGGACTACGGTCCGAGGCACCTGCTCTTCGACGCCTCCGGCAAGCACCTGTATGTCATCGGAGAACTCTCCGGCGACGTCACCGTCTTCGACTATAATGACGGCCTTCTGGTCGAGAAACAGACTGTTAGAGCCGACCGTGTCGATGCGCGCGGCGCCGCGGACATCCACATTTCGCCTGACGGCAAGTTCCTGTACGCCAGCCTTAGGCTGCAGAACGACGGCATCGCAGTCTTCAGCATTGCCGGCGACGGCACCCTTTCCGATGCCGGTTACCAGAACACCGGCGTGCATCCCCGCAACTTCAACATCACCCCCGACGGCCGATTCGTCCTCGTCGCCTGCCGCGACGGGAACGCCATCGAAGTGTACCGGCGTGACGCCAAGACCGGCCTGCTCAAGGACACCGGCACACGCATCAGGCTGGAAAAGCCCGTCTATGTGGGCTGGCTAGACTAATATACTGATTAACAATTATATACAAACATGGAGAACAACGAAAAGAAACAACTAAGCCTCGAGCTCAAACCCGAGGTGGCCAAGGGTTCATACTCCAACCTCGCCATCATCTCGCACTCCCCCAGCGAGTTCATCATCGACTTCGCGACCATGCTTCCCGGCCTCCAGAAGCCCGAGATTTCCAACCGCATCGTCATGAACCCCGAGCACGCAAAGCGCCTGCTCAACGCACTGGCGGACAACGTCACCAAATACGAGTCTCAGTTCGGCCCCATCACCATCCGCGAGCAGCAGCCCAAGGGCACCATCAACCTCGGCGATTTCATGACCGGCAACGGTGCTAAGTCATGACGCAGGTCGATAACTCCATCCTCCTGCGCATCAAGGCGATCGCCTTCGACATAGACGGTGTCATGACTGACGGCGGCATCCTCGCGATGCCCGACGGAGACCTGCTGCGCGTCTTCGACGCCAAGGATTCTTTCGGCGTCAGGATGGCCAAGATGAACGGTCTGCAGACAGGCATCATCACGGGAGGCAGTTCGGGCAGCATAGTCAGGCGCTTCAGCGTTTGCGGTGTGGACCAGGATGACATCTATCTTCATTCAAGGATTAAACTGGACGATTTCAACGCATTCTGCCAGAAGCACTCGCTGCTTCCTGAAGAAGTGATGTTCTTCGGCGATGACCTGCCCGATATCCCCGTGATTGAAGCCTGTGGCTTAGGCGTCGCTCCGGCCGATGCCGTCGAGGAAGTCAAGCAGGCAGCAGACTTCGTCTCCCCCTGCAGGGGCGGCCACGGCTGCGTCCGCCACGCCGTCGAGATGGTACTCAAGGCCCAGGGGCGCTGGCATCTCGACGACGCGCTGTACAAGAAGATGTTCTGAGATGGACCTGAAAGGAAAGAAGATCATACTTGGGAGCGGATCGCCCAGGCGGCGCGAGCTCCTGGCAGGAATGAACGTAGAGTTCACCATCGATACCGGCAACTCCTTCGAAGAGTCCTGCGATCCCTCCACGCCTCACGAGCAGGTGCCGGCACTGATGTCCGAGGGCAAATCCCTCGGATTCCACAGGCCACTCGAGGACGACGAAATACTCATCACCTCAGATACGATGGTGCTCTGCCACGGCGACCCCGAGCACTCCCCCATCCTCGGCAAGCCGCATTCGCGGGAGGATGCGGTCCGGATGCTCCGGCTGCTGTCAGGCCGCGAGCACGAAGTGATCACGGCCGTGACGCTGCGGAGCGGCGACCGCATCGAGACCCGCTCCGACTCCACCATCGTTGTATTCAAGGAATTGACCGACAGTGAAATAGACTATTATGTGGACAACTGCAAGCCTTACGACAAGGCCGGAGCCTACGGCATCCAGGAATGGATAGGCCTCGTCGGAATCACAGCCATAAGGGGCTCATATTTCAACGTCGTAGGTTTCCCGACACACCTCGTATACGAGATGCTGCAGGCATTCCTCTAAGTTTTTTTTGCAGTTTCACAAAACTTGCTTATCTTTGCACCCACGAAACACGAAGCTTTAGCTCAGCTGGTTTAGAGCGCTTGCTTGACAGGCAAGAGGTCAGCAGTTCAAATCTGCTAAGCTTCACCAAAAAGGGACCGCAGAAATGCTGTCCCTTTTTGCTTTTCAACACTCCATGAGCGGACTATTTATACCAAAGTGTTATATTTGTATGAATACATCAACAGGAACGCCATGGAAATCAACGTCTATTCGCAATACTTCGAGGCGGAAGGATCTTTCGCCGGTGTGGAGCGCCGAGGAGCGCTTGTGCTGCTGATATCCGATTCTGAAGCCGGTACGATATCGTACCGCGCAGCGGTGTCGTTCTTCCCGCACAGGGATGAAGAAGACTTCGCCGTATCGTACGACGCCTATTTCGAGAAGGAACTCTACCGGGCGGCGGGGCGCAGGTCGCGCAAGCGCGAGGCCGCGCTGCTCGAGTCGCTCCGCGACGAGATCGACGCCCTCGCCGCCGAGCACGGCGCCGCCGTCAAATGGTCCAGCCCCCTGGCCGATGCCAGGCTTGGATGAATTGAATCTCTAGAACACTAGCTCTATAACCATGAAAAAGATCATTCTGGCCATACTCGTTGTTTTGATCTGCCTTCCCCTACCGGGCGCAGGTCCGCTTGACGAGAAGCTTCCCATAAGGGGCTTCGCCATCGAGGCTCCGATGTCCCGCGGGCTTGACGGATTCATCCGCTTCATCGACGAAGACCTTGCCCCTGCCGGGTTCAACCTATTGATACTCAGAGTGGATTGGAACTACGCATACGAGTCTCATCCGGAGTTGCGCGACCCTGCCCCCCTTACGAAACAGGATGCTGCCCGGATTGTAGCTGCCTGCAGAGCCCACGGCATCAAGCTGGTCCCTCACATCAACCTCCTGGGCCACCAGTCCTGGGCCAAGCAGACCCACGCGCTGCTGCGGAAGTATCCCCAGTTCGACGAGACCCCGTCGATCAAGAGCGAGTATTATACCGACTGGCCCAACGAATACGGGCTGTACTGTAAGAGCTATTGTCCCCTTCACCCCGAAGTACACGACGTAGTATTGCCGCTGATCGACGAACTGTGCGACGCATTCGAGGCCGACACCTTCCACGCAGGGATGGACGAAGTCTTCTATATCGGCATGGACGAGTGTCCGCGCTGCAAGGGACATGACAGGGCCGAGCTTTTCGCGGGCGAAGTCACCCTGCTCAGGAACCACCTCGCGGAGAAAGGACGCAAGCTTATGATCTGGGGAGACCGCCTGCTGGACGGTGAGACTACCGGCCTTGGAGAGTGGGAGGCCAGCACCAACGGCACCGCAGGGGCAATAGACCTTATCCCCCGCGACGTCTTCATCTGCGACTGGCACTATGAAAGGGCGGAGTTGACCGGCGTGTATTTCGCAATGAAGGGTCTTCAGGTGGCCGAATGCGGATACAGGGACGCGGACATCTGCGAGCAGCAGATCCGCGATATGATACGATTCCGGACCCAGACACCGGAAGAGACAGCCAACCGTCTTACGGGCTATATCCACACGGTCTGGTCAGGTGCGGGCGCATTCCTGCGGAACTACAACTCCATCAAGGCAGGAGAAGAAGCCCGCGGCGGCGATGATGCGCGTGCTTTCAAACGCGTAACGGAGGTTCTGAAAATCCTGTCAGAGCAATAGGTCGTCAACCCGGATCTTGGGGACGTGGTGGACGCCGTCCTCATCACGGTAATAGCTGAGGTCGGAGCCTGCGGGGACCTCGTCCAGGACGATGGTCTCGGCGCCTTTGCCAACAGCAAGGACGGCGACGGGCTCGAGTCCGAGGCCCAGAACCTGCTTTATCTCCTGGGGATTGAAAGCCCTGATGATCAGGGCATTGAGGCCTATCTCAACGGCCTTGAGCGCCATGCTCTGGAGCGCTATTCCGAGGTCTATGTCGACCGAGCGGTTGACGGAAACGGTTGTGCAGATGACAATGAAGGCCTGCGGCTCGGTGCCGGGAAGCGGCAGGTGAAGCTCCGGCAGCAAGGCCCCGAGACGGAGCAGCTTGCAGAAATCCTTCCCTCCCGATGCGGCATCGAGAAGCTTGAAGCGGAGGATCTGCCAGTTCTTGCTGGAAGGGATCTTGTCATTCACGGAGACGATGGTCCTGAGCTGACGCATCGAGACTACGTACGACGTGTCATAGCCACGGTGGCTGCGGTTCTTGCGCAGCAGGGTGTCCAGCGAAGGGGTGTTGCGGCGGACGACTGTACGCCCCGACGACTTGAGCGCTTCTTCGCGCCTTTCGAGATAATTATCAGCCATAATGTTCTATATTTGCATATAAAAAAAAGTAGTCGACGCTCACGCGTGGACCACTCATACTAACCACATAATTAATAACACTAAAACTAATAACCAATAAGTTGAGTAAGCAGAACTGCTTAATAAGAGCCTCAACTCGAATGCAAAGTTACAACTTAATTTTTAATCTGCAAATTTTTCTGAAAAAAATTTTGAAAAAAATTTAATATTGGTATCATAACGCTGATTTTCAACGCTATAAACAATAATCTCCATAGCCGATTCTTCAATTAATCGAATACATAAAACGCCCCTGCAAGGCCCCGAGAGCCTTATTAAAGAAAATTAAAAACGTTTTTTATCCCATCTGCTTTCAGTTTGAAAGTTAAACGCCCGGAACGATGAAAAGATTCACATATCCCTTCTGCTATACTCCGGATCCGGAGATTGTCAAGGCCTCCGAGAGCCTTATCGGGCGGATAGACGCCGATCCGGATCTGAAGGATATCTTCGCCGAAGGCAAGATGATGGGGGTGCTGATGGTGCAGGATGCCGAAGGACGTGCCGACTTCCTTTATGGGTTCTCCGGCCTGGCCGGGGGCAGGAGCCGGGTAGAGGGGTTCGTGCCTCCCATCTTCGACCTGACCGACCCGGAGGGGCATTTCAGGAAGGAGGAGGCCGGCATCTCGGAACTGAACCGGCGCATACGCGAGGCCGGAGATACTGAACCGGGGCTTGCGGCGGCGCTGAAGGCCGAGCGCAAGGAGCGCTCCATCGCGTTGCAGGACTGGCTTTTCCGACAGTACGTCGTACTGAACGCCATGGGCGAACGGAAGTCAATACTTGACATTTTCGCGGAGCGCGGGCTGACGCCGCCGGGAGGGACGGGCGACTGCGCAGCGCCCAAACTGCTGCAGTACGCCTATCTGAACGGGCTTAAGCCCCTTGCAATGGGAGAGTTCTGGTACGGGGCCTCGCCGGAGAAGGAGGTCCGCACCCAAGGCTGCTTCTACCCTTCCTGTACGGGCAAATGCGGACCGTTGCTGGCATTTATGCTACAGGGGCTGGACGTGGAGCCCAATCCGCTGGATGCGGACTCCCCTGCCTCAGAAGCGGATTTCAAAGTCCTGTACGAAGACGATTGCATCATCGTGGCCGACAAGCCGTCGGGGATGCTGGCGGTGCCGGGGCGCACGCTGAAGGTTTCCCTTCAGGAACGCCTTCAGCGCCTCACGGGCCCCGGCGCAGACGTCCGCGCCTGCCACCGCCTCGATATGGACACTTCCGGGCTGATAGTCTTCGCGAAGGATGCCGCCAGCCTGGCGGCGCTCCAGCAGCAGTTCGAGAAGCACGAAGTGCAGAAATCCTATGTCGCGAAGCTGTGCCCGGGTGCGCCGCTGGCGCAGGGCGGCCGCATCTCGCTGCCGCTGATTCTGGACTACGACGACAGACCCAGGCAAATGGTTGATTTCCAGGATGGCAAGCAAGCCGTGACGGACTGGGAACTGATGAGGAAGCTCCCCGATGGCGGGGCGCTGGTGCGCTTCACTCCCCTGACGGGGCGCACGCACCAGCTGCGCGTACACGCGGCGCATCCGCTCGGCCTCGGCCGGCCGATCGCGGGCGACCGCCTGTACGGCGGCGGCTCCGGCAGGCTCTGCCTGCACGCCGCCACCCTTTCATTCACCCATCCCCGCTCCGGAAAGAGGATGTCCTTCAATTCGGAACCGGGTTTTATCGTCTGATGGTGCGGTTGGCGAGGTTGATACGGTTCTTGAATGTGGTCCTGCCCTTGTAGTAGAAGAGTGCGAGGTTGGTGTCGTCCTCGAAGTAGATGTTGTTCAGGAGTTTATCGCGGTTCTTGTCCTTGCAGACAGGCTCGCACCAGACCAGGATGTAGTTCTTGTAGGTCTTGGAGTAAGCGACGATCACGGTGTAGTCGCGGATGTCCATCATCGCTGCGGTGAAACTCTTCGAACTGTCCTTGTCGCGGGAACGGGCGACCTTGAAGCCGGCAACGAGCGAGCTTTCCTCATCCAGGGCGCCGAAGTTCAGGCGGGACGCATTGGTCTCGGCGTTGGGATTCTTCTCCAGCCACCAGGCGATGGAGTCGTCGGTGAGGGCATCTGCCTTCGCGATAGGGACGAGACGAGGATCGGAGTTGATGCGGTTCAGCAGCCAGGCATTCTCCGGCGTAGCCAGCGTGGAGAGGGCTTCAGGGCACTGGCCCTCGACCTTCAGGCCGTCCTTGCCGGACATGTCGCGGCCGTAGAACATGGCGTGCGTGAAAGAGCCGTCCTCGGGGTCGTAGAGCGATGCGACATATTCGATGTTCTTGTTATTGTCCGCGCTATTTATATAATTGAAGGACAGAAGATTCTTTCCATTTATCTCAACCAGTTCTACAGGACCGTCGAGACGGCAGTCCGAGAGTTTGGAATCGAGGGTGTAGCGCTCGGGGGCGGGGGTGTCGGCGAGCGTCCAGGCGCCGTCGGCGCCGAGTGAGCCGCGATAGAGCGCGAGCGCGCCGTCAGCGGCCGCGAGGCCGAGGGCGTAGTCGCGGTTTGCGCGACGGTAGCCCACGGCATCTGCCGCGGAAGGCGCGAGCGCGCGCAGCGCCGCCAACGCCTCTTCCCGCGTAAGCGGGCTTGTATTGTGCCGCGCGATGACGGCCTCCACCTGGTCGGCTATCGGAGAGTCGGGATGCGCAGCCGCAAAGGCTTCGACGGCGGCGGCATCCTCCTGATCCACAGCTGCGAACAGCGTAGAATCCTTCAAGGTGCGGATTTCAATGCTGTATACTGAAGAAGGATATTTCTTCAGGAACTTGTCATAAGCCTTTACCGAAGGCTTTTTAAGTGTCTTGTTATATAACTTGGTCTCTGCGGGCGCCTGCGCATGGAGCGTACCCATGGCCAGCAGGGCTGCCGCAGCGATTGTAAACAGTCGGTTCATGGCATAGAAAACTATTAGACTGTAAAATTATGAAAAAAAACGAATATAAGTTACCTTTGCAAATACTATGCGCATCGTAATACAGAGGGTTTCCGAAGCGTCGGTCACGGTAGGCGGCGAATGCATCGCCTCCATTGGCCAGGGCCTGCTGGTGCTTGTCGGCGTTGAAAACGGCGACACGGAGCAGGATGCGGCCTGGCTGGCGGCCAAGACCGCCGCGCTGCGCATCTTCGACGACGAGGAAGGCGTAATGAACCGTTCCGTAGTAGACGTCGACGGTGAATTGCTGGCCGTTTCGCAGTTCACCCTCACCGCTTCGACCCGCAAAGGGAACCGTCCTTCGTACATACGGGCGGCCGGCCACGGGCTGGCTGTCCCGCTCTACGAGCGGTACTGCGCCCTGCTAGCCGAGGCCGCCGGCCGCCCCGTCCTTCAGGGACGCTTCGGCGCGATGATGGAGGTCCGCCTGCTCAACGACGGCCCCGTCACCATTTTGATAGACTCAAGACTGAAAGAATAAATACTTATGGCACACAGCATTACATTACCGCTTCCTGAAGGATGGGAAGTCGAGCAGGAACTGATCCTGGAAGAAGGCGAGGAAGTCGTCTCCTATTATGCATACCCCACCGAGGAAGCCGTTCCCGACAGCGAGGGTGCTTCCATCGAACTCTATGTGGGCAACACCCCGGCAGGGTCGGACGCCAAGATCGAGTGCATCAACTCCTACCTTGCGGCCATCGGCGTGGATGAAGGCGAAGAGGTCCCCGTCCGCGAGATTCCTTTCCTGGGCCAGCCAGGATGGTACTATGATGCCGAAGACGATGAGGGGGCTCCGGTCATCCTGATCTGCGTCGAATATGTCCCGGGGACGCTCGTAATGGCCATCCTCGCCCACAAGGACGAGGAAAGCCTCGACGACCTGCTCAGCTATGTCGACGAAAACCTGAAGATAGACTAGAGGGTCTCCTCCTGTCTGAAATAATCGAAATCAGCTGCGCCGCCAAGTTCCTTGGTGGCGTAGTTGTATAATGCGGACCGGTAGCCGGTAAAATAGTCCAGGGTGTATCGCATCTGAAGTTCATAATCCACAGACGTCCAGGCATTTCCGTCGAAGGAATAATACATCCTGGCCTTGTCCGTCGTAAAATCATAATCTATGCGCAGGCACACGGTCTCCCCTGCCATCGGGACTCGTACGATCTCTTCCCTGCGGTCAATCGCAACGAGGTCTTTCGTGCCGTCATCGGCCACCTGGACCTCCAGTGCGCAGAAGTTGCTCTGGAAGGCGCACAGTCCGGCGTGGTCGCCGGGCTTCATAGCCGAAGCGTCAAGCTTCGTCTCACTGAAGCAGCCGGGAGCAACCGTGCGCTGAGTGAGGGTGTTGCGCGCATCCGCTATACGCTCTGCGAGCTGGCCGGTCGTAAGGCGGAGCCAGCCCGGCCGCTCGGTCACAGACCAGTATCCATCGAGTGGTTTATGGTTCCACTGCCACACGAGGTCAAGGTCCTTATTATCTTTATAATCAAACTCATCACTTGCCCATACACGATTCTCTCCCTCCTCGGTGAGCTGGACTTCAAACTCCTTCATGGGAACACCGTTGTCACCCATCATCGGCCAGCCGTCCACCCAGGTTACAGGCTGGAGCGTCGGGATGCGCCCGACGGCTCCATGGTCCTGGAACATAACCGCGTACCAGTCACCGAACTGTGTGTCGAAGATGGCGCCCTGCGCCACTCCGTCACCGCGTCCGTCGAAGGCGCCCTGCAGGACGACCTTGCTCTCATACTCGCCCAGCAATTCCTTGCTGCGCCAACAGGTCTCCGTACGCACGCCGCCACGCGGCCAACTGATTTCCAGCACATAATAGTAATCACCTATATGATAGATGTGTGCGCCCTCGGCGCGGAGATTGACCCCTTCGCGCGGAGATGAGATCAAGAGTTGGTCCACTCCCCCTTCCTTGATGCCCCTGAGGTCCGCATCAAGTTCGGTTATACGGAGGTCACCGTTGCCCCATACGCAGAAAACCCGCCCGCCGTCAAAGAGGAGCGAGGCGTCGTGCATCGGCCTGTCAATGACGTTTCTCTCCCAATAGCTGCTCTCGATGTCCTTTGTCCTGTAGACATAGGTCTTACCCTGGTCATTCGCGATGAACAGCGCATAGTACACGCCGTCCACATAGCGCAGCGTCGTCGCCCACTGCCCGCGGCCGTAGGCGTGGCGGCCTCCGTCGCGCAGGTTATAGATGTCGTCATCCTCAAGGCAATCATAGATATAACTGACTATCTGCCAATGCACAAGGTCCTTGGACTTCATGATCGGAGCACCGGGGCAGAAGTACATTGTCGTACTCACCATATAGTAGGTATCGCCCACCCTTATTACATCGTTGTCCGGGATGTCCGTACCGGTCAAAGGATTCACACACAGCGTGGTGCCGTGCTTGGGAGTGCAACCTGACAGGATAATGACGGCCACAGAAACGGCCAGAAGCAGTCTTTTCATCTTCAAACGCATTATATTTCCACAAAAATAAGGATTTCTTTTTCAGTTTTTGAAAAAATGTCTATATTTGCAGTCGCAAACGGGGTATTAGCTCAGTTGGTAGAGCGTTTGAATGGCATTCAAAAGGTCAGGAGTTCGATTCTCCTATGCTCCACTGAAATCCCTCTCAGAGTAGTCTGAGGGGGATTTTTCGTATTTTATATCCCAAAAAATATCCCATTTTTATCTATAATAAAGCCAGAACAGTTGCACGCAGTCTGGCAACTTTAAATGAGGAACAGGATCTTCCAGAATTGAGATATTAATAACTCCGT
>JAFWRQ010000025.1 GCA_017519865.1 Bacteroidales bacterium | reverse complement strand
GTGACGCCGCTCAGGCTACCTGGGCGTTCAATCAGGTGCACGATAGTGCCGGCGCCAAGCCTTTCAACGGCGCTGTCGACATGAACGCCATCAAGAAGGAGAAGAAGTTCGAGCTCTGGCTCGAGATGTGCCGCTGGCCGGACCAGGTCCGCTGGGGCGACTTCGAGAAGTCCAAGCTCGCCGGCACCAACGTGCCTATCCTGTACGACAAACTCTTCCGTGCTCCCCAGGGCTCCGACGAAGATATCATCTGGGAGAACGGTTCCGAGGCCAACAGCCGCTTCTATACCGTCAGGACCCACGAGGCGAAGGACAACGGTCTTTCCGTCGGATATGTGGCGGGCAAGGAGTACTTCCCGTTCCCCAGCGTCTCTGTCCGTCAGAACCCTACGCTTAACCAGCTTCCTTTCTGGCAGTAGAGAGCAACTGTCGACATGACAGACTGAACATTTAGAAGAAGGGCTCCGCTTTCGCGGGGCCTTTCTTTCAATCAGGAACCAATTAGTTGTAAAAAACGCCCCATTTTCGCATAAGTAACGAATTAGTGAATCTATTGAATAATTTTTAAAACATTAATATACAATTAATAGCGACATTTGCTCTCGGAAAGCCTAACGTAATAAAAGAGCGAATATCAGATACCATAAGGCTGGTATAATTCAATTGGTTTGTGTTAAGGGGAAACGGCCGCCGGGATGGCGGCCTTTCTTTATTTCCCGCAGGGCAGCCCCAAAAACGCCGTACCCTGCGGGCATTTTCCCGCAGGGTAGACACGAAAATGACGTACCCTGCGGTAAAGGCGGAAAAAAAGAGTAAATTTGTATGTCGAATGACAACCTCAAAAAACGATTATATGAGAAAGACTCTTTTAATTCTGGCGGCGGGCGCGATAGCGCTGCTCCAGGCCTGTGGCGGCAGCACGCCGGCAGAGACCTATTCCGAGAAAAAAGTGGTTGAAGACGGAGGCTCCGGCCCTTACAAGGCCATAATGGTTACCGAGCCCAGTCTCGACGCCCACACGATCTTCCGTCCGGAAGACCTGAGCCCGTTCGGGCCCAAGAATCCCCTGCCCGTCCTCGTCTGGGGCAACGGCGCTTGCAGGAACTCTCCGTGGGAGCACGTCAACTTCCTCAGCGAGATAGCCTCGCAGGGATTTCTCGTAGTAGCCACGGGCTATATGCCGGAGGAAGGACGGCGCGACTACGGTTCATCCACCTCTGCCCAGCAGATCGAAGGCATTGAGTGGGCGATCGACCGCAACGCCGACAAGGAAAGCCCCTATTACAAGAAACTCGACACCGACGCAGTTGCGGCAGCCGGTATGTCCTGCGGCGGCCTTGAGACCCTGGACAATTCCGCGGACCCGCGCATCAAGACCCTGATGATCTGCAACAGCGGCCTGTTCACCAACCCCGCTGGCGCAGTGCCCGGAATGCCCATGCCGGACAAGGACAAACTCCAGAACATCAAGGTCCCCATCATCTACATCCTCGGAGGTGAAACCGACATCGCCTACGGCAATGGAATGGATGACTTCTCCCGAATCAACCAAGTGCCCGCCTTCGCGGCCAACTATCCGGTCGGCCACGGCGGCACCTACGCCAAGCCGCACGGCGGCGAGTTCTCGATCGTCGCTACGGCGTGGCTGAAATGGCAACTCAAGGGCGACAAGGAAGCCGCCAAGATGTTCCAGGGCAATCCCTGCGGCGTAGCCCAGCGTGAAGGCTGGACGGCCGAGAAGAAGAATATCGACTGACGTTCCGAAAAACACACAAAAAGGCGGGCCTGCTATCAAGCAGGCCCGCCTTTTTACACATATGAGCACCTCTAATACTTATATGACCTATAATTAAAAGGTTATAGATAAATAGTGAAATTTTGTCGAGAATAGAATGGCTATATTTGAATAAACCATTATAAACTAAAATCAAAACAACCAAATGAAACAAACGATCCTGAAAAGAGCAGCATTTTTCCTGTCGCTCCTGCTTCTGGGCAGCGTATCCTTCGCCCAGAACAGGGCGCTGAGCGGAAAAGTGGTTGACCGGAACGGAGAGCCCGTAGTGGGCGCATCCGTTATGGTAGTAGGCCAGAATGCCCTTGGCACGGTCACGGACCTCGACGGCACCTATTCACTCGCTGTCCCGGCCCAGGCCAACATCACGGTTTCCTGCATCGGCTACGCGTCCCAGACAGTTGCCGTGAATGGAAGGTCCGTCATCGATTTTACCCTCGAAGAGGACAGTGAATTCCTCGAAGAGACAGTCGTCGTCGGATACGGCGTACAGCGCAAGAAGCTCGTCACCGGTTCGACGGTCAGCGTATCCGGCGACAAGCTCGCCCTGACGCACGCCGTCGACGCCTTCGGCGCCCTGCAGAGCCAGGCCGCCGGCGTCAACATCGTCCAGAACTCCGGACAGCCGGGCGAAAGCTACAAGGTTACCATCCGCGGTATGGGTACAGCCGGATCCAACACTCCTCTCTACGTCGTAGACGGTGTTCCGAACGGCTCCATCACCGCTCTCTCCCCCGATGACATCGAGTCCATCGACGTACTCAAGGACGCAGCTTCCAGCGCCATCTACGGCGCCCGCGCCTCCAACGGCGTCATCCTCGTGACCACCAAGAAGGGCAAGGCCGGCAAGGTCCAGGTGACCTTCGACGGCTACTATGGCTGGCAGAATGCGAACACCAACGGTGTCACCCCGCTGAACGCCAAGCAGTATATGGAGATCAACGACCTCGCCTACCAGACCGCAAGCCAGGCCACCTACGACTGGGCCTCCCTGATACCCAAGCAGTACGCAAGGATACAGAACGGCACCTGGAACGGTACCAACTGGCTCGAGGAGACCATGGTCCACAATGCCCCGATCAGCAACGCATCCGTCAACATCCTCGGAGGCAGCGACGTGTCCCGCTTCGCCATCGGCTTCAGCAAGTTCGACCAGACCGGTACGCTCGGTTACCCCGCCACCCCGTATTATGTACGAGACACCTTCCGCATGAATTCCGATTACTCCCTCATCCGGAAGGACAACCGTGACATCCTGAAGCTCGGCGAGAACATCACCTTCACTTACACGAACAAGAGAGGTGTTTCGATCGGAGGCATCTATGACAACAACATCCGTACGCTCCTCACGATGTCCCCGCTCCTCCCCGCCTACGACGATGACGGCGGCTGGTACGAGTATGACGACATCGTAGCCGACAACTGGGATTTCAGCGCCGAAATGGCCAACCCGCTCGCACAGCTCGACTACACCCGCAACAACCGTTACAACAAGGGCTACAGGCTCCAGAGCAACTTCTTCCTCGAGTTCGTACCCATCCGCGGCCTGACTTTCCGTTCCAGCGCCGGATGGCTCTACAACCACAGCGAGAACCGCAGCTACGTGCCCGTCTACGAGCTGAGCACCAAGACCTCCAACCCTGCCGACGATGTCAGCCAGAGTCAGTCCTACAGTCTGCGCTGGTCCTGGGAGAACACCGCCAACTGGGTGAAATCCTTCGGCAATCACAACCTCGACATCCTCGCCGGACAGTCCCTTGAGAAATGGGGATACGGCAGCAGCGTCGGCGTGACCAACTCCAACTCACTGTTCCCGGGCTCCTTCGAACACGCCTACATCGCCAATGCCAACGTAGTCGATCCCGCCTACACGAGCATCAGCGGCAGCCCGAACGGTCAGGGTGCACTGTCCTCATTCTTCGGACGTATCAACTACAACTACAACGAGACATACCTGCTCTCCCTGGTGCTCCGCGCCGACGGTTCCTCCAACTTCGCCCGCGGCAACCGCTGGGGTATCTTCCCCTCCGTTTCCGTTGGCTGGGTTGTGAGCAACGAGCCGTTCATGGCCTCCACCAAAGACTGGCTGAGCTTCCTAAAACTCCGCGGCAGCTGGGGTCAGAACGGTAACTGCAACATTTCCAGCTTCCAGTATCTCGCCACCATCTCCTTCAGCGCGCCTTACTACTTCGACGACAAGAACAACCCGGGCATCGGAGCATATCCCGACATCCTCCCCAACAAGGACGTCAAGTGGGAGACTTCCGAACAGCTCGACTTCGGTTTCGACGCACGCTTCCTGAACAGCCGCCTCGGCCTCACCTTCGACTGGTATCAGAAAGACACGAAGGACTGGCTCGTCCAGGCCCCGATGCTTCTCTCCTTCGGTACCGGCGCCCCTTACGTGAACGGCGGCGACATCCGCAACACCGGTTATGAGATACTCCTCTCCTGGAATGACTCTGTCGGCAGGGACTTCTCCTACGGTCTGTCCACCACCTTCACCCACAACAAGAACATCGTCACCCGTCTGGCCAACTCCGAGGGTATCATCCACGGCGGCAGCAACGCCATCGCCCAGAACACGGCCGAGCTCTACCGCATCCAGGTGGATTATCCCATCGGTTACTTCTGGGGCTACGAGATAGACGGCATCATCCAGAACGAGCAGCAGAAGCAGGACTACCTGAACAAGTACTTCGGCGGCGATGCCAGCAAATCCTTCCAGAAGGGCGACATCCAGCCCGGTGACGTGATGTTCGTGGACCGGAACGGCGACCAGAAGATCGACGAGAGCGACAAGACCATGATCGGCGACCCTAACCCGGACTACACCGTCGGTCTGTCCCTCAACTTCCAGTACAAGGGCTTCGACTTCAACCTCAACGGTTACGGCTCCTTCGGCCAGCAGGTAGCCAAGAGCTACCGCCAGTTCTCCGACCACCCGGACGACAACTACTGCACCGACGTGTACACCAAGTACTGGACGGGCGAAGGCACCACCAACCACTATCCCCGCTTCACCCACGGCAAGCACGTCAATATGTCCGAACTCTCCCGCGTATGGCTCGAGGATGCCGACTTCTTCAAGATTTCCAACATCTCCTTCGGATATGACATCAAACGCGTTGCGAAGTTCCTCCCGATGGCCAGGTGCCGCCTGTACGTGAACGCCATCAACATGTTCACCTTCACCGGATACTCCGGTATGGACCCTGAAGTCGGTTTCGGCAACGGCTCCAGCTGGGCTTCCGGCATCGACAACGGTTACTACCCGTCCGCCCGCTCCTGGCAGGTGGGCCTGAACATCACCTTTTAATCCGTGAATGCAATGAAAAAGATTATTCCGAACCTTATTGCTGCTGCATTTTGCGTGTTGTTCCTCGCGGGTTGCGACGACTTCCTCGATACGCAGAACCTCACCAAGAAGGACACCTCCAACTTCCCGATAAATGAGACGGATGCCATCCAGATGGTCAACGGTATCTATACCGTAATGAACCTGAACCTCGGCGACCCTGAGGAAGATCCTTTCTTCATCTTCGACATCGCTTCGGACGACCGCCTCGGCGGCGGCAGCCAGAGCAACATCGGCGCCCAGGGCGTCGACCGCCTGCTCAACTCCTATACCGACTGGATGAAGCCTCTCTGGCAGTATCGCTATGCCGGTATAAACCGTGCCAACAGCGCATTGGAGACCATCGACAACGTGGAGAACTGGAGCTCTCCCACCAAGAAAAACCAGCTCCTTTGCGAGATCTACTTCCTGCGCGCATTCTACTACTTCAACCTTGCACAGGTCTTCAACGGCGTGCCGCTCGTGCTCACCACCGAACCCCTGAACCTGCCTCGCAACACCCCCGATGAGGTGTATGCCCAGATCGCTTCCGACCTCAAGCAGGCCATCGAACTCGGCTCTTCCCAGAAGTATCCCGATTTCGGCATCGGCCGCGCCTCCAAGTGGGCCGCCGAGGGCATGATGGCACGCGTATGGCTGTTCTATACAGGCTTCTACAAGAAGTCCGAGCTTCCGCTTGCGGAAGGCGGCTCCATCTCGAAGGATCAGGTAGCCACATGGCTCGAGGACTGCATCAAGAACAGCGGTTACGGCCTGGTATCCGACCAGCGCAACCTCTGGCCTTACACCAATCCTTACACCGCCAAGGACTATGCCTACGCCAAAGACAACAACCTGAACTGGGAGACCGACGAGAATATCGAGAGCATGTTCGCTATCAAGATGTCCAACTCCTCCGGCTACGGCGGCGGCCTCAGCGGCACATACCGCCACAACCGCATCGTGGAGTTCTACGGCCTCCGCAAGACCACTGCCGCGGCCTTCCCGTTCTCCGTACAGGGATATTCCAACGGCCCCGTCTGCGAGAAATTGTGGACCGACTGGGCAAATGATCCTGATTACGCCGGCGACTACCGCCGCGTAGGTTCCATCTGCGACCGTCTCGTCGAGATTCCGGATTATCCGGGAGACAAGGCAAAGGAAGTCGAGAATACCAACCTTCTCGCGAAGAAATACATCGGCTGCGAAGCCTACAGCGAAGACCACGGCAGCCGTTACCTCAGCTATGCCTACTACTACGGCAGCCCGAACAACCGTCAGACCGGCCTGACCCAGGCCATTACCTGGCTTCGCTTCGCAGACGTGCTCCTGATGCACTCCGAGCTGACCGATGGCGCTGTCGTCTACAATGGCAAGAGCGGCCTTAACGCCGTCCGCGCACGTGCGAAACTGCCCGACGTGGCCTACAGCCTGAACGCCCTCAAGAAGGAGCGCCGCTACGAGCTCTGTTTCGAGGCCATCCGCTGGAACGACCTTCGCCGCTGGGGCGACGTCCAGGAAATCGTCAAGAACCAGGTCGGCAACAAGATCCTCAACGAGAAGTATACCGGAGAGTATGCCTTCACGCAGGACTTCATGACCCGCTACAACGACACGCAGGGCGGATTCTTCAAGATTCCTGAGGACCAGGTGACCCTGTCCGAGGGTGTCCTGGAGCAGAATCCCGGCTGGGGCGATGGCACCAACTTCGCCAAGGGAGATCTCCCCTACTTCAAAAAATAGGATCCTCCATATACAGAATAAGGTCGTCGGATATCCCGACGACCTTATTTTCGTACTACCCTGAGAACCGGTTATTTCATCAGCCGTCGGATCTTGTCCGACAATTCGGAATTCTCATAGACCCCGACGAACTCCTCTGCGTGCGGGCCGTAAGCGAAGACCGGAACCATTATGCCGTTATGGCCCTTGGTCGAAAAATGGACGCTTACAGACCTGTCTTCAAGGCTGCCGTCGATGAGGGTGAGGCCTCCGGTAGCGTGGTCGGCCGTCACGATGACGAGGGTGTGCCCGTCCTTCTCGGCCCACTCCAGCACCTTCCCGATGGTCTTGTCAAAGTCGAAGAACTCCTCAGCCATATAGCCCACCTTATTGCGGTGGCACCAGTCGTCGATCTGCGAGCCCTCGATCATCAGGAAGAAGCCCTTCTTGTTGTCAAGCATCTCGATGGCCTTCATGGCGCTGTCCTCGAGGATGGAGCCGCGGTCCAGCACCGGGTCGAGGTCCAGCGGGCCGTAAAGGCCCAGCAGACGCTCCCCGGAGGCGTTCCGCAGGTCCGCGTCGTTGTCCACGAAGGTATATCCCTTGGCCTTCATCTCCTCGATGAGGTTGCGGCCGTCCTCGCGTTCGTCCCAGAACTGGCGTCCGCCGCCCGAGATGAAATCGACGCCGCTGTCCGCGAGTTTTGCGGCGACCTCGGCCTCCAGGTGGCGGTCAGGCGACGCGCAGATGAAATCGGCGGGGGTGGCGTCGTTGATGCGACAGGTCACGGCCACGCCGGTCTTCATCCCCTTCTGCTGGGCCCTGTGAAGCAGGGTGAAGCAGGGATTGCCGTCAGCATCCTGACCGATGTAGCCATACTTCGTCTTGACTCCCGACGAGAGCGCAGTACCACCGGCGCACGAGTCGGTCACAAGTTCGTCCGTGCAGTAGGTCCGGGAAAGACCTGCAACGGGGAAATTGTCCAGGTTAAGGTGACCGCCGTTCAGCGTCCAGGCCACGCTGACCTGCTCCAGGCCCATTCCGTCGCCGATCAGGAAAATGACGTTCTTGATCTTCTTCGACTTGGGCTGCTTGACCGAGACCGTAGCATACGGCTCCGCAACGGTGTACTTGTCATCCTCGCTGAACTTGTCGTCGGCATATTTGGACAGGTCGCGGCCCTGGTCCACCTGCTGCGCGAAGGCGAAGGCGGAAAAAGTCAGGCCAATGAGGAAAAGGAGGGTTCTCTTCATCGTAACTTACTGTTTATCGAGTTCATAGCGTATGTCCTCAGCCTCGGCATCGCAGACGACTGTCTTGGTCTCGCCGGGCAGGAGCGGGAAGAAATTGTCGCTCCAGAAAGCAGGGGCCACGAGATTGCCGTCGGCATCCTTTGCTTTCAGGATATTCATGTAGGAGATGACGGCGGACTTGTTGGTAAGGGTGATGCAGTTGCCCTCCACGGTCATCTCGACATCGGCCTCGGGCTGAGCGAAAGCGAAGCCGAGATCCGCCCAGGTGGTAATGGGGGTCATGTACCAGTTGGAGCGCCTCCAGTTGTACTCGTTGTCTTTGGCGGGAAGGACGTAGAAGTTGTCGGCGACGAAACCGTCAGCGTCCGACAGCGACAGCGCCACGAAGTGCGGTTTGCCGTCGTAGCGCCTGAGGTCGAAGACCGGCAGGACATCGCGGTAACCGACATTCACGGTGGCCTTCTGCTCTCCGATCAGGCGGGAAGAGGAGTCAAAGACCTTCACGCTGGCCTGCAGCGCACGAGGCGCAGCGTCAGCACTCTCGTTTACGGCGTAGACCTTTCTGGTATCATAGTCGAACAGCAGCTGGACAGGCTCGCAGGCCTTCTTGGTGCCATAATAGCCGGCAGTCGGGATGCCGTACCAGTCATATAGCTGCCAGTAAAGGGACGGCCACGCGGAATTGAGCATCCACTGGACTATACCGGTGGACTTCGGGACGCGCACGCGGAACGCCTCGAACATGGCGCGCGTGCCGTCGTAGTCCACGGCGTGGGCCTTGCGTACAAAGTCCTCAAGGCCATCGAATCCGCCATACAGGCCGGTCACCGTCCTCTGCAGCATCCTGGTTGAACTCATCGCGGAGCCGGAAGCCGTGCAGTGGAAGTCCCAGGAGTCGGAAAGGGGCCAGAGGGCATCCTCGGGAATCATCCTCCTGAGCGACTCGATCTGAGGCAGGTTGGCACCGATACCGGTCTCGGTATTGAAGCCGAATGCGCCCCCGGACCTTGTGTCCTTATACCAATAATCGGCTCCTACATACTCGTACGGACCTTCCATCTTGGTTCCGGACCAGCCGGCCAGGCTCTCGATGTTCTTGGCGGAACAGACATAGGGGCGATAGTCTTCCTTCTCGTAGATGGCGAGGTAGCGCTTTTCAAGTCCCGGATTCGGGATGCGGTCGCTTCCGGTCAGCCACGCAATGACAGAAGCGTGGTTATGCAGGCGCACCACCTGGTCGTGGAAATACTGCACGGCCAAAGCCTCGGACTCGGGAGTATTGATGCAGCCGTAGCCGTCGACTTCGGGAAGTCCGCAATAGCCTTCCCACTCCCACTGGCAGCTGAAACCCACGAGGGCCATGACTCCAAGCCTGTCGCAGAGGTCGTACACAGTGTCATCCTTGCCCCAGATGTTCTCGAAACGTATGAGGTTCAGGTTCATGTCCTTTACATAACGGACCTGGCGCTCGATGGATTCCGGCGTATCCTCGAGGAAGATGTCATCGGTCCAGCCGGCGCCTTTAAGGAGGATATCCTTGCCGTTGAGGGTAAACTGCCGGTAATTCTCTTCGGTGAGACGGCTCTCGATCTTGCGGATGCCGAAGGTGGTCGCGTCCACATCGGAAACGCCTTCCCCTTCCTTTACGCAGACGGTAAGGTCATAGAGTTCGGGGGTGCCGAGATCATAGGTCCACCAGACGCGGGGGTTGTCAATGTGAAGGATAGAGGCTTCGGCGGGCGTCAGGGTAATGTCCTTCGTCTCACCTGCACCGAGGGAAACCGCGATGTCCGAGGAGACCGGGTCGGCATCGCCGCCGCCAAGTTCAAGGCCCAGCGTCGCATCCACCGGGCGGTTTTCCTTGTTGCGCAGCGTCACGCGTACGCAGAGGTCGGCCTTGGCGAAAGACTCGACGTCCAGGTCGGGAACCACATAGATATCCTCGATCGACACGGCCCCGGTCGTACGGAGCGTTACGGGACGCACTATGCCCATGCTCTCGTCAAGCGGACGGGGATTCCAGTCAACGAAGCCGATGTTGAGGTCGCCTTTCTGAGCGCGGCGGAGCCTGACTTCCAGCTTGTTCTTCCCTTTCAGGAGACCGGTGACGTCGTATGCGCGGCGGATGAACACTCCGAACGTCGTGTCGGACGAGGCGATCTGCTTTCCGTTCAGGAAAACGTCCGCATAATAGTCCAATCCGTCAAAGACCAGCTCGGCGTGCTGCCCCTTCGCCGGCTTTCCGGGGAATACTGTACTGTAAGTCCACTCGTCGTCGAAGATGGACTTGTCGGCATTCTCATAATTCCTGCCGACGAACAGGTCATCGCCGAAGACGCCCGCTGCGTCGAGCGTTCCGGCAACGGTGGACGGGACCGAAGCGTCGTAGGTCACGGACGCGCCGGAACGGCTGAGTTTCCAGCCGGAGTCCAGCGACATGCGGTCGCCGGAATCGGTGGAGGCGCCTGATGAACATGATACCGCCAATGCGGTAAGGAGGATGGTCCAGATCGGTTTCATAATCAGATAAGGGATGCCCCGATGACCGGGATATTATTGTCGGTACAGATGTCGATTTTGAGTTTCTCGAGAGTTTTGCGATAAGGGAAATTGGACCATAAATAGTCCTCCATCGACTGGCAGAAGAAAGGATAGTTGTTGGCTACTCCTCCGGCGAGGGCGACGTGGCTCGGGTCGTAGGCGTACAGGACCGCGCACACGAGGGCGCCGAGGTGGCGTCCGAACTCGTCGAACAGTAGCAGGGCGTCCGAATTGCCTTCCCTTGCGGCCTTCGCCGC
Source organism: Bacteroidales bacterium (assembly GCA_017519865.1). Classification (GTDB taxonomy): domain Bacteria; phylum Bacteroidota; class Bacteroidia; order Bacteroidales; family UBA932; genus Cryptobacteroides. The sequence goes on along the minus strand of JAFWRQ010000025.1, from coordinate 23,976 downwards.
CTGCTTGCTGTCCCAGCCGGTTCCGGTGAAGAACTTCTTGCTGCAATAGTCCTCGAGGATGGAATCCTTGTACGGAAGGCAGCAGAGTTCGCCGGCCCCGCAGTTGGCTCCGCAGAAAAGCCTGCCGCCGTCGACTATGCCTATTCCCACTCCCGTTCCCAGCGTCGCGACTACAAGCGTTTCCGGCTTGGCATCGGCGGGATAGGTCCCGTACACGCCCATCGCGAAGCAGTTGGCATCGTTATTTACGGCGACCGGCACCTTGAAGCGCTCTTCAAGATACTCCTTCAAATGGACTTCCTTCCACGAAGGTATGTTCTGAGTATCGTAAACGATACCGAGTTTGGGGTCCACTACCGAAGGGACTCCGATCCCTATCTTGCTGACACCGGAGTGGAATATCTTGTCTATCTGGCGCGAAAGGTACTCCAAAGTCTGCTCAAGGGTATCTTCGGGAGAAAAAGAGGGGGTCGAGAACATATTGGAGACCTGCCCGCCTTCCACCAGGCCGAGGCAAAGGTTGGTTCCTCCTATATCAATTCCAATTGAAGGCATATCTATGTGATTAGCGTTTTTGCAAAAATAAATATTAAGTATACAACAGAGAGTGGGTTTTTGCGTATTTAAACACACAATTCGCGTCATATAAACCGATAACCTGCGGGAAAAACCCGCAGGTTATCGAGCCAGGCGAAGCGGCTAAAGGGCGCGGAGCGACACGGCGAAGCCGCCGCCGGGGGCCATTGCGACCGACAGGGAGTCGGCGGCAGTTACGGTGCGGCGGGTAATCACATAGGCCTTGGGATTGGTCTTGTAATGTGCATCCGGAGCGTCGGCGTAGATGACGGCCTCGTAGGTCTTTCCGGGCGTCAGGAAATCGAGCGCGAAGTCCGCGGTGCGGGCCTGCTCGTCGGTCACGCCGCCCACGAACCAGGTGTCGCGGCCGGCGCTGAAGGCCTTGGCCGAGCCGGTCAGCGTCTCCTGGCGCGGCTGGCGCGCGATGACGAGGATGTCACCGGGCTCGGCGGCGAGGTAACGCGTCTGCTCCCAGTCGACCGCCACGTCCTTGATGAACTGGAACGCGTCCATATAAGGGGCATAGTGCTCCGGCGTGTCGGCCGCCATCTGCAGCGGCGAATACATCGTCACGTACAGGCCGAGCTGGTTGGCGATTGTGGCATTGACGTGCGAATCGTTTCCTGCCCACTCCTTGAGATTCATCTCGAAGATGCCAGGGGTGAAGTCCATCGGACCTCCGTTCAGGCGGGTGAAAGGAAGGATGGTCACGTGGTCGGGCTGCGTACCGCCGAAGGCCTGGTACTCGGTACCGCGGGCGGATTCGTTGCCGATCAGGTTCGGATAAGTGCGGCAGAGGCCGGTGGGACGCACGGCTTCGTGGGCGTTGACCATGATGTGGTGCTTTGCAGCCTCGGTGACGGCATAGAGGTAGTGGTTCACCATATACTGTCCGTAGTGACGCTCGCCAAGCGGCTGGATGTCACCGACATAGCCGGACTTCACAGCATCGTAGCCGTACTTGTTCATAAGGGTATAGGCAGCCTCCATGTGGCGCTCGTAGTTGCGCACGCTGGACGAAGTCTCGTGATGCATCACGAGCTTGATGCCCTTGGAGTGTGCATAGGCATTAAGGGCCTCGATATCGAAATCGGGATAAGGAGTCAGGAAATCGAAGACGTAGTCCTTGTTGCAGTTGGCCCACTCTTCCCAGCCGATGTTCCAGCCTTCGACGAGCAGGGCGTCGAAGCCGTTCGCCGCCGCGAAGTCGATGTACTTGCGTACGTTCGCGTTGTTCGCGGAGTGACGGCCGTGGGGTTTCGCTGCGGCATAATCGAAGCTGTCCAGCTTGACGGAGGACGCGTGGGTGTAGTCCCAATTGCCGGCACCGGCGATCATCTCCCACCATACTCCCATATATTTCACGGGGTGGATCCAGCTCACGTCATCGAGGGCGCAAGGCTCGTTGAGATTGAGGACCAGGCGGCTCTCCAACTGTTTCTCGGCCGAGGTGGCAACCTGAATGGTGCGCCAGGGCGTCACGCAGGGCGTCTCCAGACGGCCCTTCCAGCCTTCGGCGTCGGGCGTCAGGAAAGAGCGCAGCGAATGGCCCGTGGCCAGCAGGTGCATGCAGGGATAGTCCACCAGCGCAGCCTCGTGGATATTGACGTAGAGCCCCTCGGGGGTCTTCATCTGCAGCGAAGTCTGCACTCCGCCCGTGCTGTAAAGCGTCGTGCTGGAATTGGAAGGATTGGTGCGCGAAGGGAAGATCTCCGGGATCTCGGAGAGTTTCGAAGTCGCGTACTCGTACTCCTGGGAGTCGAAGTCGCCGGGGATCCACCAGGCGAGATTGTCCTGCGCGCAGTTGAACTCGGTGAGTTCCTCCTTGATGACGAAATGCACCAGCGGCTGGTCGGAAGGGAACTCGTAACGGAATCCCAGACCGTCGTCGAACATCCTGAAACGGATGTTCATCAATTTGCCGTCATCCTTGTGGCGGAGCTTGAGCAGCAGTTCGTTGTAATGGTTGCGAATGCTGCGCTCCTCGCCACAGACGGGCTCCCAGGTCTCGTCGAACGTGTCGAAGGTATGGTCCACGAGCTCGAAAGCACTGTTGAACATATACGGCGGCTCTGTATCCGGCTTGAGCACTTCGCTGCCGTTGTACTCGAGGCCCGTGTACTTCACGGTGCCGCGCAACTCGAATCCGAGAGCGCTGGGCAGCATCACTTGGATGCCGGCACGCGAGAGTTCGTAAACGGGAGTTCCGTCCTGGTCGAGATAGACCGTCGCATACAGTTGCTCGTCCGGCGAAGCCAGCACGATCTTGTCCGTGGAAGGGGTGTGCGCGACCTGGGCGGGCTTTGTCTTGCATCCGGCCAGGACAGCGAGGATCAAGGGAATCAGTACGGTAAACCTTGTTTTCATATCTGGTCTGTGTCTAGAATTCTACGATCAAAACATGGCGGGGCTCCACCAACACTTCGGAACTGAAGTCGACGCGCTCTCCCGTGATCACGTCCCTGCCGGCCGTGAGCCCGCGGGAGGCGGTGAATTCGGAATAGTCGGCCCAGGGAACGGCGACATGGAAAGGACAGTTGTTGGCAAAGACATACACTACCTTGTCGTCCGTGTAACGGAAAAAGGCGTATGTATTGTCCCTGCGCAGGAAGTGCAGCGTCTTGCCGTCGTGGATGGCAGCGGCGCCCTTGCGCCAGGTGAAGAGCTTGCGCGCATAGTCGAAGACTTCGGCGCGCACGCCCTCGCGCAGCGGCGATCCGTCGAAATCGACGTCACACGCCGCGCGCCCCTCCTCGGTGAACAGGTCGAACCTGTCGCCCTTCCATCCTCCGGGGAAGTCGACGCGCAGGCCGCCGTCGTGGTGGGAGTAGCCGCTGGGGGTGAACATCTGCTCGTCTCCCGAGAAGATCTGAGGAATACCGCGCACGGTGGCGGTAAGGGCAAGCACCATCTTCATACGGTCGGGATCGCGGCGGAGAACGTCTCCGATACGGTCGGTGTCATGGTTGGAGCAGAACACGAGGATATTCTTGGGATCGGCGTAGAAGGCATCGTTCGCGATGGCGTCGAACACCTTGGTAATGCCCTCGTCCCAGTTCTCATAGTCGGCGTTAAGTCCCTGGCAGAAAGCCCCGTGAAGCGGGAAATCCATGATGGCCGGGAGGTTGGAGTTGAAGCCGTCGCGGTTCAAGGCCCCGTCCTGCCAGTAGGCCAGCTGGGCGATGTTCGACGTCCAGACCTCGCCCACGATGTTGATATTCGGATACTCCTTGCGGACAGCGGCGCACCACTGCGACATCGGCACCTTCTCGTTGTAAGGATAGGTGTCGACGCGCAGGCCGTCGAGGTCGGCATACTCGATCCACCACACAGCCCACTGCTTGAAATACTGCAGCAGGTAAGGGTTGTCGAGATTCATGTCGGGCATAGAAGTGTCGAACCAGCCGCTCTGCATGTTGATCTGGTCGATGGTCGCGGAGTTGGGGTCGTTCTGCATCGCGAAGTTGCAGTTGGAGTGCGTGTATTCGGGCCACTGGTGCACCCAGTCCTGGAAAGGCAGGTCCTTCATCCACCAGTGCGCGCTTCCGCAGTGGTTCGTGACGATATCCATTATCATCTTGATGCCGCGGGCGTGGCTCTGGCGGACAAGTTCGCAGTACATCTCGTTGTCGCCGAAGCGCGGATCGATGCGATAGTAGTTGCTGCAGGCGTAGCCGTGATAGGACTCCCTGGGCTCGTTGTCCTCGAGGAGAGGGGTGTTCCAGATGGCTGTGGCGCCAAGGTCGGCGATATAGTCGAGATGGTCCATTATGCCCTTGATGTCACCTCCGTGGCGGCCCGCCAGTTTCTCGCGGTCAACCTTGTCGGCAGTGTCCGGAGTGTTGTCGTTGGAAGGGTCGCCGTTGGCGAAGCGGTCCGGCATGATCAGATAGACCATATCCGCGGAACTGAAACCCTTGCGCTCGGCGGAGCCTTCGCGGCGCTCCCCTATCTGATAAGGGACCTTGAAGGCGTATTCGCCGTCCTTGACAAAGACGATGGAGCATGCACCCGGACCGCCGACCTTCACGTCGACGAAGAGATAGTTGGGACTCTCGGCCTTGTGGACGCCCGTCACTTCGGCGTCGCCGAAGATACGGACGTCATAGTCCGAGATCGAAGGTCCCTGGACCAGAAGCTGGAGGTCGGTCTTCATCCCTGCCCACCAGCACGGGGGCTCCACACGGGTAACCTGGTCCGGAGTTGCCTCGGCCACGTCCGGGGCTTTCTGTTCCTGTCCGCACGCGATGAACGCGAGAACGCTGACGACTGTCATAAGATATCGTTTCATATTGGTACTATTTGCAGCTTATCTTGTAGGACCACGGCTCGGCGAGGTCCACGGTCACCTTGACCTTGTCCCTGCCTGCCTGACGCTGATACGTAATGGATGTCGGAGAGACCTTGAGCAACTTGCAGGAGGCCGCCGGATCGAGGGCGGGATGGTCGTGGCGCAGGGCCGTCAGATACTCATAGAATTCGGTATACTCATTTGCCTTCCACGAAGTGGCGGGCACGGCATCCTTCTCGAAGAATTCGAAACGCTTGTTCCAGCCGATCTCCTGGCCGGTATAGATAAGCGGCTGGGACTCGGGCAGGGTCCAGCACAGCACGGTCATCGCCTTCCAGGCATCACCCATACGCTCGAACTCGGTCCCGGACCAGGAGTTCTCGTCGTGGTTGGAGGTGAAGGACAGGCGCTTGGCATCGGCGGGATACTCCTGGGCGTTCCAGGCGACGTAGCGCGCAAGCGAGTCGCCATCCGCTGCGCCCTGAGCGATGTCGTTCAGCAGATGGTGCAGCTTCCAGGCGTACGTCGCGTCGAAGCCGGCGTCGTGGAGCCAGGTCTCCTCGCCCTCGGCGAGGAAGTACAGCTCGCGGCCGGCCTCCTCACGCAGCACGGGGATCGTCGCCTCCCAGAATGCCTGAGGCACCTGGTAAGCCACGTCACAGCGGAAGCCGTCCACGCCGCGCTTCACCCAGAAACGCATGCAGTCGCGCATCGCCTCGCCGACCTCGGGGGTGCCGTAATTCAGCTTCGCGATATCGGTCCAGTCGTACTCGACTATCGTATGTCCCAGCGAATCACGGTAATACCACTCGGCGGACTTTTCCGTCACCCAGGGGTGGTCGGGAGAAGTATGGTTGGCCACCCAGTCGAGGATGACCTTGAATCCCAGGTCGTGGGCCTCGGCCAGGAAGACATTGAAGTCTTTCAGCGTTCCGAACTCGGGATTGACGTCGCAGTAGTCGCGGATGGCGTAGTACGAGCCGAGGCTCCCCTTGCGCTCCAGTTCGCCGATGGGATAGATCGGCATAAGCCAGATGATGTCCACGCCGAGGGTTTTGAGGCGCGGCAGCTGACGCTGCGCCGCGGCGAAAGTGCCTTCCGGCGTGAACTGCCGGACGTTAAGTTCATAAACGACGGCAGTGTCGACCCAGTCGCGTTCCGGGGCCGGCTTCCTGGCACAACCCAGCGCCAGCGCCGCCAAAAACATGAAGTACAGTATGCGTTTCATTTCAAGCCAGTTATCTTACGTCCTGCATCCAGTCTATACCCTCGTGGAGGTTGTTGCCCCTGGTGAAGTCCCAATAGGAGTTGTTCTCCCAGGTGCTTCCGTGAGCCCAGGGAGCGGGATAGGTGTAAAGCCCCTTCCCGTGGTTCGGCTCGTCCGGCAACGACTCAGTGCCCCAGGTGATGAGGCCGACGCCGCCTCCCCTCTTGATGTCCTGCGCCAGGGCTCCCAGCCATGCGCGCCCCATCGAAGGGGTGTAATTAGATTCGTTCTGGTCCTTGTTCCAGTCGGGATAGTTGTAGGCATTGTTGCAGTCGTCCCCCATCCATTGTCCGTTATCGTAGCCGTAATTGAAACTGTAAGCCGTCTCCAGCACCATCAAGGGTTTGCTGAAAGATCTCGCCATTGCGGAGAAAGAGCCTCCCAACGGAGCCCCGTGGCCGATATTGGTTCCCGGATAGTATGAAATAGCCAGAACGTCGTAATCGTTACCACCCGCAGCCTCGATGTCCCTGACGGCATATTCCGCCCGAGACGGGTCGGCAATGTGCAGTACTGAAATACAGGCGGGATTGTATTCCACCATATAATTCCTCACAGCCTGGAATCCGTATTTGAGCAGACGCCCCGTGCGGCTGTTGTCCACCACGTTGCGGCTCTTCAGGAATCCGAGATTGACCTCGTTGCCGACTGCGACGAGGGCGGGATAAACCCCCTCTTTGGCGAGAGCCACAAGGCGGCCGTAAACCCAGTCGAACAGGCTCTTCCCGATTTGTTCATCGGTCATAGAAGCCCACGCAGCGGGGACGTTGTTGTGATTGGTGGGGCCGCTGCTGAAGATGTCATAGTCCGGCTTAAGGGTCAGGAAGACGCTCAGGCCTTTCGCCTGGGCTTTCTTCGCGTCGGCTACGACGCGGTCCCAGCTCTGCCAGTCGATGACCGTGCCGTCATATTCCTCAAAAGGCACCATGTCCAGCTGGAGCCGGACGCAGTTGCCACCGTGATTGGCCACGGACTCGTACGGATCGGTCACGTTTCCGTTCTCACGATAGACCAGCCCACGGTCCTGAAGATAGGAGGCGAAGCACATCGTCGTCCCCTTGTAAAACACATCGAGACCCGGAGTCACGGCCGGGACGGGCGACGGGGTCACCTCATTGGGGTCGACGGTACCCCCGCAGGCACTCAGGCAGAGCGCGAGGGCGGAAGCCGCGAGCCAAGGTATTATTCTAATTCTCATATTCTACTGTAAATCAAAAACTATTGAGGAATGTCCAGGCATAATCAACGTATTGCGTTCGGCCTTGACCGTACCAAGGACAACAACAGGCTTGGAGATGCTGTCAGCGACACCCAGCCTCTTCTCCGCGTTACCGCAGTTATGTATGACCAGCATCTTCTTTCCGTCGCTGGAGGTCATATACCACGAGGCGATAGCGCCGCCATTCAGCGACGAGGCGGTCATCGTGCCCTCCGCCATCGCGGGATAGGTGTTACGTACCCGGTTCCACGCCTTGTAAACGTTCAGAAGGCTGTTCTTGTCCGAATCCTGGGCCTCCACCGAGATGGAAGCTGTAACCATATCGTAATCTGTCAGGTCCGACTTATGGTTGTCGGACAGGCCGAATTTGCACAGGTCGGAAAGATTCTTGTCCCAGGCCATCGGCTGACGACGGGAAGCGTCGCCTTTCTCAGTCTTGCCCCAATAACCAAGTTCTTCGCCCTGATAGATGAAGGGTTTACCTTCCGAACTTAGAAGCATTGCTGCGGCCTGCTTCTCCTTAGCTACATCCTTGCCGAAGGATTCTGCAGCGCGGTCCTGATCGTGATTGGTCATAAAGATGGAAGTGATGGCATCGGAACGCTGACTCTTGTGGTCCTGTATATAACCAGAGACCGCAGAGACATAACTTCCTCCAGAACCTTTGTTAACCGCATTGGTGAGTGCACCGAAATACTCGAATTCAAAGTTGGAGATAAGTCCTTTGTAGTATTGCTTCTCTATCCCGTGCCCTTCCCACGCCTCACCGACCATGAAGATGTCATCGTCATGGCCTGGAATGGCCTTGTAAGCGGTGTTCACTGCCTGATACCACTGGTCCAGAAAACGCTGGTTGGCCTTTATCTGTGCCTGATAGATCCATAGTACGGCATCCAGGCGGAAACCGTCTACGCCGAGGTTCATCCATTTTGTTGCCGCTTCCACGGTGGACTTGAAAGCGCCGGACTCTTCGCAAGAAGTGTACGGGCCATAATTGAGGTCAGGCATCGAAGCGTCAAAACTCGCCAGATAATAAGTCGTAGCCCCAAAGGTAATGTCCTGGGCATTGTTTGAAGTCAGGGTGAGAGGCTGGTCAAAGGTGATGGTATTGGCACCCGCCACACCGCCGTACTTGCTTCCATCGGGCCAGCTGCCGCCACTGACCGTACGGACCAGGAAGCCCCAGGGGGTGTCGATGTCCGCAACCAGTTCAAAAACGTTGTCGGCGGTTTTCTTCATCGCATAATCCTTCCCGGGATTACCAGCATATATCCATAGGGATGCGTTCGAAACGCTCCCGGTGACTGCTTCGTCCGTCTCGGTCACAGTCACCTTGTATGGTTTACCGCCGTTGGTCTGAACCTTGAAATGCAGACGGCCCTTGTAGCCAAGGTCACCATCTCCGAGGGAATGCCATCCGCCCATTCCTATATCCTTTCCTCCACCATAATTGTCTATCTTCCCGGCACTTGCGTCAGCGGAAGGGTTCTTGGAGAGCACATAGAAATCTTTGTACGGGCTGTTCTCGGGGTCAGCTTGTACGCTCTTGAACCAATCATTGCCTTTGCCGCTATGGTTCAACACGAAGTCCATATAGATCTTGATTCCCTTATCATGGGCGGCTTTGACAAGATTCTCGAAATCAGCCTGCGTGCCGTACAGATCATTGACCTTGAAATAGTCGTTCACGTCATATGCGTGATAAGACGAGGTGGGATGTGCAGGAGAAAGCCACAGCGCGGTCACTCCCAGGTCATGCAGATAGTCCAGACGGTTCCGGATTCCATTGAAGTCTCCAACACCATCATTGTCGCTGTCCGCGAAGGAATAAATCAGCAGCTGATACGTCGTCGACGAGCGCTTATTGCCGTCGAAAGAGGATGGAATGGGAACGATATCAGTAATGGCCACACCTGACTGTGTAACGTCAACCGTGAATGTTTTAGCACCATTGACGTTGATTGCAGCCCTGCGGGATTCCGTGCCATTGTTGACATCGGCCACGATGCTGACGGTTGCGTTACCGCTACCCATGGCAGGACTGACATGCAGCCAGCTCTCCGTGACAGACAGGGTCCAGTCGGAATTGCTGGTAATGGTAAGGGACTGCGAAGTACCTCCTTCAGCTTCGAAGGACATGGAAGCCGGCGAAACGGAAAGGGTTGCAGGGTCAACCGGGTGGGTGCAGGCAATGGCGAGCAGCACCGCGCTCAACATGCCGATAATCAACTTTCTCATAGCTTCTGGAATTAGAAAACCGGGAGCCCGGTCAAAGGCTCCCGGTAAAACAGGAGTTTATTCTGACTTTGTCATTTTTGCGTAGGCCTTGCCATCGCACCAAGCATAAAGGTGGATGGTGTAGGTACCAGCCTCAACGGCGATATCACCACCACCTTGAGTCAGGGCATCGAGGCTTCCACCCCAATTGATATCCCAAGCATCGTTGGCCCGGAATTTCATGTTGTCGGAAGCAAGTGTGACAGTGGCTGTCCAGGCACCGGTCTCAGAATCGTAGGTCATATCCGTATCGGTGTCCCATCCTCCATCCTGAGCTGGTCCGATGATACCGATGGAATTGATCAGGGTCAACTTAAATGTCATGGTGTTGAGGTCGACCTCGATCATATAATAACCTGCAGTCTCCGGAGCAGGACAGTTGGGGCCGTCGGCAATGTCGGCAATCTTGCCCTCGCTGTCAAACTCCCAGTCACCCTCCCAGTTGTCTGCATTCGGTTTGAACTTGAACTCAGCGCTCAGCCAGCCGAATCCCTTGTAGACACCGGTATTGCTTCCATCAGTGACACTGCTGCGCAGAGGATATGTTCCGCTCCAACCGGTATCTCCGCCGATGGCAAAGATATAATCGCCAAAAACGCGGAAACCGTCGGGTTTGCTGCCTTCCGTCATAACGTAGAGCATCTCGTCGGCAGAGTTATAGTACACGTCATAGGTACCGCTCTCGGCAACGGAAAGATTCTTTCCACCTTGTACGACGGACAGACCCTCGCCAACAGTCATCTCATACGGCTCGACGTCGCCCGATGCACCACGGTTGAACGTCCACGCTCCGTCTCCGCGAATCTTCCATTGCTGGCCACCTCCGAGATTGACGCCGGTAGCATAGAACCAGACACCCTCTTTGGTCATAGCAATGTCAGCATTGTCTGCCCATTCCGTCATTTCGCCTACGATACCCCAACTGTTAGGAGCTGTAGGCTCCGGTTCTTCGGGTTCCGTCGCATCGGCAGGTGCGGTTCCATTTGTCATTACGTACAGTTTCTCGTTGGTTGCGTCATACCAGACATCGTAACTGCCGGCTTCAGCGACACCGAGATTCTTGCCATTCTGAGAAGCATCAACCACAGAGTTAGCCTCGACAACGAACGGCTCAACATCACCGGGGGCTCCACGATTGACGGTCCAGTCACTACTGAAGCGGATCTTGAACTGATGTTCTGTGGTGAATTCTATACCCCTGCGTACATAGAAGTCGCCTTCCTTGTACATGATGAAGTCAGGATCACCGCCCCAGTTGGTAAGGTTGCCTACAACTCCCCAATATTCGAGAGCTTCTCCGGCAGGCACCACGAAGAGGATTTCGTTACCCTCGTCGTACCATACATCATATTCTCCGTTTTCCGCCACACCGAGGTTCTTTCCATTTGGAACAGCCTGGATAGCGTCCTTGCCCATAATGAATGGCTCTACACTACCGGGAGCACCACGGTTGACATCCCAGTCGTTCTGGAAGCGTACCTTGATCTGGTCATCTGTGGTCAGGGCTACGTTCTTGCGTACAAGCATACCGTTTTCAACGGTCATCGCCAGGTCGGCGGAACTGCCCCATCCATTTATGGTGCCTACGACGCCCCAGGTTGCAAGTTCTCCGGGGACCTCACCTTCTGCCATTACGTAGAATGTTGAAGCATCAGGATTAACATAGAGGTCATATTTGCCGTCGGCGGGAACACCGAGGTTCTTACCGCCTGCAACACCTTCATATTTATTACCCACGGTGACAATGAACGGCTCGACGTCGCCGGCAGCACCGATGTTGACACCCCAATCCTCATCCTTGCGGAACTTGAACTGGTCTTGGGCAGTGATGCTGACACCCTTGGCTACCCAGAAATCACCCATTACGGTCATATGGACATCAGGGGAGCCACCCCAATCGTTGATGGTGCCGACAACACCCCAGCCTTCATAAGCTACGGGCTCGTCGGGAGTATCGTCTCCTGTAGGTTCGTCCTTGCCGTACATTGATGCGCTGAACTCATACTGACCCTTATTGAGGTCGATGTAGATACGATATGAACCGGGATCGACGGCGATATTGTCTCCGCCGGGAGCGGTTTCACCGTTGGAACCACCCCAGTTGAGGCCCCAGTCGTCGTCACAGGTGAACTTGAGCTCCGTGGCCTCGGAGAAGGTCTGATCGATCCAGAAGCGGTTCATATACGCATTGTAGGTCATCTTCATGTTGGCATCTGCGGCGTTCCAGCCGTTGAATGCACCGACGATACCTATGTTGTCGAAGCTGTAGAGCTTGGTAAGGACGAGAGATGTGGTGTTGAGCGAGAATGCATAGTAGCGTTTCTCGGTATAGTGGGTGATATTGGTGCTTGAACCATTCTCGAGCTGGAGGCTGGCAGGCTCTGCTTCTTCCTGGTCAGCAGCGACACCCCAGTTTCCGGTAGCGTCGTCCCAACTGGCTGCACCTGTGAACTTGAACTGGTTTTCGCTATGGTCTTCACCGAAGTCCAGCAGGCCAGTAAATGTGTCGCCGGTCTTGCCGTAATCATAAAGGAACTGGAACACCTTATCGTGACTCCAGCCACCCATCATGGAACTGGCACCGATAGCCCAGACATGATCATACAGGTCGACATCCCTGATAACAGTGCTGTACGGAGTAAATTCCGCAGACACGATATTGGAGAGCTGCTCGGTAACGGCAATTGCCGCACTCTTGTCATTGACTATGGCAGCCGCCAGTTGGAAATAGATTGTAAAAGGAACGTCAGCCTCTCCTCCGAGGTTGTAAACCAGAGAATTGAGATCTTTCTGCAGCAAAGTGATCGTACCGGTTTCGCGATTCTCATCCAGCTTGATAGATGCAGAAACCTTTTTGCGGTCCGACATGTCGGACGAAGCAGAAGCATAAAGGGTGTATGTAGAAGCTACAGGTATCTTGAAGTCCACAGCATTGAAAGTAGTGGTCAGTGCCGCTCCTTCAGAATCCAGGACCGCTCCGGGAATAACTCCGAGAGTCTGGACGTTGACCGCTGCGGGGTTGAATATCTCTTCAATATGAGCCTGTTCACATGATGCGGCGAATAAGCCGGCCGCCATCAAGAGAAATGAATAAAGAATCTTTTTCATATTGCAGTCTCCTTATTAGTATCCGGGGTTCTGGATAAGCTTGCTGTTGGCATTGAGCTCACCGGGGCTGATCGGATAGAGGTTATAGTGGGAGTCGACGGCCTGGCCGTTCTGTACGCCGCCCTTGAATTCCCAAAGGTAATCAGAGGTGGTGAAGAGGCCGAACCGGATGAGATCCTGACGGCGGAAACCTTCAAGATAAAGCTCACGTCCGCGCTCGTCGATGATATTGGATAGAGTGAGGTCGATGTTACCCACGCCGGCGCGGCTGCGGACGGCATTGAGGTAGTTTTGGCCCTTGGTCTTGTCAGCCTGTCCGCGTGCTGCGCACTCTGCATACATCAGGTAAGCGTCGGCGCTGCGGAAGATCGGGAAGTCGGTATCCACGAAACCTTGAGCCTTTGCAGCTGAACCATCGTGGTTGATATTCCTGAACTTCATCGACTTCCAACCGTTCGACTCACCATTAGGGCCGCGCAGATAGTCGATGTATTGCTCGAATCCGCCCTTGAAGAAGGTTGCACGTGCATCCGAGCTCTCGAACTTGCTGGTGAAGGCACCGGTAAGGCTGAGTCCGGACCAACCGGAAGAAATGCCGACTTCATTGACGTCCATCGTCCGGTCGGGGTCGCCTGTAACTGCCCAGGTGCTGGCAAAAACAAGGAAGTTGGTAGAGCCCCAGGAGTGGATCAGGTCGCCGTCCTGAGGAGAAAGGAAGATGATCTCGTCACCTTTATAGGTGGTGTTGGCGCTGAAAAGGTGATTGTCGGCGCTGAAGAGATCGGTGTAAGTGCTGTGAAGAGGATACTCGCTGATGATTTTCTCGCACACGGCCGCACATTTGTCATACATTGCACTACCTTTCCAAATCTCAGCATTTAGATAGAGTTTAGCAAGGATCATCTGGACCATGCCCTTGTCGGCGCGGCCGTATTCATTCTTGCCGGGCTCTGCAAGGTCGCTCCCGGAGAGAAGGTCATTGGCTTCATTCTCCATCCAGTCGAAGAGATCCGCCCTCTCGATGCGGTCACCACCAAGAGAACCGACGCTTGAGTTCTCGTCGGAGAAAGGAACGTTGCCAAACATATCGATGGCATGATACCAGCTGAGGAGCCTCAAGGCGCGCGCCTCGGCGATGTATGCATTCTTAAGGGTGTATCCGGTGATTTCCGTTGAGTTGGACTGGCGTATGAATTCATTGCAGAGGCCTATCTGGAAGAAAATCCTATAGTACATGCTGAGCACGAATTCGTTGGATGCATTCCACGACATATTGTGGACATCGAAAAGATTACCGTCATTCCAGCAGCAGGTTATAATGTCGGTAGGAAGTTCCTCTGTATTCACAAGAGCCCTCATATACTGGCCGAAACCGCCGTCGATACCGTACATGTCGGGATTTCCATTCTCACCGCTGGACGATGAGCAGGCAAGTCCCTGGTAGCACTTGGCGAGCAGGCTGGTGAATGCATCCTGGTCTTTCAACACATCCTCAGGGAGCACGGTATTGGGATCTATAGGGGTTACATCAAGGTCACCGACACAAGAAGAAAGCGAGCAAGCCGCGACAAGTGCGACAGCTGTGATAAATATGTTTAAAATCTTTTTCATACCGTGTCAGAATTAGAAATTGAATTTCACACCAAGGATATAGGTGCGGGGACGAGGATACATGTTATTGTCAATGCCGTTGAAGATCTCGGGATCGATACCCTTGTATCCAGTCAAACAGGCGACATTGTTGACGGTCGTGAAGATACTGCCACCAATACCGCGCTCACCCACCTTAAAGAGATTTGAGAAGCTGTACTGAAGGGTTATGTTGTCAAGCTTCAGGAAAGAGGCGTTGGTCACGTACATATCTGACCAGTACTGGGCGTAGTTGTTGAAATTGTGGGCCTCCGCAGTCTTGTAGCGGTTGTTCACGAAGCCGTTGGTGGTAAGGTCGGTGAGAAGGTCACCATCACTCATCACGTTGTTGTAGACATAATTGCCCACATTGGCATGTGCGCTTGCAGCAAGGGTCCACTGCTTCCAAGACAACTGGGTGTTGAAGCCGAAGGTCCAGTCCGGAGCCGCCTTGTGGAAGCAGTACTTGTCCTTGGCATCGGTCACACCGTCATTGTTGAGGTCGACGTAAGCACCCTCGATAGGATTGCCGGCAGTGTCGTAGATCTGTTTGTACACGTAGAACGAGCTGGGAGCCTGTCCGGTCTGGTGGACCTGGACGGTGTTGCCCGAACCGCCGGAGATACCGCCGGTGTCGACGCCGTAATAGTCCTCCCTTTCGTCATCCGAAGTCAGACGGGTTACGATCGTCTTATTATAAGCGGCATTGAATCCGAGGGTCCAGCTCCAGTCCTTGGTCTCCACGGGTACGGCATTGACTTCCATCTCGACTCCCAGGTTCTCAAGGTCGCCGATGTTGGCATTGAGGTAGTTGGTGAGGTTGGCGCCTGCAGCGACAGGAGTCCAGTTGAGGAGGTCGAAGGTATTGCGTTTGTAAACGTCGAAGGCGCCATACAGACGGTCACCGAAGAAACCCCAGTCGAGTCCGGCATTGATGGTCGTCGTGGTCTCCCACTTCAAGTCGGCATTATAGCCGTTGGGGGTGATAGGAGTGATGACCTTGTCGCCGAAGATGAACATGCTGGCGTCGGTGTTATAAGTATAAGTGGCGAGGGAAGGATAGTTTCCCGCGTTGAGGTCCTGCTGACCTGTCTGGCCCCAGGAAGCACGGAGCTTGAGGGCGGAAAGCGCGCTGGCGTCGCCCATAAAAGGCTCGTTCTTTATGTTCCAGCTGACAGCAACCGAAGGGAAAAGACCCCACTTGTTGTTGGCAAACCTCGAAGTTCCGTCACGGCGAAGGGTAGCAGTGATCAGATAACGGTCGCTGTAACTGTAATTGACCCTTCCGAAGAAAGAAACCAGGAAGTACTCCGTCTTGAAAGTATAAGGATTCGACAGATAGTAAGATGCATCACTTTTGGAGGTGCCGTCAGCCTTGAAGGTCTCGGAGAAGTTCTCGTAATAATAATGAGACCATGAATATCCGGCCATCAGGTCGATGAAGTGTCCGTCGAAATCGTGACTGTAGTCCGTGTAGAACTCGAGAGTCTGGTCGTTCTTGGTCTGCGTCTTGTTCTGGTGATAACCTGAAGCGTGGTTGTTAGCCTGCTGTGCAGTGCTGTGCATTGACTGCTCGGTGTCGGGGGCGACATCGATGGTCTCGTTGGACCTGGAGTAGTCGATACCGAGATTAAGGTTGAATCTCAGGTCTTCGAAACCGTGCAGCTTGTAGTCGAACTGGGCGTTGCCGACGAACCTCTTTGCGTTGGCATAGTCTACGAAGTCGTTCAACAATGCCATAGGGTTCTGGCCGGCCATAGTGTTACAGTTGTCCACGGTGAAAGTGCCCTTGCCGTAATTCCACCAGCTGTAACCGTTCAGACCGTTGTTGTCATACACAGGCTTGGTAGGGTCGTATTTGACCGCGGCTCCGATGGCGCCTGTATTGGCGAAACGGTTGTCCATATTCATTCCTTTGGCATTGAGGTTCACGGTGAGGTGTTCGTCAAGCAGGGTGGGAGTGAGGCTCATGGCCAGGGTCTCGCGTGCAAGATTGGAGGTCTTGAGGGTACCATCCTGGTTGTGATAACCCAAGGACAAGCGGTAAGGCATATAAAAGTCATTGGTCTTGCCTACCTTTCCAGTTACAGAAACATTGCCCTCGAGGGTGCGTGCAAGTTGGAAGATCTCTTTCTGCCAGTCGGTGTTGGCGCTGCCGAGCAGCGCATAAGCATCGCTGTCAGTGCCGTAACGCTTCGCCATCAAGGCACGGATTTCGTCTCCAGTCAGGACGTCGACATATTTGGTGTTCTGGCTGACAGAGCCCGTGAAGTCGAAGTCTACGTGGACGGAGTTGTCAAACTTCGAACCCTTCTTGGTGGTGATGATGATAACACCGTTGGAAGCACGGCTACCGAAGATTGCGGTAGCAGATGCATCCTTGAGGACGGTGAACGACTCGATATCGCTCGGGTTGATCGAAGAGAGCTGGTCGGCGACACCGGTGATGCCGACTTCAGAGATGGGAAGACCGTCAATAACGATCAGAGGGTCGTTGTTGGCTTTCAGTGAAGAGCCGCCACGGATACGGATCGTGTTGCCAGAGCCAGGAGCGCCGTCGCCTGAAGTGACTACGACACCTGCGCTCTTACCCTGGAGCAGGGTAGTAGGCGAAGTTGCGACACCTTTCGTAAGCTGATCGGCCTTGACGGTCGAGACCGAACCTGTGAGGTCGCTCTTCTTGACCGTACCGTAGCCGATGACGACCACCTCGTCGAGGAACTCGCTGTCCTCCTCGAGATGGATGGTTGCAGGCACCTCGGAAGCCTTGAAAGTCTGCGTGGCGTAGCCGATGCAACTGACTTCGATCGTCGAGTTGGCACTGGCAACGTTAAGGATGAAGTCACCGTCGATGCCTGTCGTGGTACCGTTGGTGGTACCCTGCTCGATGACGGTCGCACCGATGACAGGACCCAAGGCATCAGTAACTACACCCTTGACCTGATATCCGTTTTGAGCGGACACAGCGGTGGTCACCAGGCTGAGAAGCATGATGCCCACGAGTTTTGTTACGATTCTTTTCATAAAGACATTGGTTGTGATATATTAGTTTTTCTTTTCCTTGACGGCAAAGACCGCGGCGGCGCCGCACAGCAGCAGCACGCCCGCGACTACCATCATGCTCACCTGCGCGCCGCCGACCAGCCGCAGCACAACTCCGCCGATGGCGGCCGCGACGATCTGCGGCAGGCAGATCGTGCAGTTGAACAGGCCGAGATACTCGCCCATGTGTTCACCGGTGAGGGAGTTGGTAAGGATGGTGAACGGCAGTGCCAGCATAGCCGCCCAGGCCGCGCCTATGAGCAGGAACGACACGAACAGCGCATACTGGTGATGCACGAAGAACACGGAGATGAATCCCACGGCTCCGAGGATCAAGCTCACGACGTAGGCCGTGCGATGCGAACGGAACTTGGGGATGAGGAGCGCCCAGAGCATGGAGCCCACGGCCTGGACGGCGAACAGAACACCCACCCAGTTGCCGGCGGCCTGATAGCCTTCCGACGCGGCGTCGGTAGTCCCCCAGACGGTGGAGGCGATGGCGCCGTTGGTGTAGGTCCACATGTAGAGGAATGCCGACCAGCAGAAGAACTGCACGAGGCCGACGGTCCAGAAAGCCTTGGGCGCATGCGCCAGCAGGCTGATGATGCCCTCGTGCTTCTGCTCCTGCTGCTTCTGCAGGTCGATGCCGTGGAACTCGGCATACTCCTGCGGATTCATCTCCTTGACCTTGGCAAAGGTGTAGAGAACGCAGAGGATAAGGATGAGGGCGCCGATGTAGAAGCTCCACTTGACGGAGTCGGGCACGACCCCTTCTGGAGCGGTGTTGGCGATACCGATCCACGTGAAGAAGATCGGGAAGAGGTAGCCGGCGAAGGATCCGGCGTTGCAGAGAAACGACTGGATGGAATAGGCCTTGCCCTTCTGCTCCTCGTTCACCATGTCGCCCACCATCATCTTGAAGGGCTGCATGGCTACGTTGATGGAAGTGTCGAGGAATATCAGCGAGAACAGGCCGAACCACATGGCTCCGTTAAGCCCCAGCAGCAGGCGCGAACTGAAGCTCAGGCTGCCTGCGTTGGGCAGGAAGAGCATCACCAGCACTGCCACGATCGCTCCGACGAGCAGGTAGGGCTTGCGGCGGCCCATGCGGCACCAGGTCCGGTCTGACCATTTGCCGATGAGGGGCTGGACGATCATGCCCATCAGCGGCGGAAGGATCCAGAAGAAACTGAGCTGGTGCGGATCCGCTCCCAGCGTCGCGAAAATACGGCTGATGTTGGCGCTCTGGAGAGCATAGGCTATCTGGACTCCGAAAAATCCGAAGCTGAGATTCCACATCTGCCAGAAGGTGAGGTTACGTTTGTTCATCTTAAACGTTTTAGTGTCATTATAGGGCAAATGTATATATTTTTTTCACACGCGCGAACATTATAAAAGACGAACGGTCGGTTTTTGCCGACGAAACGCATTATTTCATGGACGAATTGACTATATTTGTCAAGAGCATTGCCAAAACTCCAGCATCCAGAACATGTCGAAGTCCCGTGACGCCCTGATAATCCATCTGTTCGCCCTCCTGCACGCAGGACTGGCGCTCGGATGCCGCGCCCTGGGACTCACCGACGAAATCGTCCTGACCCTGCTCACGATGCTGTTGGTAGTCATCATCTGCCTGCGGCGCGGGATGAGCGCCAAGTTCATGGCTTTCAGCCTGATCCTCGTCAACATAGTCGGCTTCGGCATAGCCAAGGGCATATCCTCGCTGGTCGGGCTTGCCGCATCCTCCCCTCTCGTAATCAACCCCATCTCCACCTTCCTCACGACAGAGATCGTCGGCTGGGGCATCTATATGATAGCCGGCAGGCTGGCCCGCGAAGGCAAGTTCCAGGTCACCGACAGCAGCGGCATGCGCTGGCTGCTCCTGGCCTTCGTGACCGTCATCGCCGTCAGGCTGACCATCCTGCTCATACTCTCCGGAGGCGTCGACAGGGAGAACATCGTGGCGAGCATTATCGTCGACTACGTGTTCAGCCTCGGCGCGCTGATCTTCCTGGCCGAGAACGCCATGCGCATCAATGCGCGGGCGCTCGAGGACCAGGAGAAGGCGCGCCTGGCCCAGTACCGCTACATGAACCTCAGCCAGCAGGTGAACCCCCACTTCCTGTTCAACAGCCTCAACATCCTGGACTGTCTCGTCTGCGAGGAGAAAACCGAACAGGCATCCACCTACATCCATAAACTGGCCGGCATCTACCGCTACATGCTCCGCATAGAGCAGGAGCGGCTGGTGACCCTCCGCGACGAGATGGAGTTCGTGGAGCAGTACGTCGACCTGCTGAAGGTCCGCTTCCCGGAAGGACTAGACATCAGCATCGACATTCCCGAAGACAAGATGGGGCGGCGCGTGGTCCCCTGCTCGGTCCAATTGCTGATCGAGAACGCCACCAAGCACAACTCCATCAGCGAAGACAAACTCCTGCGCATCGGCGTGCGCTGCGAGGACGACAGCATAGTCGTGTCCAACAACCTTAACCCCAAGGTTTCGAACGGACCTTCCACCGGCCTGGGCCTGAAGTACCTGCGCGAGCAGTACCGGGACGTGTCCGGCAAGGAAGTCACCGTCCAGATGACCGACAAGGATTATACAGTAGTAATACCCCTGATATAGAGAAATATGAAGGCGCTGATCGTAGAAGACGAGAAGATGGCGCGGGACAACCTCGCCAGGACACTTACCTCCAGTTTCCCTGACATAGAGGTCGTTGGGACGGCCTCTTCCGTGGCCGGGACGCTGGCCTGGCTGCGCGACCCGGCCCACTCCGCCGATGTCATCTTCATGGACGTGGAACTCTCGGACGGAGACTGTTTCGAGATCTTCCGTCAGGAAAGGATCACAGCCAAAGTCATAATGACCACGGCCTACGACAGTTACGCGGTCAAGGCCTTCGAGGCCGGCAGCGTGGACTATCTGCTCAAGCCGATAGATCCGGCGGCGCTGCACAGGGCTGTCGACCGCTGCCGCGAGCGGAGCGGCGGCGTCGACGTCGATGCCCTGATGCAAGCCCTCGGTCGCAGGGAGCAGCCGGAATACAAGGAGCGCTTCGTCGTCAGCGTCGGAGAACGCATAATACCCGTCAAGACATCCGACATCGCCTATTTCTATTCCAAGGACAAATACAACTATCTGGCTGACACCAGCGGCGCGCACTACATCGTTGACGCGTCGCTGGACACCATCGCGGCGGAACTCGACCCCAGGAAATTCTTCCGCATCTCGCGGGGCTGCATCGTATCGATGCCGGCCATCCGCAGCGTCACCCGCCAGTTCGGCGGGAGGCTGCGGATAGACGCCGAGCCCGGGCCTCCGTTCGAGATGACGGTGGCCCGGGCCCGTGTGGACGATTTCCTCGCCTGGCTCGGATAACTACCTTCCGCTATCCTCCACCATCTTCTTTACCTTGTCGTTGAAAGCCTTCTGTGACAGGAGGTTTTCAAGCGTCAGGTGCATGCGGTAGCGCCAGTAGTAAGGGCAGATGGCCGGAACGTTGATGCGCTCCTCGGCCGGATCCTTGAACCTCAGTTCGGCATCCATTCCCAGCCAGTCCTGCAGGGGCAGGATTGTGAACATCGCGGGCGAGGCGAGGTGCTGCGCGATGATCTGCTCGCAGATCTCGGGCGTGCACTCAGCCGGAGCCTCGCCGCCGCGGCCCAGCACTTCGTTGTAGTAACGCTGGATGGTGCCGCGGTCTTCCTCCTCCCACCACGCCCTCAGCGGGCTCATATCGTGGGTGGAGGTCGTGCAGACGCTCATATAAGGATACTCCGAAGGAATGGCGAAGGTCTGCTTCGGGTCCTTCGGCATACGCTGGATCTCCAGAGAAAGGATGCGCTGCGACTCCATCACTTCCGGAACGCAGGCAGGGATCATGCCGAGGTCCTCACCGCAGGCGAGCATGCCGGTCGCGCCCAGCAGTTCCGGCAGCTTGCGCAGGGCCTGCTGCTTCCAGAACTCGTTGTGCCTGTGGTAGAAGAAATGGTCGTACATGTCGTTGTAGGTCCATTTCTGCCAGTCATTCAGGCGCTCATAAGCCTCGGTGAACTGCGACGAGATGCGCGGATGCCAGTAGCCCTTGTGGTGCGGGTCCTCAAGGAAAAGCCCGTCGAACGGAAGGCCCTTCTGCCTGATCTCCTCCTCTGCGTAAGGCAGGGCCGGGCTGAAGTGGCCCATAAGGCCGCTCTTCTCCGGCACGGGGATCTCCCAGATGCGGAAGAAACCGAGGATATGGTCGATGCGGAAAGCATCGAAGTATTCAGCCATCTTGCCCAGGCGGCTCTTCCACCAGGCGTAATGGTCTTCGGCCATCTTGTCCCAATTGTACGTCGGGAATCCCCAGTTCTGGCCGTCGGCAGCGAAAGCATCCGGCGGTGCGCCGCACTGCGAGTCCATATTGAAGAGGTCCGGGTGGCACCAGGCGTCCACGCTCGTCCGGCTGATGCCGATGGGCAGGTCGCCCTTGAACACAACGCCCTTGCCGTGAGCATAGGCGCAGACTTCCTTAAGTTGCTTGTCGAGATGGTACTGCACGAAGCAGTGGTAGTCCACTTCGGACTTGTGGGCTGCATAGTAGTCCTTCGCTTTCTTAAGGCTGTACTTCGCGTACGGGCCCCACTGCGAGAAGTCCGGCGTGCCGTTTTCGTCGCGCAGGGCGCAGAAAACGGCGTACGGCAGCAGCCAGTGGGCATTGGCGGCGAAGAAATCCTTGTAGGCCTCGCTCGCGAGCACCTTCTCGCCCTCCGGCCCCGCGAAGACCGCCTTGAGCAGTTTAGTCTTCGCCTGATTGACCTTGACGTAGTCGATCTTCTCCAGCTTGTTCAACTCAGCCCGCTGCTTCTTGAACGCGGGCGTCACCTTCACACCAGCCGCCGGCAGATTGATGAACTGCGGATGCAGGGCGAACGTAGAGTTGGCGTTGTACGGATAGGAGTCCATCCACTCGTGGGTCATCGTCGTGTCGTTGATAGGAAGCAACTGCAGCACGGTCTGGCCGGTCATCGCCGCCCAGTCGGCCATCTGCTTCAGGTCGTAGAACTCGCCTACGCCGAAATCGTCGTTGCTGCGCAGCGCGAACACCGGGATGGCCGTGCCCGCCCCGCGGAAACCCTTCTTGTCGAAGAGCGCGGTCGAGTGCTCGCGCAGGAAGCCGTTGCCTCCCGGGGGCACGTCGTTCCACGCATCGCGGAACGACGTCTCGCCCCGCTTCGCCTGACGGCTGTGGTGCTTCCACTCCTGGCGCACCACAAGCCCGTCGCGCACGACTTCGTACGTGTAGTCCAGCAGCATGGCGCCGGTGAACTTGTCGATCTCGACGGTCCAGAAACCGCCCTTGCAATACTCCATGGCGTACTTCTTCCCCTGGCAAACCAGGTAAAGGTCCTCGCCCCACTGCGTGTGGTATTCAACGGTAAATCTAGCTTTCATATCAGAATGCGGTTAGTCTCCAAGGTCACCGCGGCGCTTGGCAACACCGGCCGTGCCCTTGTTGAGACAAATATAATAAGAATGTCAATTAATTGACTCCGATTATACCGCTTTTCCCGATGAACTGAACGAATTGCAGGACGAACTGCCGGGTTTTGTTCTTTTCTCGCACTGGCTCATCCGTTTCAGGAACAGATTTAACGATTCTGTTCTTGTTTCAATCTGCTTGAAGAACAAAACGGGTGGATTTGTTCTTATTCTGGGGTGAGAGCGTCGATTCAAGAACAAACAATGCGTTTTTGTTCTCGAAAGGCTGACTTTGAGTATATTTGCATCGACGAACGAAAACAACCCCTCTATGCACAACGCCAGCTTCTTGCGGATCGCCGCCGCCTTATCGCTATTCCTCCTCGCCGCCTGCCAGCAGGTTGCCATCAAGGACGCCATCGCCTCGCAACTCTCCCGGTATCCCGAGACGCGCGTCACCGATATCTACAAGGACTTCTGCCAGGACAACCTCGGCCCCGGGCACATCATCCCCGACCCCGAATCGGCCAGGGCATACCTCCTCTCCGAACTGCAGGAGTACCGTGACGACCTCGACAGCGCCCGCTACACCAAGCCCCAGGCACGATTTGTCCCCGTCGGAGACAGGCACAACTTCGTACGCGTGGACCTCTCTGTCGTCCTTGACGGCCTCATCGACGAGGAGACGCTCCTCAACGCCTTCGTGCGCAGCGCCAACGAAGGCAATATCGCCTCCGAAAAGGCCTGGGTCAAGAAATGGCACCGGGTCGCTGCCGTCATCAAGCGCCGCTTCCCGGACATCCCCGGCGCCGGAGCCGATCTCGCTGCGCTCGACTCCCTCGTCGGCGCCGGGCACCTCATCATGCACCACAGTGAAGAATTCTCCGAAGCGTACCATCCCCACTACCGCATCGTCGCCAGTGACATATTCGAAAACGAATTGCTCAAAATCTTGCAATAATACTTTTTCTTCGTATATTTGCAGTCCCGACCGGAATCTCCGCCGCGTGGAACTGGAGAGGTGGGTGAGTGGCTGAAACCACCGGTTTGCTAAACCGACGTACGGGTAATTCTGTACCACGAGTTCGAATCTCGTCCTC